>JASMFB010000169.1 GCA_030751995.1 Candidatus Thalassarchaeaceae archaeon
CATCCACACGCCCTGTGATCCAGTAATACCCGTCTTTATCACGTTTTGCTCCATCTCCCGTGAAATAATATCCCGGAAATTGTGAAAAATAAACGTCAAGAAATCGATCATGGTCACCATAGATAGTACGCATTTGACCCGGCCAGGATGATTTGATCGCCAGTAATCCTGAAACATCATTCCCTTTAATTTCCTGTCCATCTTCCGACATCAGTACAGGTTCAACCCCAAAGAATGGAAATGTGGCCGATCCCGGCTTTGTAGGTGTTGCCCCAGGCAGGGGTGTGATTAATATTCCACCCGTTTCTGTCTGCCACCAGGTATCAACGATCGGACATTTTCCTTTTCCAACAATCTCATGGTACCAGGTCCATTCCGGTTCTTTGATGGGTTCTCCCACTGTACCCAGTAATCTCAGTGAAGAAAGATCTCTGGATGTCACCCAGTCATTTCCTTCCTTCATTAGCGCTCGAAGAGCCGTAGGCGCCGTATAAAATTGATTGACCTTGTGTTTA
>JASMFB010000016.1 GCA_030751995.1 Candidatus Thalassarchaeaceae archaeon
CCCATCCGCATCCAGCATTACCAACACATCGTCATCATGTGCGAGAAAGCGCGCAAATCCTTCACGCATACCGAAGCCTTTGCCCGCGGCAGGACCCTGGACAATCAGTTCCAAGCCGAGTTCCGCGGCCCGTTCCTGTGTACCGTCGGTACTGCGCCCATCCGCGACGACAATCCGCGGCACCCATCCTGCTTCCTTGAGAGCATCAAGCGGGAGTGCTTTGACTACCTTTGGCAACGCATCAGCTTCGTTGTAGGTGGGCAATAGAATTGTGAGGCCCCGACTCATAGATTTCTCACCTCAATCCAATGCACCCAGAGTCCGTTCGTGTCGATGATTCGGTCACTTCTCCCGGAGAGTCCTGCTGGGTCCAACCAACTGTCTGCTTCAACGGTGGCCGAGATGTGGACTTCAATCTCTCCCATGAAATCACTGTGATGCAGAACCGTCAAGGTACTCACGCCTCGTTCGACAATCCTTGCCGTAGCACTACAGTTCTGTGTCCCAAGATCACAGACGATGAGTTCGACATCGATTTCCCCCGGTGCAGTAATCTGCAATCCAATCATGAGATCCGCATCACGATGTTGACGTGGGAGTTCAATGGTTGCGAAATCCAATCCACCTCCTGTAAGCACAGCGGTATGATCTGGGCGAATACCGAGATGTGATGAATCCGCATGAGCCCAAGCATCTGGCCGCCATTCACAGGCCTCTAGACAATGTTCCTGTGTGGGAAAAATCGTGACACTGGTCTTGACCGATGCTTCAGTCGGCATAGACTCAAATTTCCACAATCGGCTACCTTTCTGCTCGGCTAATATCGCCCAATATTCACTTTCGGCGAGGAAGTGACCCATCTGTCCCCGTGGAGATGTTGCGGCATGTGTAATTCCAAGATTATTGATTCCAGTGACATCATCGGATAGAATCGCACGTTCAGCATCCCACTGAATTCGCTCATCCACCGTGAGTAGCCCCAGACTTGGGAAACTGGTCAGTCCTAGATTGGTATCGACGTCGTAGAGAATGCCCCAGTGAGCCGTTTCAGTGTAAAGGACCGAGCCCTCAGGAAGATTCGCAATCGCGTCACGTAGCATCCGATCACCCTCAGTCTGTGCCTCGACTTCTGAATGCGAAGCAATCTCTATCATCACTATGTGGGATAGAAGAATGAAGGCTAGAGAGATGGCCATCAATGATTGAATCGGCCGCCTTTTTACAGCATCTGGAACTTCCAATTCAACATAACTCATTTCGCCCCCATCGGAAACCTCGTCCTCTGCTTCATCCATCCGCCTCTCTCTCATTCGGGGTGTCAGACGCGGTACTTTGGCCAAGATGATTCCAGCTAGGACAGCGAACGGAATGTGAAATCCATGTAATGCCATAGAGTAGAGCATATACGAGATCAATGTCAACACGGAAATTCCAACGAATCCGTCGAGAAGATGTACCCATGTCAGCATCCATTGCATCGCAATCCAGAGCCCTAGGAGCCAAACTTCGAACGAGGCCCTGAATCTCCACAATGCCCAACCGGCGAGAGCTAGCAATATGGGTCCGTTGAAGACGAGTAGAGGCAAACCACCTTGCCATCCATATTCGGCCCAGACTGGGGTGTCTAACATTCGAGGTGCGAAGACTCCCATCACCGTAATTGTGGCACTTCCTACAACAATTGCAGATATGATTGCCAGACGTCCAGAATGAGTACTCTCCCGTTGCGCAGACCAGCGGTGTGCTCCCAACCAAGCGAGCAACAGGGTCCCAAGATAGAGAGAACCAGTGGGGTGAATGACGCCAACAAATGCAACACCAAAGGCAAAGAGGACATCCATTCGTTTACTTCGTTCCCGGGGTGGTTTAACCAGAACCAACAATCCTAGGACGAGACCCAATTGGCTTGCGACAGTCGGATATCCACTATCGAATGCTTTGGCGAAGAGGGCTGGTGCAAGGCAAAGCGCCAGTAACGTGGTGGCTGAAGCCCCCCAACGATCGGCAGCCCCGGCCACACCCCACAAAATGGCGAACAATGTGAGTTGGCCCAACAAATGGACACAATCGCTGGGAGAAAGCCCCGTGGCTTGCTCTAGGAAGGCTGCCAACGCTGGAAATCCAGGTGGATAGGTCCACCGACCGACATTGGGTTCGGGCAGCATCAGTGAACCTGTCTCCGCCAAGCGGTGAGCGAGTGTAGCGAAGCCAAGCCAATCCACACCCATCGGCCGGTCTAGAATCAACAATGGAGTTAGACAGATGACTGCTGAGATTCCAAGAGCCCAAGGCAACCAATCGGGCCTACCTGTCTCGATTAGTGCAGCATGTTTTCTCTCAGCAACAACATCTTCTTCCAACTCGACAGTTCCTGCTTCAGCCTCAGCAGCCGCTTCAATCTCCTCAAGGCGTTCCCAAGCTGATAATCGTCGGACTCTGACACTATGACGCTGCCAGCCCAGTGTTGCCGAGAGGCCATTGACAATGAGAATGGCGAGGACCAAATATCCGACAGAATGTTCCCCCCTTAGCACGACCAGCCAACCAGCCAAACCGTAGAGGATTAGGAGGCTGGCTGCTGGAACCAACATTACTTGACGCAATCGATCAGCACCCGGGTCGAGGATTCGAATCAAGGCGAGCCCCGGAATCAATCCAAGCCCGATTAGTAGGGTCGATCCGAGAAGAATACTGAACAGACCGGCCTCCAAAACGTCGCCTCCTTAGAGGCGACGCCAGTATTCATCACTTGAAGTCGGTGCTTCCGAAGAAGTGTTGAAGGGGCGTTTGTTCGACATTGCATGGCCGGCATCGATTTTGCCAAAGAGCATTGGCATCCGACCGTAGATTTACCCGATGAGTATGAGGTTCGGGACTTCACTACAGGCGACGATTCGCCATCAAAATACGAATTTGATATTGGTCGATACAATGAGGTTCGCCCCGGTATGTACGATACTGAATTATTCAGCGAAAATCGATGTGTCCATGTCGGCCTAGATATAGGGGGGCCAATCGGAACACCTGTGAAATCTATTGCCGATGGAGTGGTCGCATATTCAGGATACAATCCGGCCGACGGAGATTATGGCCATACGGTCATCATCCATCATTTCATCCAGGGCCAAAATCTGTGGGTTTTGTACGGCCATCTGGATGCCGCATCTACAGAAAATTGCCCACCGGGGAAGCCCGTTTCAGGCGGCGAAATCATCGCTTGGTTTGGTGCCGAAGATGAGAATGGTGGTTGGCCGCCACACCTACATTTTCAGTTGTCCATTAGAGAACCCACAACTCATGATTTACCTGGCGTTGTGACTATGGCCGAACGAGATCAAGCATTACTCGATTTCCCAGACCCTCGCCTAGTCCTCGGCCCACTCTACTGAGACAAGTAGTCCTTGAGCCCCACGATTGGGCCGATTGCAGTGGGATCCTTTCCACGAAGGAGGGCGACAGCACAGGACAACCAATCCATCAGAATAGCGGCATAAAGTAACGCTTCCAGATGTGACTCCCCTTCGCACAACAAGCCCCACGTGGGCTCTACCTCGACATTGTCCAAGAACCAGTCAAGTCGCAAATCGTTGCGTTCATGAATACCGTCCCAAGAGAAGATGAGTAGACTTTGATTGTCTGCTGCATTGACTTCCCCCCAAGCCACAACCTCATTGTGATTCATTTCAGGGATAATCTGTGAACGGGCAAAGACGCCCCCATTCTCATTCAATTGACAAGCGGCACGATAAGCTGCAGGTGCCAGAGATTGTGTGGCCAAAACGCTGACCTCGTGACCGAGAATCGATTGTGCCATTTCAACGACGACATCTTCTTCCTCATCATCAATGAAATCACATGCATCGACCGCTTCAGAAAGGCGTGCTAACATCTCGTCGAGATTATCAGGTGCACTAAGGATTCCTAATCTCCATGCTAGAGCAACTTGGGAGCCAAAGATGTGACCAAAGGCCGAACGAGGGGGTTGGCCACCTGGCAAATCAATCCAGATTTGATTGGAATTCTGAACAAGTGATTGCAACGCACCTCCGGATGAAAGGCCCACAACTGTGCACCCCAATCCAATTGCCGCCTCAACAGCGTCTAGTGTTTCTTCGGTATTGCCTGAATATGAAGTGGCTAGTACCAACCAATTCTCAGAAACCCATGTGGGAAGGCCGTAACCACGATGGGTGACGAAAGGAAGACAACCGTCGGCGTCCGAAAGACAAGAAAGGAAATCTCCACCTGAAGCAGAACCGCCCATTCCGAGGCAGATTACTCCGGCAAATGTCTGTGACTCGATAGATACCAAGTCCCAAGATTCTGATTTTCCCCAAGCGGCAGCCAAGTCGGATGGGAAGTTGCGAATATGGCCAAGCATATCGCTCGCATCGAGGCTGTTTGCCAATTCACGCAGTGTCACCATTATTCCCCCCTAGGTGCATGCCCTTCATCGGGATTTCGCACTCTCGGCACTGCCACCCACTCATCTGTAATCCAACCTAGCCTCAATCGAGGCTGCTCTCCGTCATCGTCGTAAGGCAATCGAATGGTCTGCATCCGATAATCACGTGGATCCATGAATTCAGCAGCCGAAGCATCCCGATTCAATACATCCACTTCGATCTGTTCAACGTATCGTGACATGACGATGGCTTTCTCTAAATCTCGCCACGAAGCACCCGTTTTCTCTTGACGATCATGGGCCAAGAGAATCGGTCCATCCTTTTGCCAAGCGCTCACCATCCAAAGTCTATTTCGCCAACGCAATACATCTCCCAAACTGTACCCTGGGCGACGATACAAGACAGTAAGTCGTGTCACCTCCACTCCATCTTTTTGACCCACCACAGTATGCGTTTCTTTGGATTGTCCACCCCAACGCTGAATCATGTGGCGCGCCCAAGATCGAGCAAGAGATTTACTTCCCATTGTGACGTCCCAACCGCCAACAACTGGGCCTTCTTTGGTAATGAAAAACATCGGGTCCGATTCCATTGTAGCGAGCAGTGTATCCAATGAACCACGAAGTTCGTTGAGTTCAGACTCTTCCAACTTCCTACCTGCACTTCGAATTTGCAAGGTTGCTTCGTAGTAGTTCCCGTCTTTTCGAGTACAAGTCTTGCAGATCATGTTTGAAGTTCGAACGATGACCTCGTGTTGTTCATCGAAGTCGAAGGCATCAATTTGACCATCTACCTGAACATGAATTCTCACATTGCGTTCATCGATTGTTTCGGCATGGGTTGCGATACCAACAGCTTCTGCCCGTTCGTGAATACGCAACGAATCATCTAATCGACGCTGTAGCAACTCTTCCGATTCAAGGAATGCCCAACGACCACTTTCAAAATTCATTCCACATTTGGGGCAACGGTATGCCTGACTGGTTTCATCGCACTCTGAAATGCAATTCCTATTGCGAAAACAAGCCTCACAAAGACGCTCGCTAGAATGGGGTGGTCCTGCCCCGCAGGCAACGCAAAACGCTTCACCAAGGGACATTCATATCACACACCATATTTCATGCTCCAAACCATTTGAAATGATTTGCACCAATTGATGCTGCTATGAAAATGAGGACAAATGCTGCAGCGAGTATTTCTTTTGCATGTTCTGGTTTTTTCTTTAGCAATGTCAATCCTCCACCAAGCAAAATCCAAATTCCAAGTTTCATATGGACCCACCCTTGGCTGAATGGACTGTCGGAGTACATATTCGATAACATGCCAAAGCCACCAAGGATAATTGCCATTAGTCCAATTCCATGAGACATCATTCCCACTTTTCGGAAGCGGTTTTCACTGTCATCTTTCTCATTCATGGCCCACATACCAAGTCCGCCATACGCCATAGTCACTGCAAACGCTCCCGCCAAATGGAGGAGTTTGTAGGTGTCATATCCAAACATTGCCATGATGGTTCGGCAGGCCGAACGGTTTTGAAGGCGCCGGCTCTAATCTTCCGAATCCTTCGGATTCGAAATCGACGCTTCTACAGCTTCGATTCTCGCCTGAACATCCTTCAGTCGGTCTAGTAGTTGCCATGTGAACCACCCTATGAGGCCGATCATCACGGCGTAAGCAGCGGCCAGATATGCAACATCACTCATCTCAATCCATCCGTTGCTGTAGTTCGGCGAGACGGCGCTCGCATTTCTGCACTTCCCAACTAACCATCGCTTGTCCAATCATCAGAATGGTCATCCCGAGGAACGCCAGAAGCCATATCTGCAGAATAACTGAATCCACTCCACTTTCTTCCCCTCCTCCAATGACTGGACCAGGGTGTCTCTCTTGCCACCAACGTGTCGCCATGTAAGTGATGGGGACGAGGAGAAACCCGAACAATCCGATACCTGAGAACACATCTCTGAATTCGGGTGTATCGGGCTGACTGCGACGAGATAATACCAGAAAGAGAGCGATTGCAGAGAGGACGCCATAGGTGTTCAATCTAGCATCCGTCCAATCCCATGGAACTCCCCATTCGGCTGCCCCCCAGATAGGACCGGATGTGACCACACAGAGCCCGAAGAGTAGACTCAATTCAGCCGCGACTCCTGCCAGTGTCCAGCCCCATTCCGCTCGCTTCCAGAACCAGGCAAGACTGCCGATGAATAACATGCCGAATGTCAGAAAAGAAGTCCATGCGGCAGGGACATGCCAGAAGATGATTCGGTAGGAATCCCCCTCGAATCCTTTGGCACCTGGGGCGACGACAAATCCGAGAACCATGGCCAAGCCGGCAATCGCTAGGCCCGCAAGCATCAGCCAAACGCCCCTCATACTCACTGTCCATCATCTCCTGTCCATCAATTTGACCCTGTTCGTGGATGTAGTATGGGCAGCGCGAACCAGATAATGAGGGGGATGCAGGTTGCAATCAAAATAGAGGACCAAGGTTCTGAACAAATTCCATCTGTCGAGCAGTTAGAAATCGCATCATTTGCGATTAGTAAGGGCCAGATGAGAATCAGCGACAGGAGGGGAATAAACTGCGATTCAGCCCTTGGCATTTTCATTGCAAGTTCATGAATCGCACCACTAGCGAGATAGATGCCTATGAACGGCACACCGATGGCCACCCACACCACTACCTCATGTTCGATTCCGAAGATTGACGCGGTCAGCAATGGTGAGAATAAAATCAGCAGAATCGATAACGGGTCGATTGTGAATAATCGCCCACCCATCGCAAGCCACCAGTCACCTGCACGAGCCTCCTTTGCATGGTGCAATGAGGAAAGAGCGGGGATTGCGGTTAGAAATGTTGGAACAAGAACCAGTGCCCCAATCTCATTACCAAGCAGTGCGAAGAGCACTAACATCGATGCAATCAGGGGCAAGCCCCGCGAAAGCAATGGCCACATCGTTCGGCGATCCAAGATCGATGACCAGCGAGAAACAGAGGTTCCTGCATCGGTCGTGGAAAGTTGTGGACTATCTCTTGCCTCTTGAGTGGGTTCAACATCGGTTGAACTCCCATTCATCTCTAGTAGTGTTGTTGCGCATTCCCTCAATCGGGAATCGTGCGTGGCGATAAGGAAGGCGTGCCCCCTAGCGCGAAGGGTCGAGATGTCCCTCAGTAAGGTGTTCACTGATTCTTCATCCAATCCTTCTGAGGGCTCATCCAAAAGGCAGATTCGGGGTTCTTCTCCATAACTAGGCATCAATCCTTGCAAGACCGCCAATCGTCGGGACATCCCTCCAGAGAGATGTCCAATTCTGTCTTGACTGCGATGATTCAGATTCCAATGCTTCAGGAGACCACTTGTATTTCCTGTAACTCCTGATGCCTTCGCGGCATGATTGACGCGTTCACTGACCAATTCATCCCCATTGAAGCCTCCAGATTGTAATGTGAGTCCGAATGGTCGGACCAACGTCACCTTTCCCGATTGAATGGGTAGAATTCCAGCGATTGCTTCAATGAGCGTTGATTTCCCTGAACCGTTATCTCCAGTTAGAATAATGCAATTGCCAAAATCAATTTTCATATTGAAATTTTCAATAACAGTTCGGGTGCCTCTACGCACCGTCAACGCTTCGACCTGAAGTAGGGCCACACATTCTCCAATCGCACACGTGGCTTGAGCCCTGCGGCGAAGAGGTCAAGCATCTGAACTGGCTGAGTCAATGCATGGGGCTGGAATGGTCACTTATGACGACAACCCTGTGGATTTATGCATTCATTTGGCTTGTTGCTGCCCTTTCACCACTGGTTCATGCTTGGATTAAGCGAACCCCGATGGCCCTTGGAATCGGAGCATCACTCATCCTCGCATGGTTGGTTCAATCCATTCTGGTCTGGCATCTTGATTTTGATCTAATGCGGGCACTCGGAGCTCTCCTCCCAGCATGGGCACTCGAATCCAACGAAATGCATCGTTACATTACGGCTGCTTGGCTACATGCGAGTACGATTCACGTATTGGGAAATGCCCTTGTCATCATTCTTGTCGGCGTTCCTCTTGAACAGCGTTTGGGAAGAGGCAGATTTCTGGCTATCTATCTGATTGGTGTACTGGGGGGGAATATCGGATGGACTCTAGCCAATTGGGGGAGCACAACATTTTGTTTGGGTGCTTCCGGTGCTGCATTTGGCCTACTCGGCTGTTATCTTGCATGTTGGCCACGCGATGAGATTGAATTCCCCTTGATTTTGATTCGGAGATGGCCAGTCGCTTGGATTGCTTTGTTCAAATTTGGTCTTGAAGTTCTGCAATATCCAACCGCTACATCGAACGTCGCTCATCTTGCTCACATCACAGGTTTCATCGCCTGTTATGTACTGGCAAAGCCGATTGCAAAAGGCGGATTGGTACCAATTGGAACAGTGGATAGCGGCCCCTCTTCAAAGGGAGGTCAAGATGCACAACACCAGGCAATCATAACTCGAATGGGGGATTTGTCAACCGATCCATGGGACGGAAAATTGACGGGTACAGCACTGAGGACCCTGCAGAGATTGCGTGAAGAAGGCGATGAACTCGAGACTCGACAAGCATGGCTAGAGCAACTCGCAGAACAAGCGCAGTGCCCCATTTGCAATGGTGAGTTAGATGCAGTGGAAGTTGAGGGGATTACCTTACTACAATGCAGCCTAGACTCGGAACATCTCAAATGGCCGTGACTTAATTGGCCCACAGGACCTATGGTCCTGATGAGGTTGGTGTTATAGGACGCCGGACGGTGGCATCCCTCTGGGATGCCTATGCCTTCGAGTCGATTCACCCACAAGGCCCCCATCTTTGCAGTCTTGTTACTGCTCTTCACCTCGCTCTCACCTTTGGCCATAGGTGATTCCTCAAATGAGGTTGAAATCCCCGAAGAGCCCACAATCATCGTTCTGAATCTACCTCCATTGATTTGTGAAAATGGTGAATCCTGCCCAACCCCCAATCGGGGGCACGGTCCTTGGCTTGCATATTCCCCTGACCGAGATCACAACGGTATGGATGATCGCCTCCAACGGATTTTGGATGGTGAATATGAATCGGTCAGTACCACTGCTATCGAAGGCCCAGATGGGCGTTCAACAGTCGCCATACACATCGACTACGCTGAACATCCTGATGCTGATGATGTCGAAGCTCTGAAATCAACGCTGCTTGAAAATGGATGGGTGGAAGAAGGTGCGTGGTTCGACATCCTTGAATCGATTCACACCATTTCCCTTGATCACGTTCCGTTGCCAGCCCTTCTGCCGATTTGGCGTTTGGATGGGGTCGTGACTGTAGAACAACAGAATGTGATGATTCCATTCCTAGACAATTCGGTTCCAGCGATGAAGGTTCGAGATTCCGATGTATATCAGGATACCATGCAAGCCCTCGGTTATCGTGGCGACGATGTAGTAGTTGCAATCCTCGATACGGGTGTTGACAACGAACATCGCGCTCTGAATGATTTTGATGACGTCAATGATGATCCTGATATCGATGCGGGCAGTTACGTCGACCAGAAGTGGGTTGCTGGATACGATGCCACCTCAACTTTCTCCAATACCAGCGGTACCGATGACCCAGATGATTCAAACGGCCACGGCACACACGTTGCCAGCACTAGCATTGGAACGGGTAGCAGTGATCGGGTTTACGTTGGAGTTGCTCCCGGAGCCTATCTCGTCGATGTGAAGGTTCTGACCGATGCCGGTGGAACGAATGCACAGAATACACTCAGAGGTTTGCAATGGGCCATCAACAATGTCGACACTGACTGGGGAAACAATCAGTCGAGCAATGGCATCGACGTCCTCTCCATGTCTTATGGCAGCGTGACTAATCCAAATTCGGACGACCCTGGTGACAATGGATCATCTGCGGAATCATCCCTCGTGAATCAGGCGTCAGATGCCGGACTCATTTGCGTTATTGCGATGGGCAATGATGGGATGCGACGTGTCCCCAGTCCCGCGAGTGCCGATTCTTCCATTGCCATCGGAGCCATCGACGAAAAAGACACACATGATCGTGAGAACGATGAAATTGCCTCCTATTCTAATTGGGGTCCTCGTGAGGATGATGGTGATGATGATGACCGAGACGAACTCAAACCCGATGTGGTCGCTCCAGGTTCTGGTATCAATGCGGCTAGACACGAAGCCGGTTCCTTGCAATTACCCAACCAACCTCGGCCGATGGCCGACAATAGTTACATTTCGCAAGACGGAACGAGTATGGCCACCCCTCACGTCAGTGGATTAATCGCTATCATGCTGGGCATTGATGATGATTTGGATCTCGATGATGTTCGTGAATTACTCAGTGAAAATTCAGAACTTCGAGATGGTGCATATGATACTGATATCGATGAGAATTGGAATGAAAAGTATGGCTTTGGTATCGTCGATGGTGCAAGACTGTTACAGAATTTAACCGGTTCCGGTGGAGGCGGCGGTGGCAGTAGCAACAACACGACTGAACCCCCTCCTTCAGGTTCGGGTGATTGGGTTGATATCGAGAGCCCGCTGGAAGGTGACTGGCTGATTGAAGGGGAAACCTATCGAGTTCGAGGAATTGCAGAATCAGATACAGTTGGCGCCGATATTGAAGAAGTTCTTGTTCACGGTTGGTACTGGTATCAGGAAACTGGTTCGCCGCGAGAGAAGCGGGATGCGTTTGATTGGACCCAAGCGGTTGGAACGGTAAATTGGTCACACAATTTCTATGCCCAAGATTGGGTCGATGGTGAAGAACTCACAATCGAAGTCAAGGCTCGTGATAGCACCAATGCTTGGTCGGATACAGAAGTACTCGAACTGATGCTAGGGAGTCAGAGTATCTCCATTGGCAATCCGAGTGGACAGGAACCTGTGAGCGGAACCACGACTATCTCGGGAACATTCCTGACTCCGGACCCAATCTCGGTTGAATGGCGCATTGGTCGTGGCGAATGGAACGAAATTTCTGTATCCACTAGTCAGGAGTACACAACAGCCGATTGGTCGGTGAATTGGGATACAACCCAATTGGAAGATGGCTTCCACCGCATCGCTGTCCAAGGCCGTGACCAGTCAGGCGTCATCAGTGATGAGTTGCGCCGCACCGTCGAGGTCGACAATTTCCCACCTGCACCCGACCTCTCGATTTATGGGTCCATCTCAGTTGAAGAGTATGGCGTTCCTGTTGAGGGGGCCTACGTGAATACATTCCTCGAAGTTCGAGCCGATGTTCGGAACAATGGGGACGCCGATGCCGAAGAAGTCGTTATCCACCTTCGTGAATTTGGAACCAAGCGCAGTGAAGCGACCATCCCGTTAATTGAACCCGGTCAAGTGATTGAGGTCATCTTATACTGGAACCCGATGGCCAGCGGCAATCAGGAACTAGAGGTAATCATCGATCCCGGTCAAGCGATTGATGAACCCGACCGTTCGGACAATTCGGCCACCATCACCTTCCCTGTTTTATCTCGTCCCGATGGCGTTGACCTTGCCATCAGGTCTGGGGCCGTGACCACATCTCCCTCCGTGCCAAGGCCGAATGAACCATACACAATCTCCATTCGAGTGGACAATCTTGGGGCTCGAGATTCCGATGAGGTTTCAATTGAATTGAGCATGATGAATGAATTTGGATATGAATTGGTGGATGTCATCAACGCATCAACTATCATTGGCCAGACCAGTGCCAGTTTCACATTCTCAGGCAATGTCTCAGAGTCACGCGGCGTCTCATATAGAGCGACAATCATCACACTAACCGATCTCGTCTCTGACAACAATATTGCAGAATTCGTGGTTGTCCAAGATCTAGTGACATTGTCTGGTGCACGTACACCAGCCCTCCAATCCACTCATCATATCGAAGCATCAGCCGGCCTAGGCGAGGATTCACTTCTGTTCACATCGAAAGGAACAGAATTATTCGTTCATCGTATGGCTTCCGATCAATCGTTATACACATGTTTGGTGTTAGAAACCGAGTGGGTCGGAGACCTGACCGTCAACAGTTACCAAGGCATCGTCACCGCTGCATGGACTCGTTCTTATCTCGATGAAAATACATTTATTCGTTCAACTGTATCGTATACTACCATCGATCGCACATGTCAGATGACCCCTCGTCAAGATGTGATGCCAGGTCTTCTTTCTGCAGAGGGGACGTATTGGGGGTTGGGACTTGATCAACGAGATGACACCGTGGTACTCGCGGGGTATCACCGAGATTTGGTCACCAGTGGAACATACCAGGATATCACCACAATCTTCCTTCTAGAGACCGATTCCCCATTATCCGCAGATGATTGGGTTTTACATCGAAACGCCATTCTTGACATTGAAATGTACCCTCGTTCTGCCCCACCAATCGAAGTGGAGATTGGCAAGAAGGACATCCACATTCTGCATCAGAATCTTCGCGATGATTCAACAGGAGAGGAACGTCTTGGAATGTTCTACGCACATGGAAACATCGATGAACAGAATTGGGCGTTTTCAATTGCTGCTGGAGACAATGCAATCTCAGGGCGAATGTTGCTGATTGAGAATAGTGATGGCCACGAAGTCATCTTCACAGCTTGGCGAGAGGGCACCGAAGCCGATGCTGAATTAGTCACCAGAATCTCCCCCCCTTCGTGGCTCGAAGGTATCGAATCTCGAACATCAGCTCGTGGCTTGGCCAACATTGTACTCGTCGAAACAGAACGCGGTATTCAGATTCTCTATGATGCAATTTCTCCAACCGGCCCGAAGCTTCACTATGGCCTACTCTCCGATGAGGATGGACTCAGCCAAGATATGTGGCTTTCAGATATGATTAGCAGCGGCGTTCTGCTTACTGCGTGGAGAACTGATGATTCAGGCGAACTACACTTCACCTATGCAACCAGCAATGGCCTTCGTGTGCGAAAGATGGTCGAAGATCCAACCGCCGAAACCCCCAATCACGGAATTTTGGATAAGATTAGACTGTCGTTGAATCTTGATGAATCCACCTTCCAAGCGTTGATGAATACGGTACTGATTACGTTCTGTTCCCTTTCATTGTTCGTCACACTAGTGGTCACCGCTAATCGTAGACGCCGAAGAGCAGAATCGGGAGAAGTTGAGTTTGTCAACGAGAATTGGGTCGATCTGGACTTTGATGATTCAGGCGATGATATCGAAGTCACCCCCATCGTTTCTATTGACGAGGATGAAGACGAACCAGTGGAACCACCCGATGCAAACACTGAACCCCCTCCTGTCAGTGCCGTCATCGTTGAGGATGAAGTAGAGGAAGATGAATCCTCACAACGCTCTGCACGTGCTTCACGACGCGAACGTCGTGCAGCTGAGGCCGAAATGAAGCATACCCTAGAGGAAATGCACAAGGCAATCTCCGAATCCGGACTACCTCCTTTACCTGGGCCGGGAGAACTACCCCCGCTTCCCGCACCCGGCGAACTCCCCCCTCTACCTGCACCCGGTGAACTACCCCCTCTACCTGCACCCGGTGAATTACCTCCACTGCCCGCACCCGGCGAACTCCCACCTCTCCCGGATCTACCGGCTCCCGAGATTCCAGTGACCTGTGGGGCCTGCGAATCCATATTCACTGCACGAGCTAACAAGGCTAGGCGAGTGAAATGCCCATTCTGTAATGAAACAGTCAAACTCTGAGGTGCTGAAAATGTGTGGTATTATTGGATATATCGGAATGCAAAATGCAACCCCCATTCTTGTTGATGGACTTAGGAGACTCGAGTACCGAGGTTACGATTCAACTGGCATTGCTGTAAAAAATGGCGATATTTCAATCCACAAGCGAATTGGCAAGGTCGCAGACCTAGAATCCATACTACCAAAAAAAATCGAAGGCAATTGTGGAATCGCTCACACTCGCTGGGCCACACATGGCGGAGTCACAGATGCCAACGCTCATCCGCATGCATCTAAGGATGGAAAGGTGGCCATCATTCACAATGGCATTATTGAGAATGCTAGCCGAATACGCAAGCATCTCCAATCTGAAGGCGTCAAGTTCTCCTCGGAGACAGACTCAGAAGTCCTGGTACATCTCATTCATCGATACTTGGAGGCTGGTTCAGCTCCATTGACTGCAGTACGAAAGGCCCTACGTCGTGTCCGTGGAACTTGGGGCCTCTGTGTGCTATTTGTGGATCATGAGGCCATCATTTGCGCTCGTAATGGTTCTCCACTTGTCATCGGGATTGGTGAAGGCGAATCGTACATTGCAAGCGACCCACATGCACTGACTCCGCACACTCAACGTGTCATATTCCTTGAAGACGGTGATTTGGCAGAACTCACTGCCGGAGATGTTCGTACATCTCGCATGGACGGGAGTGCTGTAGAATCCACTGTCACGACGATTGAAGAGACCTGGGCCGAAGCAGAACTAGGCGATTTTCCACATTTCATGCTTAAGGAAATCCACGAACAACCCGAAGCACTCCGTCAGTGTATCACAGGGCGTACTCTAGTTTCAGAGGGGACTGGGAAACTGGGTGGCTTGGGACTTTCACCACGTGAATTACAACGAATATCTCACGTCCGCCTCATCGGTTGTGGGACCGCACTGCACGCTTGTCAAGTGGGACGATTGACCATCGAGGCTCTAGCGCGAGTGCCGGCACTGGCTCATGTGGCGAGTGAATTTCGCCACAATGACCCGGTGATCGATTCCAATGCCCTATACTTCGCAGTGAGTCAAAGTGGCGAGACTGCCGACACGCTTGCTGCCGTGAAGGAGATCCAACTCAAAGGGGGCCGGGTTCGCGGAGTCATCAACGTCGTGGGGTCATCAATTGCTCGTCTATGTGGGAGCGGTGCATACATTCACTCCGGGCCAGAGCAGGCCGTCGCATCGACCAAAGCATTCACTAACATGGTTGCTGCATTGTCTCTGTTCGCAATTCAGATTGGTAGAGCGAGAACATTGTCTAGAGCTCAGGGCAGGAACCTGATTAAGTCCCTGAATGCAGTTCCAAACAAAATTGAGGAATATCTCTCCGATCCGGGCCCCATTGCTGAGGCTGTTGCTTTGGTGTCAAAGGCGAAGAGTGTTCTCTTCCTTGGCCGTGGAGCATCGGCTCCGGTTGCCAGAGAAGGAGCATTGAAACTCATGGAAGTCGCATATATCCCATGTCTTGGTTATCCGGCTGGCGAAATGAAACATGGCCCCATTGCCCTGCTTGAAGAAGGCAGCCCAGTAGTGGTCATTGCTCCAAATGATTCTCATAGGGACAAGACGATTTCAAGCATACACGAATGTCGAGCCCGGGGCGCCAAGATTATTCTTATCCACGAAGCGGGGGACTCAATTGCAGAAGAAGGGGACATTTCCATTCCTGTTCCTTCTACCGATTCAAGGTTCACACCCATGTTGACTGTACTGCCATTACAACTCATCGCATACCATACGGCTCTAGCACTCGAGTGTGACGTAGATCGCCCCCGAAATCTGGCGAAATCGGTCACCGTGGAGTGAGTTCAACGAACAGTGAACTTTCCTGCAGTACTGTCCCATTGCAGAGGGTGGTATCCCAACGTGTGGTTTGTATGCCGCATCTTGACGACAGCAATCTTTCGATTGATTTGGTCACCCACTCGCTCCATGGTCAGGTGTAGAACTCCATCTGAAAGATAATCTTCAATTCCGAATTCACCGAATTGATTCTTCATTTCACCCATCATTTCGCAGATGATGAATGTCGTCAATCCGAGTCGACGACACGCCTCGAAGAATCGGAAAGTCTCATCGCGCGGGTTCTCCATCTGTGTCAGTGTGAAGAACGCTCCTAATGAATCAAAAACCAACACCTCAAACCCAATACTCTCACGATAGTTGGTCAGTTGCTTGATGAGTTGACTCATCCAATTAACTTGATCTGCCGTACCAGCTTCGTGTAACTGCACACGCAAATCAGCGAGATCGATGATGGCGATATTGCTGCGAACCCGTGGGTCATCAACATTCATGCCCATGTTCGCCATATGTCCTGCCAACGACTCTTTGGATTGTTCTAATGTGACGTATATTCCAGATGTGCGCCCCTCTAGAACGGCGTTGTAGAGCATCGCAAAGCCGAGACTGGATTTCATTGAACCGGATGAACCCGCTAGTAGGCATAGATGCCCCTTTGGAATGCCTCCTTGCATTTGCTCATCCAATCCCGTGATGTATGTCGGGATTCTCTCAGTCGCGTCGCTCATTGGGCCACCAGAACGAGCGATTCACTTCAAGAAGATAAACGCCACCCCCTTCCGATTGGCATGGAATCCGTCCATCTTGCCTCTGGTTCCCAGCGTCGCGCCTCGATGCTTGAGGCATTGGGGTACAGGGTGATTCAGCGCCCCCTACGCGCGCGCGAGCGCCCGCACAGGCATGGAATTCCAATATCAGAACAGGTAGAACACACCTTACTCGGCAAGATTGAAGCCGCCCAAAGAGAATGTTCGGCACCCGTAATTATCGTCGCCGACACATTGGTCGAAGATCCAGACGACCCTCTACAGCCGATTGGAAAGCCCCAGAATAGAAGAGAGGCTCTGACGATGTTACTACGTCTCAGCGGTCGAAATCATCGTGTTTGGAGTGGAACGGCACTGATTCGCGGAAGTGCCGTAGAATCTTGGATTGAATCTGCCACAGTCTCCTTCGACCATTTGGATGATGAAATGCTGGAGGCCTTGATTGTCTCAGATTCCTGGAGAGGGAAGGCAGGTGGGTATGACCTGGCAGGACCCATGGGTGGTTATGCTAGAGTCGTTGACGGTGCGGAAGAGACAGTTCTCGGTTTCGCGCCGCAGGTCTTTAGCCATCTTGAGTCGCTTTAATCCGAAGGTATCACTGCTGCCACTTTCAACATAATATACCCGCAACAAGTGCCCCTGTCCATGGAAGATTCCAACGCCCAGTACCCCGCCAATCGTTGGGCAATCCTAGGTGTTATGAGTCTGAGTTTAGTCATCGTGATGCTAAACAATGTGACGTTGAATGTGGCCTTGCCTGATTTGTCAACCGATCTCAGTGCCGACAATTCAGAACTACAGTGGATTATGGATGCGTACGCACTGGTTTTTGGAGGCACCCTCTTGGTCATGGGGGCACTTGGCGACCGATTCGGACGAAAGGGCGCACTCCAAATCGGACTCATCATCGTTGGCGCTGCCTCAGCGTGGACCGCCTTCTACGCCGATTCCTCAACTGACGTCATCATCGCTCGTGCAACGATGGGCTTGGGTGCCGCTTTGGTGATGCCATCTACGTTGTCTGTCGTATTGGTTGTATTTCCTCCTGAAGAACGTGGTAAGGCCATTGGGATTTGGGCGGCAATGGCCGGAGTCGGTGCCCCAATCGGTCTTCTTGTCGGTGGTTGGGCCGTCGAAACTTACGATTGGGAAATGGTGTTCTTGATTAATGTCCCAATCATTCTTCTCGCCCTAGTCGCTGGCGCAGTGATTGTACCCCGTTCCAAAGACAACGAAGAACGTCCACTCGATGCCATAGGGGCCCTACTTTCTGTTGTCACCCTTGCTTCTCTACTCTACGGAATCATCGAAGGACCAAGTCTTGGTTGGACAAATACAGGAGTGATGGGTGCATTTGCCCTCACAATCACCTCTGGAATAATGTTCATCTTATGGCAAAGGAGAACGGAATTCCCACTCCTACCACTGGACTTTTTCAAAAATCCCCGCTTTTCAATCGGTTTAATCGCCATCGCTATGGCATTCTTCGTGATGTTCTCGTTCATGTTCATGCAGATGCTGCACTTCCAACTCGTTCGTGGCCATTCTCCATTTTCAGCGGCCATACGATTTTTCCCGTTGCCCATTGGTTTGATGCCAGCTGCGGCCAACAGTGATCGCTTGGTGGCAAAGTTTGGCCGACCCAACGTAATCTCCACGGGATTATGCCTAGTGGCGACTGGGTTGTTTCTCTTCACACAAGTTGACATTGACACCAGTTATCTCCAAATCGCTGCGACTTTCTTCTTCCTAGGTGTGGGCATGGGCCTAACCATGGCTCCTTCAACAACCGCTGTAATGGATGCCATCCCTCATTCCAAAGCCGGTGTGGGCAGTGCGACCAATGATGCGAGTAGAGAGGTCGGGGGCGCCCTTGGTATTGCCATTGGAGGTAGCGTGCTCAACGAGATTTACCAATCGACAATCACCATTCCCGCATCGGCATCTGCGCAATCGGGTGTGATTCGGGAATCCTTCCCTGCCGCCATTACCATCGGTCAGAGAATGCTTGAACTTGGTAATCCCGAAGGTGCCGAACTGATTAGATCGGCCAGAGAATCGTTCATTGAAGGCATGGTTGGTGCTTGCATAGTCGCCGGCTGTGTCGCATTACTGGCGGCAATAATAGTCAAGTGGAAAATGCCTCATGATGAATTTCCATCGGAAGATGCGTGACACATTTCTCGAACACGTGTCAATTCCACTTCATTTTGAACCAATCCATCTCGCTTGAGTGCAGTACCTACAATCCATGCTTTGGCAATTGAATATTCGGCCAATGTGTTTACATTCACACCAGAACCTACAATCAAAGGCGCTTCAGGAACGGCTTGCCAGATTCGTTCAAGATCGACAGCCATTGTAGGTACACCCGTCCCCTTTCCAGAGACAATTAGCGCATCGGCAAGTCCTCGGTACCATGCATCTTTCGCTTCTTGTTCCAAAGACCACTTTTCATCGAAAGATGTAGCGTGTTTCACACCCACATCCGCTAGAATAGCTACGTCTGCATTGAGAGAATCTCTGAGGCGCAATGTTTCTGCTGCCTGCCCCTCGATGAGGCCTTGGTCAGTCACCATCGCTCCGATGTGGACATTTATTCGGATGAATTCTGCACCAGTTACAGTCGCAATCGAAAGGGCTGCATGTGGATCATTGCGTAGTACGTTAACCCCGACGGGGACATCGCTCAATTCAACGATAGCACGAATGATTCGAGTCATCGCTGCAATGGTCACTCCATCCACTGTTTTTTGGAAGGGCACATCACCAAAGTTCTCGACCAAGATAGCATCGACTCCCCCTGCCAGAAGCGTTGCCGTATCCGCGAGTGCAGATGATTCTACAGCATCAATGTCACCTGCAAATCCAGGTGAACCAGGCAGAGCCTTGAGATGAACCATCCCGATTAGGCCAGTGGGGATTTTTCTTCTCATCCACCTCACCTACGGGTGTTCAGCCTGAAGCCAGCGCCAGCAAGAGCGCAACCCTTCTTCCAAACTCTGGAACGGTGACCAACCCAAGACTTTCTGTGATTCTGTGATATCGGGAACACGTCGCCGTGAATCTCCTGGGTGCCCCACTTCTTGGTAGTGAATCACTGATTCGGACCCCGTCACTTCTAGGCATAGATTGGCAAGATCGGTGATACTAACTTCTTCGGGATTGCCTAGATTGAATGCTGCACCTGCCAATCTTGATCCATCCAACCCCTCTTCCAATTCACCCGCAATTCGAATACCTTCGACCGCTTCCTCAACCCAAGTGAACGAGCGGGTCTGTGTTCCATCGCCATGAATCGTAATCGGGGCACCTCGCCGACATTGTTCGAGGAAGATTCCCGTCACTTGTCCATACGCATTTCCTGGCAAACGAGGACCATAGGCGTTGAACGGTCGAACAATTCTCGCATCCAGACTACTGTTACTCACTGCATGCTGAACGAGTATTTCTCCAAGGTATTTGCTGGCTCCATATGAGTGCCGGCCGTGCTCAGAAGCAGAAGAGAAGAGACTGTCTGAAGAATTAGTCAGTGGCATCTCGGGTTGTTCACCAAACGCCTCTGGAGATGATGTGAACACAAATCTACAACCGCGCGTAATTGCGAAATCTAGGGCAACACGTAGAGTATCGAGATTGACTTGAACGACGAAATCAGGTCGTTCATGGAACCAGCGCGTACCATTGATGGCCGCCAAGTGATACAGACAATCGACACCACCGAGTTTGTCAGCTGCTTTCTCGTAACTGTCACGAACTGCGGCATCCTTCATCAGAAGATGGTAGTCATCCATCCCCTTACACCCTTCGAGGTTCTTCTGGCTGCCCCGAAACATATCGTCAATGACGGCAACTGAATGCCCCATCGCGACGAGTTGTTCGGTTAGGTGACTTCCAAGAAAGCCCGCTCCCCCCGTGACAATGCATCGCATGATGAGGGTGAGCGTGTTCTCCCTCAAGGAGATGCTGCCGCGCGGTTCACGACTTGCAGCGTGACGATACCATTCTCGAGCCGCATCTCGATTTCATCTCCCGTGTTGATTTCCAAACAGGGGTCTTCACCAAATCCGTGTGCATAAGGCACCTTCAGAAGAGAAGCCGCAGGTAGTGTCAATGGACATACATCTCGATTGACAATCGCTCTGGGTCCTTTCTCAGTGTAGATGAGGCCCATCAGGATGAATGGAGCCACAGTCGAACCGCTTCCCTTTGGATAGATGAGGACTGTATCGGAGATCGACACCCCATCCAGTGGATGTCCCGGCTCTTCGATGACTCCAGAATCTCGATTGACGTATCCGAGATAAGTAATCGGGACATCTGTGACCAGCGCTTTACCATTCACAGTCCAAGCGGTTTGTGAGGGCAAACTCCGCCCTTGTCCGGACCATTCTCCTGCTCGGTGAACCTTATTGGTCGAGAGTGGTTTTGCTGATTTGCCTTGCAGCACGGGACGTTCTCCTGCCGAAAGTGAGGCGTCAAAGGCATGTGCGACACAGTCTTCGATTCGCATCACACTGGTGGGCATTCGATTGAGGCCACTAGTCAGATAATGCTCAGCCTTCAGGGAGTTGGTCAGAAGGTGATTGTATCGTGTTCGGTTGTAGGGTGTGACTTCAGGACAAGTATCCTTCAGGATGAGTGCGCCCGCTTCTTCAAGAACATCGAGAGTTCCTTCCTGGTCCAGTAGTTGGTGATTGTGACCACTGGTAAACACCCAGAGTCGCTGATTCGGAATTCGCTGCCCCAACTCCATTCGATTGCGCACAGCTGCGGCGGTGGTTCGGACTTCACCGACACTGGCCTGTGGGCAGCCGATGACAACGAGATCGACCTGTCCGGTCGGCGCGAGTTCCGAATAGCGTTCGTTTAGTGAATCGTCGGTGAATACGAGG
>JASMFB010000170.1 GCA_030751995.1 Candidatus Thalassarchaeaceae archaeon
CAATCCTGTCAATCACTGTAGACCCTTGGAGAGATTCACCCAGCGTATTTGCAGAATATATGACAAGGCTGAATCTATCATGGCCGCATCTGACCGTTAATGATACAGAAGCCGAGATTGGAATATTGGAGGATATCTGGGAAGATTTTGGTGTTGGATTACAAATCGTAGAGAACAACAGCAACGGGACGAGCGCACGACATCATCCAATGGATTATGCGGTAGATCATTCCACTGGCACCGTTCTTGTCGATAAGAATGGGATGCAGCGAGTATGGTGGGCAGATATTGATTGGATGCCCGAACTCGTTCTTGAAGATGTCAAGTATCTAATCAATGAATAATCATAACTCATTTGGAACCGGCATCTGGTCCATGTGGAGGAAGGCGAATACCGCCCACCAAGTCACGATATCCCATGAATTCACTAGATTGGTGACTCCACTATTTTCCTCAGTCACCATATATCCTTCAATTTCAGACAAACGGTCGCATGTCTTGTGATAACAAGGAT
>JASMFB010000171.1 GCA_030751995.1 Candidatus Thalassarchaeaceae archaeon
CTGTGGAACCAATGACGGGAAGTCTTGCACCGGAGGGGTCGAAACCGACACACTACCACCCATTTTTCTGCTAGGTGACCCCATATCCCGAAAGTGGAGGGTTGGTGTATTAACTGTATCCTGCCTGAGCTGAATCGGATGAATGAAAAGGGTGTCTCCATAACACCCTCGCGCTCACAATTGCTGAATGCATGGGCTCGCAGTGGGCTTCCCGCCTCGCTAGCCAATCGAAGGACGCACTGAAAGCCCTTTGAAAATCCAAATCCGTTTCAATGGGTATTCGGATAGAACCTTGCGAATGGTCCGAATCGATTATTCAAAACAAAGCAATTGTAATGTATTAGTGGCCTATGGGTAAGCAATGGCCAATACATTCCTTCAATTCGTGATGCGTCGGCTGAAGTGGGAAGTAGTCAAGAAGATTCTAGGTATGATCCCAGAAAAGGTTCGAAAAATCGTTGGTTGGATTCTGCTAATTTTCGGTGCTGTAGTAATGTTGTGGTTCTGGATCGG
>JASMFB010000172.1 GCA_030751995.1 Candidatus Thalassarchaeaceae archaeon
GTCCTGCATCAAGACGCCCCAGCTGTCACTAGACAGGGCAGAATCTGGGACATTCTTGGAATGTCTGACATGAGAATCAGGGTCAATACAGATCAGCGTGAGCGTTTGCGATATATTGTCACTAGAGACTTGATCAGAAATGGGCCATTGGAGACTCTTCTTTCTGATGAAATGCTGGAGGATATACATTCAATTGGTCTCAAACATATCAACATGGATCACAAGGTGTTTGGAATGGTCACTTCCAATATACGTTTTCGAGAAAGAGAATTATTGGGTCGTTACCTTCGCTCAATGTCAGAAAGAATTGGTCGTCCAGTATCTGATAACAAACCGATCATCGATGGTTCTCTGTTAGATGGCAGCCGTATCAATATCATTTATTCTGATGACGTTTCGATGCTTGGGCCTTCATTCACCATTCGAAAATTCGCAGAGGAGACCATTTCCATCACTCAGTTAGTCGTCTGGGGGACCATGAGTGCACAGGTTGCTGCCTACATCTGGATCT
>JASMFB010000173.1 GCA_030751995.1 Candidatus Thalassarchaeaceae archaeon
GAACAGGCAAGAATAGCAGAAGATGCAGGTGCAGTTGCTATTATGGCGTTAGAGAGAATCCCGGCAGATATACGATCAGATGGAGGTATAGCACGTATGTCGGATCCAATAATGATAAAAAGTATTCAGGAAGTTGTTACTATTCCAGTTATGGCAAAATGCCGAATTGGACACTTTGCAGAAGCACAGATACTTGAAGCATTGGAAGTAGATTTTATTGATGAAAGCGAAGTCCTTACTCCAGCAGATGACAATAATCATATTTATAAACATGATTTTAAATGTCCTTTTGTATGTGGTGCAAGAAATTTAGGTGAAGCGTTGAGGCGGATTGGCGAAGGTGCTGCAATGATTCGAACAAAAGGAGAAGCTGGATCTGGAAATATAGTTGAAGCTGTGCGACATATGCGCAATATTATAAATGAAATCCAACGTCTTACTACTTTAAATCATGATCAATTAATGTCAACAGCCCGAGATTTACAGGCACCGTTTTCTTTAGTTGAACAAG
>JASMFB010000174.1 GCA_030751995.1 Candidatus Thalassarchaeaceae archaeon
TTATGTTTGCTGACTTCTATGTCTATGCCTGTACTGATTCATTCTTTGGATGGTCTGATATTGTAATTTGGGGAGGTTTATGAGATGACTGAGGATTATACTGTTCACGAACATGACGTTGTCATAATAGGAGCTGGCGGAGCTGGGTTAAGAGCAGCCATAGAAGCCAGCCAGAACGGTGCAAGTGTTGCAATGATATGCAAATCAATGCTGGGTAAGGCACATACTGTAATGGCAGAAGGTGGAGCTGCTGCTGCTCTAGGAAATAAGGATCCACGTGATAATTGGCAAACTCATTTCCGCGATACGATGAAGGGTGGCAAATATCTGAATGATTGGCGAATGGCAAAAATTCATGCTCAACAATCCCCAGACCGCATTCGAGAATTGGAAACTTGGGGGGCTGTTTTCGACAGGACTCCTGATGGTTTAACTAACCAACGTAACTTTGGTGGTCACACATATCCAAGATTGGCTCACATTGGCGATGCAACTGGCCTAGAATT
>JASMFB010000017.1 GCA_030751995.1 Candidatus Thalassarchaeaceae archaeon
AGAGGATCCTTGGGCTGCATTTTCACGCACAGAATCTGAGGACGAGGAGATTGTTGAACCACAGATTTCTACGGAAGAAATCATTGCACACGAGGCTGCATTAGACACCGTTCAGGAACCTGAACCGATTACGTATGAGCCTGTGAGTGAAGTTGTCGACCTTGCCGCGGCAGCACTAGAGGCTCAAGCAGGAATTATGACTGAGTATCAGGTTCAAGCGGACTCATCTAGTGTGGCCAATCAGGATATCGAGTGGTACAACAAAGGCATTGAATTACTCAATAAGGATCGCTACAAGGAAGCACTATCATGCTTTGATAGATCTCTTCCTTCATTCAAGGATGATAAGGCGATGGCAATCAAGATTCTGAATGGCCGAGGAAATTGTTTCTATTATCTCAACCAATTCAAAGAAGCAATCGAGAATTACTACAAGGCGTTTGGAATCGATAAGGGGTTGACCACTGGAAATGCACTGTATAACATGGGGACGGCATACGCTGAATTAGAATCGTATGACAATGCGATTCATTGCTTCAATCAATCAATGGGCAAGGATGTGGGCGAGCCACTCAAGGGCGAAAACAAAAAGCGGGCCAAGGAACAGATTCGACGTTGCAAGTTGCTCGTTAAGGAGCAAAACAAGCGTGCTGCATGAGATATACACTCATATTGTGAATTTTTCATCAATGCATGGGTTTATGCCCAGATACCTCTATTCGGATTCATGAACAATGAAGCGGGCAGCGACGTGATAGGTCGGCTCGGTGGAATAGATTTGAATCAAGATGGGAGAATCATCAACTTGGTCGTTGTTGGTTCCAGTCGATTCTATGATTACTCCCTAGTAGAGGATGCAATGGATCAGTGGACCTCTGAAGAAGCGCATCCTGACCTAGTCATAACGGGGGGAGCCAGCGGGGTGGATTACTTAGCAGAACGTTGGGCTGACAATCACAATGTCCCATATGCCGTATTTAGTGAAGAATGGAATGCGCCCCGAACAGGACTAGAGGATGCGGGAAGAGTTGCGGCGCCGACATCATTGACAAATCAACTCCTTGAAGCGGCCACGCACGTTCTGGCTTTCCCATCGCCCACCAGTAAGTGGACACATGTGGTCATTGCAATGGCAGAAGCCATGGACATTCCTGTCAAAGTAATCGATATCGAATAATTACGTTGGTGGATATCAATGGGCGATAGGGCCATGAATCGCCACCCTTCACGGGCCAGTATGGAAGACCGTGTTGCTGCTCAGCGGGTCACCTTCGATGGTTCCCTGCCCCGAGAGGAATGTGTCGCCGTTGAAGAGCCTCTTGAGATTCATGTCAATGGTCAACCTTGGATTACCACCATGAGAACACCTGGGCAAGACCGAGAGTTGGCACTAGGTCTGCTATACTCAGAAGGGATACTCTCGGACATTTTGGATATCGAATCCATCGATGTGGAGGATAATGTTGTTCTAATCAAGGGTAATATTGCAGTCGATGGGCACACACGTGGATTTGTGCGTTCAAGTTCATGTGGTGTTTGTGGGAGAGCATCCCTAGATGCAATTTTAGCTCGACACCCACCGGCAATTTCAGCAGAGGGATTCACTATTGATATCACTACGATTGAAGCGTTGTTGAATCAGCTTCGTTCTGAACAATCCCTATTCGATTCCACAGGTGGTGTCCATGCTGTAGCACTGTTCAACGAACATTCTGAAATCACCGATCTCGCTGAAGATGTAGGACGCCACAATGCAATGGACAAAATCATCGGTCGTTCAATTGACAGATTACCACTCTCGAATCTTGGTTTTCTATTGAGTGGCCGAGTTTCATTTGAAATGGTGCAAAAAGCGGTCATGGCCGGTTCACCCTGTATAGTGGCAATCGGGGCACCAACGACCTTAGCCATCGAACTTGCACGCCAACACGGAATTACATTGGTTGGATTCGCTAGAGAATCTCGATTCAATGTGTACACAGGTGCATGGCGCCTCAAGGATTGATGAGTCGGTGGGCTTCAAACCTCACAAGGGTTGAAATCAGACAGGGCCAAGGGGTAATCATGTCAGATGATGACTGTGGCACGACCTTTACGCTACCAGTAGCCGAGGATGTGGACGTTGTCCCCGTCACGATCGATGTTACCGATGATGCAATGTCGGCAATGGAAGGTGCGATGTCGAGTGCCGATACAGGCGATGTTCTCGTTATCAGTGTGCTAGGAGGAGGGTGTTCAGGATTCATGTACGATTTGCAGATTCAAAATCGTCCAGAAGATGACGGGTGGCAGTTCATTTCTTGTGATGACATTACAATCGCAGTACACGACAGAGACAGTGTCCAACTGTCCGGAATCACCCTAGACTTCGTCAACAGTTTGATGGGTGGCGGATTCAAAGTGATTAATCCCAACGCGCAGAAAGCCTGTAGTTGTGGAAAATCATTCCGTTGAATCTTGCATCACACGCCCTTGAAGACTTTGAAATCTGGTTTCTCAGGGGGCAATGCATCTTCGCCCTCCTGGAGAGTTGAAGGTGTTCTCAACATATCTTCAAAGTTGAATTCATCCTTTTTCTCAATTTTCTCACCGTTTGACTTCAGGTGCTCTTTTAGTGAACAAAGAGGATTCAATTCCATGCGATCATGTTCTCTAGTGAATGCATAGAGAACGGGATCGTGCATCTCGACAATTTGATTCTGAAATACCATTCGGACACGCTCCGAGCGAAGGCCGAAAAATGATATTTCGACCATAATTGCGACAGCAGCAGCACTGTACAGGACAATGAGGACGATGCCCGCAAACCAAATCGGGTCTGCGAAGATGGAGTTGCTGGCACCAATTTGAGTCAGGAATAGATGTCGACTCAGTAGGAAGAGCAACCCCAAACCCACAACAGGTGCGAGTATATCGTCGACAAGGCGTTCCATCGGTTGCATTCGCCTCTGACTGGTGTCGGCGAACACCAGTTCACCGTGCGATGCTGCTTTGACGATGACGATGACACTCGTCAAAATTAGGAACAGGAGAATGGTGAGTGAGATGCCGACCCAAGTTGGCAGGGGCATGTAAGACACGATGAGATAACAGAACAATCCGAGGAAGGCAGTAGTTGGCAGTCTATGCATATGTTCGACCATCGCATCCTCGTCGCGGACGCCGGTATCCAGCCGATGGATTCCAATCATCCCCCAATGCATTACACGCATGACGATGTTGACAATTTTGGAAAGTATGCCACGGTCAATAAGTAGCCATTCTGCAACTAGAATCAGTGGGTAGAGGAGGACGAAGACGATGCCACCGATGAGCCCGACAAGTGGAGATAGGATCAGAACGGGGAGCAGCATAAAATGAGGGAGTTTTAGTGGGTGCAGTACATCCATTTCGATTCTGCCTTGACGGGATGTGTCAATAGGCAATCCGCGGGCTAGATGATCCAACTCTTGGCGTCGGGTCGAGAGAGGTTCCCCTGCATCCAATACTTGTCGCACCCAACGTCGATATCGGACATGTTCAGGTTCATTGCCAACTCGATACGACCACCAGAATCGCAAGGGCAATGCAAGAACACCTGGGATGAGCAATACGCCCACGGCAATCAGCAGGCTTGTGAAATCCTCTGCCACAATGGGCATGCCTCACCATCTGGTCTTAACTCAAACGGAAATCAATCATCTATGATTGCGATTATCGAAGAAGTTGGCACAAGCCCGAAGTTATGGGAATCTTCGCTACCAATCGGATCGGGATTGTCCCCCTCAAGGAATAAACCATCAGACTGAATGCGTTTGACTCGTTTGATTACTGTCATTTTCTTCATTGGATGATGGGCGATTACGATATCCCCCACTACTGGGATTGGGCCCTTAATGGCCTCAACACAATCTCCATCTTTGAGTGTGGGCCACATACTGTCGCCATGAATTCGAACTTGGATCCGATTCAATGTCTCAACTCGCACGAATCCAAGAGATTTCACTGCGGCCCTTCACGTTCCAAAACATATTGTGGATATTCTCTATTGCATCCATAAGTTCCTGGGCATGATCTGAAGAGACTTCGACTTTGCAAGCACTGCACAACTTTGCAGCCTGCCAGAACGTATTATGCAGGTCGGGGATTGATTCAAGATGTTGTGGCTTGAAGAAATCAGTCCACAAGACTAGGAGTTCATTCTTGCACTTCTGGGCCTCCTCCTCCTTGATGGCTGCATACCTACTCATCGTGTTGATGTAAGCCGCTGAATTGCAATCGGCATCACTTGCGGCAAGTTCTAGCATTTTCTTTGTCATTGATTGCACTGCTTCACCTGCAATTCGTGCGCTAGCCGGGTCATAGACACCGCATGGGCCATCACAGTGGGCGTGGGCATCGATAATCACTTGTTTTTCATTCGACATGAAATAACCCATATGAGTGCCGTCTATGAACATGCGTATGTTGAAGGGGTGAACACCGAACCGGGGCATCGTGGCCCGCATTGCAGTGACCGATGGAATGGCTGACGATGCTGTTTCAATGTTGATTGAGGCGGGTCATGAAGTTGATATGGGGCCTGTACAACTAGATGGGTTTGATGCCGTAGTCATTCGTTCTGCAACAAAAATGACGTCGCAGGCTATCGCAGCAGCCCCTTCATTGCAACTGATTGGAAGGGCCGGTGTTGGGGTCGACAATATTGATTTGAATGCTGCAACAAATGCTGGAATTCTAGTCTGTAACACACCTGGGTCATCTACCCAATCTGTGGTAGAATTGGCATTAGGGCATCTATTAGCCTCGGCGCGACACATCGCGACTGCGGACCGAGATCTTCGCTCCGGGAATTGGACAAAGAAAATCCTGAAGGGAACGGAACTTTCAGGAAAGCGGCTCGGCTTCATCGGATTTGGTCGAATTGCACAGGGCGTTGGGAAAATAGCAGGTGCATTTGGGATGGAATTGCATGCCTTTGACCCTTATCTGCCATCACATATCGCTGAAGAGCAGGGGTGTTTACTCCATGAAGATGTCAATGATGTCTTTCGATTGTGTACCCACATCACAATTCACTGCAATCTGACTGATGAAACTCATCACTTGGTCAACTCGGATACACTCGCACTCATGCCAGGCATCGGGGCCGATGGTACAACGTGTGGCAATCATCTCGTTTCCTGCGCACGTGGTGGTATCGTCAATGAACAAGATGCTCTGGAAGCATTGGAGAATGGACAACTGACCTCCTGTGCGCTCGATGTGTTTGAGGTGGAGCCAGCTGAGGATAATCCTATTCTACAACACACGAATTTTCATGGTACTCCGCACATTGGTGCTGCTACAGTTGAGGCGCAGAATCGAATTGGGTTTGAAATGGCGGAATTAATTATCGGTTTCTTCAATGGTGATACCCCACAATCTGTTGTCAACAGAGAAGTGTTAAACTGAGGTTAAACCAGTTTGTGCATAGCTGTCAATTCTTCATTGAATTCTGACAATTCGGCAGGAATTGTAATTCCGGATATTTGGGCGTTCAAACTGAGTGCAGCTTCCTTCTTGGCACGCCATGTTTCACTGTTGAAATCACACAATGTGTTGGTCAACGAACGGAGATGGGCGGCACCCTCATCATTGGCGATCGTTGATACCGGATATTGTCGAACGTCAACAGCGCTCTCTCCATACAGAGTCTCACTGAGATGATGTGTGAAGAATGGGCAGATTGGACTGAAGATTGTCAGCAAATCTTTGACGATGGTGTGGATGGTCCAAGCAGCATTTTCGTCACCATCGTAGAGTCGACTTTTGGCCATCTCAAGCCAGTGACTTGGAAGAATATCGGTTGCGAAATTCTTGATTGTTCGAGTGGCTGAGAATATATCGATTTCAGTCCATCCTCTCTCGACGTCTGCCAGCACCTGTGCGAATTCTGAAAGGATCCAGCGATCACCGACACAGAAATTGTCAACCTGTCGGCCAGTGGTTCCCAAATCCTCTGGAACGGGAAATTGAGATGCAAAGCGGGCCACATTGAATATCTTGGTCAAGACGCCGAAATACTTGGCTTCAATCTCTTCTGGATTGATGTGAAAATCATCTCCCACTTGGGCATCGCACGCCTTCCATAGTCGGAAGCATTCACTTCCAATCTTGTTGGCTTTCAACTGAACACTCTTTTCGGGTCCTTTGACTCTCCAAGCACCTGTTCTTCCACCTGCGCCACACTCAAGCACGCTATCGGCATCGATGCCATTACCCAGAGACTTGGACATCTTGCGGCCCCATGGGTCCATCCCTAAGCCATCAATCCAGACGTTCTGAAACCCGGGCATATCCATCAGTAGGGTGCTCTTCAGCAAGGTGTAGTACAACCACGTACGGACAATTTCCTTACCCTGGGGTCGGATGCCGGTTGGGAAGGCCTTCTGGAATGTTTCTGGGTCATTTAGATACCCCGAGACGAATAGATTTGAATTTGAAGAGTCCATCCATGTGTCGAACACCTTCTCCTCACCAGAGATTGTGCCTAGTGTTGATTCTAGATCGGATATTTCGCCCAATTCTTCCCGGGTTTCTCGGTCGAGAACTCGGCTACCCTCTGGGGGAGATTCGCGCCATGGTTGGACATACGTACCAGGTGGTGGAACGATGATTTTGGTGGTGTCCTCAGAGTACCATATGGGGATCTCAGTGTGGTACCATCGACGGCGACTGATGGGCCAATCGATGCTGACATTCTCCATCCAGTCGAGTAGGAATTGCTTGTTCCTAGGTGGTATGAAATTGATATCTTCGACATGTTCGCGCATTCGATCCTGAATGTGTGTCTGGCGAACATACCATTCCTTGAGTAAAATGATTTCAACTGGATTCTTTCCTCTCTCGGAGACTGGGACCTCTTGCTCACGAACCTCGATGTTGGCTATGCGACCATCTACTTCCAACTGCTCGATGACGGCGGCTCTGGCATCATTGACAGAGAGTCCTGCTAATGGTCCAGAAATAGATGTCATGCATCCATCAAGGTCGATGGCTTGGAACGGTGACAATCCCATCTCACGGAACACAGCGACGTCGTTTTGATCTCCAAATGAACAAACCATCAATACGCCCGAACCGAATTCGGATTTCACAGAGTGATGGGTTCGAATTTCAACTTCTGTGGAACGACCCTCGACACCGACGGGGAGAATGGCCTTTTGACCGACAAGATGGGTGTATCTGGTATCGTCAGGATGGACAACTACTACACCGCAAGCACAGATGAGTTCTGGTCGGGTGGTTGAGATGATTAATTCCTCACCGTTGTCTGTGGACCACTTCACATCGATGAGTTGAGTCTTCCTCTGTAATCGTTCGACTTCGGCATCGGCAATGGTAGTGCCCTCAACCGGGTCGTAGATATTGGGTCGCAAATCTTCAACGATTTCCCCTCGCTTGAATAAATCGACGAAAATCGCTTGCGTGACCGCTCGATAATTCGGTGCATCGGTGAGGTATTCCTTCTCGAAATCACATGATAGTCCGACTCTCGATGCCGTATTCCTCATTGACTGAGTATATTCCTCGATTGTTTCCTCGCATAGTTTCAGGAATTCCGCGCGATCATATGTCTTCATCTTGCGACCAGTGTTCTTCTCGACAGTGAACTCAATGTTGATTCCATTACGATCCACACCCCATGGGAAGAAGACCTCTTTTCCAAGCAATCTCTGACTGCGTGCAATCACATCAATCATACTGTATTGAGCAACGGCACCGATATGCCACGTTCCACTCGGATATGGAGGTGGAGTATCGATGACGAAAAGTTCTCGCCCACTATCGGGCTTGAAACCGTAACGAGCATTGTAGGTTTCAGTGTCTGCATAATGCGCTTCTTGAATGCGCTTCTCGAGGTCGATTGACCAGCGTTTATCGGTAATGGTCGGCTTTGCCATTTTGGTGTTCCCACCTGCGGCCCTACTGCGGTTACTTGAACAGGTCCAACCGCGCGGTCGTGGCTTCCCGTTTTCAAGCCTCCCGTAGACAGTTGGGCGTGAGGAATTAAAGAGCGGAGGGTGAGAAGGGCGCCCCAGAGGGGCGAGCATGTCGGATGAGGAAGATGAGCATAAGGGGATGCAACCCCGAGCCATCATCAATGATTTTAGTTCGGATGTCCGCAGAAAAATCACTGAATTTCAATCCGAAAAGGCAGTTGGCGTACTCCTTTCTGCTCCGAAGATGATTCGCAGGGAACTGCAAGAGATGTCAGTTTTCGGAATGTTGACACGATTTCCAGCAGCTACAGTGTTGATTTGTTTGTTCATCACGGTATTCTTGGCATTCCATTCAGGCATTACCGATCAATGGACTGGGGAACGCTCAATGAATGTGAATGGGGACTTGGCGGCATTCTTGCCTCTGGGTAGCCCGGTGGCCGAAAATATTGCAGAAGTTGAGAAGGATTGGACAACGAATGTGATGATTATCTATGTAGAATCAGGGGAAGAAAACATCACCCAGCAAGAAATTCTATCTCAGTTGGATGAGTTGGAACAAACACTCAATTGGCAAAATTCGGACGAAGGCGTGGATGACAACATCATCTATGTTCTGAGTATTTCATCCGTTGTGAAAGAAATCAATTCCAGTGCACCACGTGTCGCAGATTCCTTCGTTAAGAATGCGGGCGATGCGTGTCCCCTAGAGGGGTTCTGTACCTGGGCTGCCGACAACACTAGTGATGCTATCAAAGAGTACGGCGATATCGTAGGAGGATACAGTATTCCCGAGGATCAACAGAGAATAAACCAGATTATCGGGGAACTTCCAGACAATGCTCGAGATAAATTGGTTAGAGATGTTGGGAGGACAGAGAATGGAACTCTCCGTGATACGGAAGTCGGTTATTGGAATCGCGCCGTCATCATCATCGGTGTTGCTGAGAATGATGCCGATGGAGATGGAGTACCCGATATTTCAACCTCGGATCTCATCGAGCAGACTCAAGCGGAAATTAATCGACTTGGAATAGCCAACAACTGGGGAATAATGAATGATAATAATGGCAAATGCGAACCGGAGGATCAACCAGAACCCGATCCACTTTGCCTCAGGATGACACTGACGGGCCCGGTACCGATTACAAACGCCGTCACGGAATACACTTTCTCATTATTCTGGAAGATTTTCCCCATTGGCTGCATTGCTGTTGCAGGTATTCTGTTCCTATTCCACTGTGACGTTCTACAGACGGGGCGGGTTCAATGGATTCAAGGCATCAAGGTTGTCATCATAGCAGGACTGCCCACACTGTGTTCTGTATTCGCGACACTGGGTATCATTGGATGGCAGGATTTTGAGGTTACGATGACCGTGATTATTACTGGACCCATCATCTTGGCGCTTGGCGTTTCGTACGGATTACACATAACCAACCGATATGCTGAATCGAAGGGAACTCCAAAAGAAAAAATGGCCCTGGCAATTCAATCGACAGGTCGAGCCGTGTTCCTATCTGCTGTCACCACCGTCATCGGATTTGTTTCTCTGATTCTAACACCTATGGCTCCGATACAAACTGTGGGCTACTCTCTAGCTGGGGGTATCATCGTTGTTTACATCTTCACGATGGTGATGGTACCCAATCTAACGATGTTGTTGGATCTGCAGAAGCCCTCACACCCTCCGCCGAAAATCTTCGTAGCGGCGGTCAGGGCACCGATTCGCTGGAACAAGATAGCACTCTCACTTTTCATTGTCCTGATGTTGTTCAGTGGCCTAGTCAGTCGAGAGAATGTGGTTGAAGATGTCAATCTCCTTGATATGGCACCACAGGAGGAACCAGCGGTAAAGATGATGATGACCTATTCCGACGAGTTTGAAAGTGGACAAGTGGGGATGATAATGGTTGAGGCTGACATCGCTGCTGAACCGGAGTTATTGGCCTCAGGGGATGGGGAATTACAGAAAGATCCCTACGATAGTTTAGTGAAAATCGAAGAATTGGCGAATATGTCCAATGAGGTAGAACAAACCACTGCTGTTTCAATCGCATTCTTGATGAAATCAATTGGCGCATCGTTGAATGCGTCTGGCGCTGACTTTTCTCAGTGGTGTGATTTGATTCCCGATGATAATGTAATCTTCGAAGTCTGTCAAATTCTCTTCGCGACGGAATATAATGCCAACGCCACATTCTGGTTGGTATTGGAAGCATTGGATGATGGGGGGAGAGGGGGGGTCGAAACCCAGAGTTTCCTCATCTCAGTATTCTACGATGGATTGACTCCAGAATTACGTCATTTCTTTGTCTCAAAGGACTTCCAACGTTCACTGATTTACATTGATATGCCATTCATGCCTGTGAAACAGACTGAAGCAGCAGCCGGGGAGATTAACGATGCTAGCGACCTCATGAAAGATCACGGATTCCGTCCCAGTCCATTGATTGGGGTTGCAGCAGTCACTATCGATGTCAACAATCTCATCGTCGGCAGCCAATGGCAATCCATCGGGTTCGCATTACTATTCACAGTGATTACTCTCGGGTTCGTGTTCCGAGACGCCAGATATGCGGTACTCACCACATTCCCGGTGATTTTCACTGTCGCGATGCAATGGTTGGTGATGGATCAATTTTCTGTTACACTCTCATTGGTCACAGTCATGATTGGATCTATTCTCGTTGGTGTTGGTGTTGATTTCTCGATTCACATCGCCAATCGAGTTCGTGAATTGGGAGGGGACTTAGAGGCTATTCAGGACGCCTGTGCGAGCACAGGGATGTCTCTGTTTGAGGCGATGGTTGTAACTTCAGCCGGAATGATGACGGCGTTTCTGATTCCAATCCCTGCACTCAAACCCTTCGTGGTCGTCATCATTGTCCTCCTCCTCTTTGCAGCCATCAGTGCTCTGTTGCTTCTTCCTGCAATCTATGCAACATTCGTCAAAGAAGGATGGGGGCTTGCAGGTGGAAGTGATGCGATGCGCAGAAAGGCGGGCCTTGCTGGAGGCGCACGAGCAGTCTCCGCTCGCATTGATGCTGCCGAATCATACGATGCAGTACTTCTCGGCAGTGCTGACGACGCATGGTGAAGCCTTTCAAACTGGGGCGAGCCCCTAGGGGCTCGATGGTGGCCCATTGGCTCATGAAGTCCGAACCTCACGTCTATCCTTGGGAGCAACTTGTAGAGGATGAACGAACCCATTGGGATGGGGTTCGAAACTATCAGGCGAGGAATACAATGAGGGATGATATGAAGGTTGGCGATTTGGTTCTATTCTACCATTCTAACACCAAACCCCCTCATGTTGCAGGTGTGGCCAGAGTCTGTCGAGAGGGGTATCCAGATCACACAGCACAAGACCCTAGTTCCAACTATTTCGATGCGAAAGCGACACCAGAGAATCCACGATGGATGATGGTTGATATCGAACCAGTGGAAGCCATGGAAAACATCGTGAGTTTGCCGGACATGAAGGCTAACTCTACGCTTGAAGGGATGCCGTTGTTAGCCAAAGGTTCACGTCTCAGCGTTCAATCCGTACCATCGGAGCATTTCGCCGAAGTCAGGCGGATGGGGGGGCTAGAATGAGTGATATTCCTGTGAGCGAGCGAGCAGCGCGAATCGAGTATGCAATCCGCGATGTGGTTGTGCCTGCAACGGCCCTAGAAGCAGAGGGGCATGAAATATTGAAATTGAACATTGGCGACCCCATCGCCTACCCAGGATTACCAACACCTGAACATATGATTCGGGCATTCCAAGAAAGTCTAGAACGGGGTGAAACTGGGTATTCACCCTCATATGGTCTTCCAGTTCTTCGTTCGGCAATTGCTCAAGATGAGTGTGGTAAAGGATGGAATTGTACATCTGATGATGTTTACGTTTGTACTGGCGTTACCGAAGCATTGCAAATCATCTTCGCTGCAACATTGAGTGCAGGGACAAAGGTTCTGGCCCCCGGGCCGCACTATCCTCCATACATGGCCTATCCACAATTGTATGGTGCGGAGACCATCGAATACACGCTAGATTCAGAGGATGAATGGAAAGTAGATTTTGACGATATTGAATCGAAAATGGATGAGGATGTTCGATTGTTGGTCCTAATCAATCCGAACAATCCAACTGGAAATGTAGCAAACGAAAAAGAAATTGATCGATTGATTTGCATTGCAGAGAAGTGGCCCAATTGCATGATTATTGCCGATGAGATCTACGACGGATTGGATTTTACCGAAACGCATAGGAGTGTCGCTTCAAGAAGCGATTCAGTCCCGATTTTCACGTTGAATGGTGTTTCCAAAGTGTACTACGCCCCGGGATGGCGAATTGGATACATGGCATTACATGATCCAACTAATCGATTGGGTTCGGTACGTGATGGAATAGAGCGATTGTTGAGGGCGCGACTATGTCCATCGACACCAGCTCAAATGGGGTATTTGGCAGGACTGGAACAATCAAAAGATTGGATGCAGGGTTACTCACAAAAAGTTCGCGAACAGAGAGACCTCTGTATTCAGCGAATATCGGAGATTGAGGGATTGGATGTACAGATGCCCGGGGGAGCCTTCTACATGTTTGTTCGATTGACTGACCCAAAGTGGTCTAACGATGACAAGAAATTCGTTCTTGATTTGTTGCACGAAGAGCATGTTCTTCTCGTACATGGAAGTGGATTTTCTACGCAAAAGGGACGGGGGCACTTTCGACTTGTTTACCTAGCAAATTCAGAAGTCCTGAATGAGGCGTTTGATAGGATTGATCGGTTTCTACAACGGAGTCGCTAGAGCCCCCTCACGTGCGTGCGCCACGCTGCGGTTCCCGCAGCGTGGAATCGCAACCGCTTAGAACCAGAGCGTGACAGGGAGTCACGATGCGTGACTTTCGCTTGGTGTTGTTCAGCCTAGCATTGCTCATTTGCTTGTTGCCTCTATGTTCAGCAGAAGCGGAAATTGTCGACTATGGAGCAATTGACATTGGATTACTGAGTCCGGTTGTTGTTGCTATCATAGGTACGGTGATTCTTTGGAAATGGATTTTGCCCCTCAGCCTCGGTAATCTTCAAATCGCCTTTGAAGTGGATGATGATCTCTTTGAGGTGCACCGACTAACTCGTACTCAAAAGCAAACAAGGGAACTCCTGAACCTTCGTGGAGTCTCGATGGGGGTGTTGTCTTACCTGATGGCAATGGGGGGCGTGATGCTCATTGTTGCAGAATTATTGATTGGCCCAGGGACGTTTTACAAACCCAATATTTTCGTTACAATTGCGTTTGTTGCAGTACCAATCATCGTCTCTCCAATCGTAACCATGTATGCTCAAATTCGGGCAATGAACCAGCGGCTAATTCGGCAAAAATTCTCCGCTCAATTGGTTGGATATGTCGGAACCGCTACCACGATGGTGACGATTGTAGTCTCAATCATGTACTATGGTTGGACGATTTCCCACGCTAGTGGAATCTATGATTCAACGATTATGATTCAATGGGGAGGTTATGCATTACTCGTCTTCATGGCACCGACCATTTTTGCTTATGGCCGAATCATGGGGGCTTCGTGGAATACACTACTTCTCTCAAAATGGAGAACTGTGAAGGGTTGGAAAACGCCAATTGATCCCGACAGGCCTCGATTTTTGCGACGATTGATTGCGCTATTCTTGGTGGTATTCCTTACAACGATGCCGCTGACAGCAATCAACGGAATAGTAACACTGATTCACGTAATCATCAATCAACCACCAGATGCAGATCGATTACTCGATGTTGGTGGAATTCTGGGTGAATCAATCTATTCAATGGTAGAAAATTCGGATGTTATGCAACAATTGATCTCGCTCAAAACCCTTGAGGAGGTTCTAGCATCCTACTTGATGCTGAACGTAGCGATTGTCGGTCTTGCTTTCATCTTTGAATTGACACGCAACTTGTTCCTAGGGGGGCAGACATTTGCAGGTGTCGGAGGTGTGATTCTCGCTCAGCCACGTGATATTCGAACGGAACCGGAAGTCCAAGGACGGATTCTTTTCTTCGGTTTGGCTGGATTCTCTGGTTACATTGTGCTTCTACTCGTTTTGCAGACCTACAAGGAATTTGCAAATATGATGCCATATGGAGATAGTATCAGCGAAAATGTGTTGCTACAAAGTACGTGGCAATTTATCGCCGCTGGTCAAGCAATTTTCCTGTTAACATGGATTCTCTCAAGCACTCGATTTGGTCATCTTAGGGGCTTAAAATTCGATCTTGCCCCTGACGAGCGTCGCGAGGGTGTGATTATGGCAGGTGGTGGAGATTGGATGAGGGATCACATCGAAATCGCTGCAAGGGCCGATGATATCGCCTCATTGAGGAATTTCCAAACCGAAAAAATCGATGGTGAAAAGGCCGTTGTTCGACTTGAAAAGGGCCGAGCTAGAATGATTGAATCAGCACTACGCGGATTGTGGCCAAGGGCTATCGAAGAAGCGAGGAAGGTGTTGGCGCAACAGGGTGGTGATGATGATGAGGCGAGGATGATTATTGCGACCGGGCATATTGCATGCCGCCGTTTTGATGCTGCCAAAGAGGCGCTTCATGGAATGGAACAACCCGAGGGGTACGATGAACCGGAATTACTCGCCCTAACGATGGAATGGCTAGACCCATGGGCTGGACGTGTCGATAAAGACGATTTGTATGACTGGGAGAATAATTCTACCATTGACCATCTCCGAGAAATGCAGAAACGGCTCAAGTCATGGTCTCCAGATACACGCCTCGGGGATGCACACAGTGATCGGCTATCCCTACACGCACAAATTGCCAGTGCAGCCATGCTACGCGCGCAAAGACGCAGTGAAGAGGCCCTAGACCTGTGTCTTGATTTAGTCAGGGCACATCCAGATTCTACACTGGCTAGAATCTCATGTGCATTATGCATGATTGATTTGGGTGAATGGTTCGATGCCCTAGATGTCTTTGAAGAAGTCAACGAATCGAGTCCAGAAGATCCACGTGTGCAGGCACTCGGGGGAATACTTGGATTCCAGGCCGATTCTGAAGAATTGGAAATTGCACTTGCAATTGGGACTGATGCAGAAAAGGCAGCTTGGATTGATGATGCGCCAGTGAATCCCTTTGCGGCTCTCAGTGCTCGAAAGGGAATGGATGAGGCCCTCAACGCCAACGTCATGGTGATTGCGCATGAGGCCTTGGAAAAGGGTGTGCCTCCGGCATATACGCCCACACTTGTCATGGTCATCATCAATTGGGGAGTTTTGCTACCTACTTGGTTCGTTCTTGGATGGTTGGCATGGATTGAAACGAATCAGAATCTACTGGTTGGGTTCGGTACAACTGTTGCTCTGATTGTTATGCAACTCTTTGCGCGTAGATTCAGACGCCAACAACGACGAGAAATCAAACATAGAGATCAACGCGCTATGATGTTGTATGCAAAGAAGATGAAGAATTACAAGGTGACAGGAGATGAAAACAAAATGCCCATCGGAAACCATCTCATGTTGAAGGGGTTACTAGTTACAGTAAATGGAAATGTGTTTGATATTGGATTTCCAGGATGGTTGGTTGTACGCTTACCAAAAGAGCGCGACCGCCCGTTCAAGAATCGACTTAGGAATAGGATGAGGGACATGAAATCAAGTCGCTTGGCACGGGCGCAACCACTGCCCGAGCGTTGGTGGACAAAGCGGCCCAAGCCGTTGGATAAAGGAATGCGGACACTAGAGAGACTCATCGGCCCTGCAGCCTACAGAGGTTCGCATCGTCGTAATCTAGGAATTCAGAGTAAACAACTCGAGTCTGGCATTCAAGAAGAGCGGCGCCCCATAATGGAAACCGGGCCAGGGAAGCGAGGTATCCCTACACATACCAATCCAAGTGAGGGGGCAGCCCGAAGACCGTCAGCACGTCCTGAACAGGTCCAACGAATACAAAAGATTTCTAGAAAACCCGACAAGAAAAGCAGTCGCAAAACAACTGATGATGCAGACGATTTCCAGGACTTTTCCTAGGTGATTAGATGCCACTTGTTGATGATTCAATGGATGAATCTACACCATGGCTGATTGCCCAATTACAGGAACGGTATTTCCCTACTGATGCGGGATTCATCATCGACACACAGGCAGAGGATTCAGCCGTGTGGTGTTCTACATTACCGGCCTTTGAGAATTGGTTCGCGGAACTAGAGGCCATAATAGATCAACCTCTAGGTCGAAGATTGGCTCATGCATCTGCAGAAAGTGAAGAATGGAGATGGAATCTTGTACCTACGATGCCCAAATCTTGGTTGGGTCAGCAAAAGAAACGTATTGCGCATGTCAATTCAGATTGGGCCATTCGTGGGGTTGGGCAACTTGAAATGATGGAAGTGTCATCTGAAGGCGCTACACTGCTGGTGGCCAATCGTGCCCAAACGGCACTTGCTGCGGGTATGGCGAATGCAGTTTGGGAATGTATCGAAGAGCAGCGGTTTCGATTCCAATGGTCTGACCGGGGGGTGGGAGAAACGGTAGTAGAATGTACTCGTGATTCCAGACAAATTCCGTCGCCCAAAGAATCCATAATACCGTGGATTGATTGTAGGGGTGTATTGGCCGAGGATGAACGACTCTACGACAGGGCACGGCATGAAGCAGATGGATTGTGGACTGTCGAAGGAAATCGTGTGATTATGTTGTCTCGTGACCTCTTACTTCGATTTGAGGCCCTTACTACTCCTTATCTCACAGCAACGCAGAGATCCACTGATTCCCGAACGAAATGGGGAGGCATTTCTGAACACGAAGAAATTGTTCTATGGGATGCAATGGCTGAGGCGGCTAGGCGGCAGTTTTTGGCTTCAGGTGAATTGGTCCTCATCGCATCGACTGAACATTGGATTTCAGTCTCAAAGCGACATTTGGCATTACAAGGTCTCGGACTGGTGATGGGAGCTGAAGAAATAGACGAGCATGGGGGTGTGAAAATCCGTGCTTCTGCAGCCCTGCATCCTGCCATTCTTGTGGGGCGCCTGATAGGGTGCTGGGAGAGGGCAGAGGGGCGTTCTGCGAAGGCAACATGGACATCCGATGAAAACGGGCACCACATCAGACTAGAAAGTCGTAGGGAAATTGCATAGTAATGCTCATTTTGCATCTAAATTGCGTGATACTGGGCCACACGGCGTCACTGAAGCATTAAGTGTAAAGCGTCGTGTCGGAAGAAAGTCGAAGGGTGCTACGCACCCTGTAGGAAATGAAATTATGGGACTAAATCACAACCAATGGGCTGTTGTCGCAATTACTGCAACCATCTGTTTAGCTGGCATGTATACAATCGTCGGCTCGATGATGGAAACTACACTCAATTTCGATGGAGCGGGCAATGACATTACAGCACCAGACGATGAAACCCAACAAGAAGGGGCGGACTACGATGGAGATGGTCTGAGCGATCGTATGGAGATTACCCAATACGGTACTGATTTTGACAATGACGATACGGATGGTGACGGTTTACTCGATGGGTGGGAAGTCGCCAACGGACTGGACCCATTGGATGATGGTGATGCTGACTTCGGTGAAATTGAATCAAGTCAAAATCCGAATGAGGATGATGTCACCACAGGAGAGAACAACGAAACATTCCCTGACCCCGACAATGGACCAATGGGGGACCCGGACCGAGATGGACTACCCAACGCTGAGGAGGCCCAATACGGAACGAACCCGAACCTGAGAGATAGTGACTCTGACGGGCTCAATGATGGCTGGGAAGTTCTCCATCAGCAGACGACCATTGGAGCAGATGGAACGACATTCACGCTGATGAATCCAGTCGATGCAAACTGGGACTGTAGTCTACTCTCACCGCAGACAGTAGCGGATTGGATTCTCTCGTTTGGACAAGATGAATGGAATCTCTTGGAAGATTCATTCACCGGACGTCACTCCTGTGACACTGTACTCGATGTTGATGGAGACACAATGCCGAATTATATCGAAGAAAGGTACGGCACAGACCCTTGGTCTGAGGATAGTGACGGGGACCTGATTGGTGACGAAGTCGAAGTTGCATTCGGGCAAATTGAGATTGATTCGTATTGCGGAAATGTTGTCAATTCTATGTCCATTGAAGCGCCTTTCACACAAGCACGAATTGTCGAAGAGAATCTAGCATGGTTCGAGGAAGACATGGATAATGATGGCCGTACAAATGGCCCAGGAGACTGGGACACCGATGGCGATGGGATGCCAGATGGTTTCGAGTATTGCTACCTCACCGATGATGATGGAAATAAGGTTCTCGATCCTGCAAATGCCACGGACTCATTCACCGATTCAGATGGAGATGGTCTGTCCAACGTTGAGGAGTACCAAGTGGCTTACACATGGGGGCCCTCACAATTCACAGACCCAACCGATTGGGATTCCGATGATGATTTTATGCCAGATGGTTGGGAAGCTATCAATGGATTGAATCCACGTAACGGTAGCAATGGTATCGATGACCCGGATCACGATGGATTTGATAAGAATGGCAACGGCGATGTACGACTAAGTGAATTCGAAGGATTCGCCCGCGTACACTCAATCAATATCGAACCATATCAAGAAGTGGTTGCCAACCAAACTGTTGCATGGGCCAGGGTCACACTCTCTGGCGCAAGTTCCGGAGGAGAACAATACGAACTCATTCCACTTTCTGCACCTGTTGACGGATTCGTGTACTCAATCTCAGCACAGGTGAATCAGGAAATTACAGAGAGGAGTTTCGTGTGGATGAACATTGTCGAACAAGATGAACGGTTCACAAACCTCGACGAATACGAAGCTAGAGATCGCGATGGAGATGGAGTCATCGATGGGCGTTCAAGCGACCCACTCAACCCTGACACCGATGGTGATGGGTTGTTGGATGGCATCGAAGTGATGGGTTGGACAATTCGAGTTGTCAACCGAGGTGTCAATGAAGTAGAAGTTCACAGCGATCCCGGTGTATTTGATACAGATGGAGATGGCTTGAATGATAGTCGGGAATACTACATCACCTACACCAACGCAAGCAATAGAGACACAGACAGTGATAATCTCGAAGATTATACTGAAGCGGTTGATGGATTTGTATGGGATGGGGTTCCTTACACGACAAATGCATCCATGTTCGATACTGACAATGATGGTCTAGAAGACGGTGAAGAAATCTCTCTTGGCCTAGATCAATACATCACTCACGCCAACAATTCAGATACTGATAATGACACGTTAAACGATGGAAATGAGGTTCTGTTCGTTCCCCGTCCTTGGCAGTCTGCCACGAATCCACTTGTCAACGATACTGATGGTGATGGGATGCTTGATGGATGGGAGATGCAGGTCGAATCAACGACTGACAATACCCGCTCGCATTCATTGTGGATTGCCATGAGCCCGTGGAGACCAGTTGGGTGTGAGGATTCGACGTGTGAGAAGGCTGCTGGTGGCTGGATTTACCTAAATGGAATTCAGGAATGGTCAGGTAGCGCAGGTGATGCTGATAATGATGGGAAGGCAGATCCGAAATATTTCGTTCATGAGATGAATCTCACTGGATTCACATTACCCGCTGAAGGGGGACGTTGGGCACTCGACCCGGCGATGGGTAGTTTGCCAGATGCCAACTTCGATGTTGACAACGATACGCTGCCAAATGCCATGGAAGCACCAGACCGCTGGGATACGAACCCAGTTGACGATGATACTGACCAAGATCGATTGCCCGATGGTTGGGAAGTGTATTGGTCTGACAAGGCTCTTGAATTAGGCCTATCCAACTCAGAAGAGTTGGAAGCGATTGGAGCCCGTGGTCCGATGGACCCGAGCATGATTGACAGTGACTTGGATGGAATTGAAGACGGAGAAGAGGACTTCGACAGGGATGGGCTGAATCGCACCAATCTACTGAATCGATACTGTCCATCACACAATGACCCGACGACATTCAACTGTCACATTGACCCCACTACGGACGAGGGGGGTCGGTTCTACGATGATTTGGAGAATTTCACCAATTATGAGGAACTCCTCAATGGTACCAGCCCAGTTCAGAATGATACCGAAGGGGATGGTCTAGAGGATGGTCCAGAGGTATTCTATCAAGACCATGACAATGACGACATGGCCTCAGGTTGGGAGTACTACTTCCAGTTCGATCCGTTTGATGCTGCTGATGCTATTATCGATGTTGACCAAGATGGCTACACAAACAAGTGTGAAGAGAAATGGTACACCAATCCGCGTGAACCAACCAGTTTCCCGGGTCAAGGTCAACACTGTGACAACTTCGAATGAGGTGTTTCATCGAAAAAGCGCCCTTTAGGGCGCTCAACGCAACCAACGATTGAAAACGGTGCGGGGTTCCCTCTAATCATGGTGAAGGGTTTAGGTCGTCTAGGTTCGACCTTGTGCGTGTTGATTTTACTCTCGCCACTAGGGATGTCTGAGAACCCTACTGCTGATGATGCACCTCAGATTATCATCGACCAAAATCAGGGTCTGTTTGTTGGGCCGATGCTGAATATTACAGGTACCTATATCGATGAAAATTTGCCGACAACATTGACATGGAAACTTTTCAATGGGATTTATTTGATTGATGAAGGAGACATTATCGATAGTCTGACTGAAACTGTAGACTCTCATGAATCGAGTCGAAACTCTTGGGGTTATTCACTGGATCTCAATTTCTCATCATTTTCCCCTTGTTCTTGTCTTCTTGAAATTAAGGCATCGGATGCAAATAATCAGATTGATGTAGCGCAGATAATCCTATTTTCTCAAGGACAGGAGTTGAGTGAATTGGCACCACGCATCATCTTTGAGAATCCTCCTGGTCAACTCACTGGAACTGTTGACCTTAACGCGATTGCAATGGATGATGATGGCCTCACTGGGTCGCAGTGGGCAATCAGCAATAGTAGTGAAATTGCAATGACATGCGTGCAATCATGGATTGAATCACCGGAATCAGTAAATTGGAACAACATGACAACCACTATCTCGAATTCAAATCCGATGTGGTCGTTGGATACCACAGACTACGACGATGGGGAATATTCACTTATTGTTCGAGCTGTTTCCGACGATGGTTTGACTTCACCATGTGCTTGTCTTACTATTGGAATCGATAACCATGCGCCGACATCTATGATCGATGGGCCCACAGAATTGAATGAGACAGTCGGAGAAATCCAGTTCGACGGTAGTGGAAGTAGTGACTTG
>JASMFB010000018.1 GCA_030751995.1 Candidatus Thalassarchaeaceae archaeon
TGCGCAAGGATCTACACAAACTCATCTCGCTCCTTGCGCTCCACAATGTCGAGATTGCCATGACCACAAATGGTGTTTTGTTGCCTAGATATGCACCTGCATTGTCTGCTGCCGGTTTGGATCGAGTCACTGTGAGTTTGGATGCACTGGATGAAGCAACCTTCGCGGCAATCACCGATTCAGGACACACCGTTGCAGCGGTTTTGGCTGGAATCGAGGCTGCTGAATCTGTTGGGTTGGGCCCAATCAAAATCAACGCAGTTGTGAAAAAAGGTGCCAATGAGGACGAAATCCTAGATTTGGTTGAACGATTCTCGTCGCGAGATATCGCCACGCGGTTCATCGAATACATGGATGTCGGTACCACCAATGGATGGGCTATGGAAGACGTGGTCACCGCTGATGAAATCCGAAATATTCTCTCAAATCTTGAGCCTCTTCCTTCGCAATATCACGGAGAGGTGGCTAAGCGCTATCGCTTACCACAAGGTGGCGAAGTCGGCCTGATTACCAGTGTAACCGAACCATTCTGTGGCGATTGCACCCGCGCCCGCTTGTCGGCAGATGGCCACCTCTACACCTGTCTGTTTGCCAGTCACGGACTCGACCTTCTAACGCCGATGCGTGAGGGGGCGACTGATGATGATCTTCTGACTCTCATCGAATCCTGTTGGATAGCGCGCGATGACCGTTACTCTGAGATTCGCGCAGAAGCATCTCCTTCGCATGCGCGCGTGGAAATGTCGTACATCGGCGGCTAATCGAAGCAAGCCTCAGCAACTTCCAGCACGGTCGGCCAGGGAGCATCAGTGCGAATTGCAGGCGCACCCCATCTGGCAATTGCAGCTTTGAAACCCGCAGACCGCAAGCCTTCGACGAGTTTGACAATCCGAGGGGGGCCACCAACATCGCAGTATTTTGGCAACATATCAGTCATGATGAGTGACGGGGTTTCGGCAAGTTCTGCTTCACCGACCAAATGTCTGACTGCGGGTTCAGCATCTTCCCCACACAGTTCAATCGCTCTCTCCGCGGTCATTGCGGCCAACACCTCAGAATCGAACAGCGAACCAGTCCAGAGTGGTCCAGAGATTCGCTTGTCATCACGACGGACTGGATGTGAGAATGGTAACAGACAGAATGGCTGTTCTCCATCATCTCCCTGGGGGTGGAGTCCAGCCTCGCTTGCGGCATGCAACTCTTCCGCAGTGGGTGAAGCGACACGCCAGCCGAGATTCTCTTCAAGCAAATTTGCAGCCTGAATGGATCGATGAACCTTGACCGAGACTCGAATGTGATGTGAGTCCCATGACGAGAGAAGTGGAATGACACAACGGTCGTGTTGAGCTGCAGTTCGTGCCACTGTAGCCATGAGCAATCTAAGAGCCGAATCGTGTGCCATCTGATCTGTACGAATTTTTGCTCCATAACGCCGCAGGCATGCGCTTGCAGATGACCCAGTCAACGCTGCAGTATCCGTCGCTGTGATTTCCATCACTGCACGTCGCGCACTGGATTGCATGGCCGAATCCAGGAAAGGAACAGGGGATCCAAATGGGTCGATGTCAATCCATTGCCATCCTGAGGAGAGCAGAACTTGACGTGAATCCTCGTTGCGAAATTCAACCCTTGGGCAATTCTCTCTTGCAAATTCGATTGCTTCCTCATCGAGGTCAGCCCCAACTATGAGCAACCTCTCAGATTTCCCGGGCGGTAATTCAGTCAACCATCGATTGATGCGACTCCCTGTTGCACAGAGCGCATCTAGCGTGTGAATCTGCGGTTTGTTGAACCATTCAGTGTCCAACATGTGATCCATCAGGAGGACACTGCGCGTGCGACAATCTGCCATTGCGGGATTGTGGAAGGTTGAACGATGCGCTCGGTCCGCAGGCCCTTTGCCGTGTCGCTCCAATTGCTTCTCAGTACGCCCTTCTTTGGCAGGCGGTAATCGATGTTGAGTCCGCCCTTCAAGGACGATCTCTGACTCAGTCAATGCATCACCTCAGTAGTGCTCGAAGACGATGTCCGGATTGGCATGAGTTACCTTGTGACCATGGTCTCTAACTTGGCCGACCACTTGGGTTCCTTCTAGGCGTGAAGTCACCCAATCGCAGACGGCTTCCGCGTGCGTTGCATCAACGACCAAGACCATCCCCATTCCGAGATTGAAGGTCCGCGCCATCTCTCGATCCGAGATACCACCAGTGGACTGAATCCAATTGAACTCTGGAAGAACAGGCAGGGGGTTATCAATATGCCAACCAAGACTGTCATGCAACCTCAGCAGATTGGATAGGCCACCACCGGTTACATGGCAAATACCGTGCAGTGCATCGGCTGGACATGGCCCGTTTCCGGCACGACAAGCATCGATTAGATCAGTCACCGGGTTGACATAGATGCGAGTTGGATTGAGTAAAACTTCCCCAAGAGTGACCGCTCCGTCACCCATTCGGGTTATTTCACGACCCGCGTGTTCAGTGTCGAATGGCGCCGCATCAGTATAGGCGAGACCACTCACCTCGACGACCTTACGAACCAATGAGAATCCATTGGAATGCACACCGCTGGCTGGCAATCCAATCATGACATCTCCAGCACAAATGTTTGCTCCCGTGATGGCTGCCCCCTTTGGGAGCCAACCCAACGCAGTTCCTGAAAGATCGAGTTCGGTGACTATTCCGGGTAGACTAGCAGTTTCTCCTCCAGCGAGAGTGACGCGCGCAATTCTACATGCCTCTGCTAGGCTGGCACCAATGGCTGCATGTTGTTCAGGGTCGGGTTTGGGGACTGCGATGTAATCAACAAAGGCGATTGGTTCTGCACCTACGCATAGTAAATCGTTGACGTTCATTGCCATACAATCGATACCTACTCCACTCCAATGACCCATCATCGAAGCGATTTGCAATTTGCTGCCCACTCCATCGGTAGCCAAGGCGAGGAGACTGTCGCCGAACTCGATGAGTCCACCGAATCCACCGGGCAAATCGACAGGCGCACCGGGTGTGCCTGCTGCTCGAACGGATTGTGATAGTGCGCCGACTAAGGAAGCAACCGAGGCCCCCTCAAGGTCGATGTCCACGCCACTGCTTGCGTAGTCCAGACCCTCGTCAGTGTCGCTCATCGCTCCGCGCGAGCCGCAGTAGCCCCTTCAGGCTGCCGCCACCGGCGATTTTACTCAATGAACAGGGCCGCAGCAGACTTCATACCCCGAACCACCCCCTCCGGGGGTGCGGAAGTGATGTAATGGCCACACAACGACGACTCCTCGTTCTATTGATGACAACGCTCATGTTGAGTACTGCCTTTGCCGGTTGCTTAGGTGGTGATGATGGTGGTGGCGATACTGAACCAGATCCCAACAACGGTGGAGACGGCAATGAAAATACCCCACCTGCAGATACGGATGGCGATGGTATCTACGATGTGATTGACCAGTGTGCCGACACACCTGCAGGCACTGAAGTGGAATGGAATGGTTGCCCTGTAGCTGCAGATACGGATGGCGATGGCGTGATTGATGATGACGACAATTGTCCAGATTCTCCCTCGAACGCTGAGGTTGACGATGACGGTTGTGAAATTGTCTACGATACTGATGGCGATGGCGTTCCAGATGGCTCTGATGCGTGTCCAGGTACCCTTTCAGGAACCGAGGTAGATGCCTATGGTTGCGAGGTCATTTACGATGCAGACAACGACGGTGTGGCAGATGCTGATGATGATTGTGCAGATACTGCCGAAGGTAGTGAGGTAGACGCCAATGGGTGTCCGGTACCTCAGGACAGTGATGGTGACGGCGTTCTCGATGAGAATGATCAGTGTGCCAACACGCCAGCCGGAATCACAGTAGATGAGAATGGTTGCGAGGTTTTCACCGGTACCGTGACCGAAGTCAAGATTGGCGTCCTAACACCACGCACCGGCGGCAATTCCCACCTTGCCGAGGGATTGGAGAATGCCGCACAGATGGCCATTGATGATATCAATTCAGCCCAGAGCGCCTACGAATTTTCCCTCGTGTTCTATGATACAGAATCCACAGGTTCCAAGGCAAACGTGGCGACTTGGTCTCTCATCGAAGGCGATGGTGTATCCGGAATCATCGGCGGCTCATCCATTTCGATTCTACAGCAAGGCATGACAAAACCGATTGAGCACGAAATCCCCATCATCACATCTCTAGTTGCTGACGCTGGCCTTGAAGAGATTGAGGATGACGGACTCATTTGGCGCGTGATTCCAAGTGAAGCAGATAGCGCAAATGGTGCGGCGATGTGGGCGAATATCTACGAATTGAACAATCTCGCGGTTATCCATGTCGACAATGGATTTGGTCGTTCAGCAGTGCGAATGTTCACAGATGCTTATGATGAGAGCATGATCTGTGCAACGTTGTCATTTCCACAGAATCCATCCGACTCTCAACTTGAAGATGTTCGTGATGAAGCGGTTAACTATGGCTGTGAACACGCCGTTATTCTATCCATTGACACCGATTCTTCTAGAATGATTTCAAAGATTAAAGAAGTCTTAACCGAGGCACGAATCGTTCTTTCTCACCAGTCTGGTTATGCTGAATTCCCTGAACTACTCTCCCCCAGTGTTCGCGGTCAGGTTCTGGGTGTAGTTGGTGCCAATGCATCAACCACTTGGACCTCCCCTCTTCAGTCAAATTTCGATGCTGATTATCTGGCTACCTTTGGTTCGACAGCACCATCTCATGCCGGCTCATCTTACGATGCGGCTATGATTTTGGCTCAAGCGACAATTCAAGCGGGTTCAAGCACTGGTAGTGACATCAAAGCTGCCATCCCTTCAGTGGGTTCCAATTATGCTGGCATTGGTGGCACTATCACATTCGACTCGCATGGAAATACACCTGAGATGATGTACGATTTGTTCCGATTTGAGGATGCTGGTGATCAAAACGGAGATGGTTTTGTCGACATGTCATTTGAGGAGATGGGGTATTGGAATGAATGGACCGGAATCTCCTCTCAGTGCCGTGATAATGCAGCCTCTGTTGTTATTGGAATGCTCAGTCCAAGAACGGGTATTCATTCCGCCTACGCACAAGGGGAAGAGAATGGTGTGCAACTCGGTGTGGATTTGCTCAACATCAATCAGCGAGGAACGTGTTTCAGTTTGACTGTTGCCGACACCCAGTCGACTCAATCTGGTGCAGCCAGTGCAATGCAGGCATTGGTTAACGCCGGCGTCATCGGTGTTCTCGGCCCACATTCGACAGAAGAGGCTCTAGGAGCACTAAACGTCGCAGAGTCAAACAAAGTCCCCCTCATCACATTTGGCGCCTTCTCTGATGAGGCACTTGACGCTGCATGGGATGGATGTGGAGTGACCTGCACGCCCTCGGATTATGGATATCTCTGGCGAGTATCTCCTGGCCAAGATCACCACGTCTCTGCTCTGTCTACACATATTTCCAACGGCGGATACTCCAATGTGGCCATCTTGCATGATGATGGCAAGGATAACACCGCAATCGCCACGGCTCTCAGCACTGACCTTGGTACCACGTGTTCAGAACAATCATTCACCCCTGGGCAAACTGACTTCAGCACTGAAATCTCAGCCCTCTCGGGTTGCGATGCCGTGGTCTTACTGGTTGAATCAGAAGATGGTGCACACATCCTTGCTGAACTTCATTCCCAAGCATCGGCAATTGCCAAGATTGGAGGACATGGTTTAGGGGATCGCTCTCTGGGCAACTTGGTCACCGATTCGGCACATCTCGACAATCTGACTGGAATTCGAATGGGTATCGATCATGATATGGCTGAATATGATCACGAACTGAAGTATGTGTACATGATGAACTATGGAACCGAACTAGATTCCTATGCTGCTTGGGCAGGTGATGCATCCCTCATCATGGGAACTGCGGCTCTATTGGCTGAAGTCGGGGCGAATACTGCAACTCCACAGCGTGTCAATGAACAGGGGATTTCCGCAGCTGCCGATGAATATCCAGCGAGCAGTGGTGAGATTACACTGAGCACTTCGACGGGTGATACCAATCACACCAATCTCGATGTCTACCATTGGGCTGGTGATGGTGAATTCACAGAGATTGGACGCTGGCGCCACAACACTGGCCTAGTCATGTTCTAAGACAGATTTCAGCAGCCTTTGCAAAATGCCCCTTTGCCTCTTGCATTCGATGCCCATCTTCGATTTCCATCATGGCGACGACATTCGTATTCTCACTTGCCACGCGCCTTGAATTTTCAATCGGTACGATATCATCTTGAATCCCGTGCAATATGACGGTTGGATGATTCAATTTGGGCCAAGACATCTTATCGGCAGTTTGCATAAATTCCCAATCGAGTGTGATATCGTGCCCGAATCCATGGTGATGATAGGCTCGAGCATCGCCCTGTTCCCACACCTCAATCTCTTCTGCTGAGAGAGAAGTTCTCCACATCTCAGAAAGTCCGAATGCGGGCGCAATCAACAGCAATCCGAATTGCGCGTCTGGGCGAAGTGCACTTGCGTTTGCAGCGGCCAATCCCCCCATTGAAGATCCAGCGATTATATCGAAATCTCCTGAATCGATATATTCGAGCAGTACTTCGGTTTCTTGCTCGATATTCCAACCTTTGTCAGACATCACAGGAGCGACTACTTCCCAGCCCAACTCCTCAATCATGTGTGTGGGTTTCCCCCCATCGGGTGATCCTTCAAATCCATGGGCGAACAGAACCCGCATGCCTTACTCCTCGAAGGACAATGGTTTGAATTCACTGCCCGGAACCGAGCAGCGCGTCATCGGTACGCGCACATTCTTCTCGAGCACGCGTAGGTGAATCTCTGCGGTGACGTGTACTGTGGATGCGAACAGGTGCCCACCGTGGACATTGTGATCATCATCTGAGAGTACGATGTGAATGTGCGTGAATGGCTCCCCATCGAGAACTGCAACATTTCCCTGCATACTCAGCAACTCATTCGCTTCCGCCAAGACGATGCGATGGTACACACTGTCATCTCCGAGGTATCCGATATCGGTATCACGCACGCGTCCGATGCCGCTGGTGATTGCAGCTCCAGACACTCCCTCGCTCGTGCAAACCGCCTGAATTGATGCGTGCAATTCATCCCCGGGGTCCAACCTGAGGAAGATGTCACTGCCCGAGCGCGTGTGTTCCATGCTCTCGGCCCCTTCACGGCCGTTCAAATGACTTCCCTTCAAAATGGTAGAAAATCCAATTGGAGAACCCTCCATTGGAAATCCCAGCGGCCCTCAGAGTCCGTATCGTAGGCTTCTGATTCCAGTGGAAATAAGGGGGTTTGGACCTTGTCTTCCACTAAGTTAATGGGACTCGGAGTACCGATGGCAATGCCCTGTGTGGAGGACGTTGTATGCTTCAGGTTCATGATTCGGCTGCTCGTTGGCGTTCCTTCTTTGAGGAAACCTGTGCCACCGAGATATCCACCCTCGCTGCATCTTGGCCGAGTCAAACGGCCTTTGTGACGAATTTCTCAACTATCCAAGCTTGGAACACTGCCTTCGCTGAATTAATTCTAGAACATCCGCGCGCCACCCTTCGAAATGCCGACACTGTATTGGCCACACTGTGTAGCGAATCAGGATACGAAGCAGACCCCAGAATTCGCGTGATTGGTCTTCCCCCCGATGCACTGCACAAACTCCGTGATATCAGCAGCGAGGAAGTCGAGACGTTCACTACCTCTGAAGTCATTGTAACTAAGGTCAGCGAACTCAAACCACGAATCTACAATGCCATATTCACTTGTACAACCTGTGGTAACACGATTGAAATTTCCCAGCCCAATGAATTGGAATTGATTGAGCCATTGGAATGTCCAGATACGGCTGGTGGCTGCGGCCGAAGACGTTCTGGCGGACAGACCCGCTTCGATTTGAGGTGGGAAGATTCTACGATGATTGACAATCAATGGATCGAGGTACAAGAACTTCCTGAGAATGTGAAGCCCGGTTCACAACCTGTTCGTCTCAGCGTTCTTGCTGAAGCCGAATTGGCAGGAAAACACATTCCAGGCGAACGCGTCAGAATCAACGGTATCCCCTATGTCAGGACGCTGAAGCGTGGTGGTGCGAAGACCCCCATGTTCGATGTGTACATCTCCTTGCATTCAAGTGAACACAAAAATATCCCGTTGGAAGAAGTTACGATTACACCCGAAGAAATCAAAGAAATAGAGAAGATATCCCAAAGGGACGATTTGATGGAACTGTTCGTTCGTTCGATTGCTCCTTCAATCATCGTTGGCGACACTCAGATGAATTCCATCAAGAAATCTTTGATTTTACAATTATTTGGTGGCGTTTCAAGGAAGTTCAGCGATGGTACACGAACCCGCGGCGACATACACATATTGTTGCTAGGAGACCCAGGTGTTGCTAAATCTCAGTTGTTATCGTTCATGGGCACAATCTCTCCCCGTGGCCGCTTTACAACCGGTGGAGGGACAAGTGCTGCCGGTCTCACTGCGGCTGCAGTCAGAGACGCATTCAACGATGGTCGCTTCTCTCTGGAAGCCGGGGCTCTTGTCCTAGCAGACATGGGTCTCTGTGCCGTAGACGAATTCGATAAGATGTCAGGCGATGATCGAGGTTCAATGCACGAAGCGATGGAACAACAACGCATCAACATCAACAAGGGCGGTGTCAGTGCAACAATGCCCACACGCTGTGCTGTTTTGGCGGCCGCAAATCCAAATGAGAAGAATGGAGGGAGATTGGTGCCAGTAATTGATGGAGAACCATCAACGTATCTCATCAACCAAATTGATTTGCCTCAGCCATTGATTACACGTTTTGATATCGTATGGATGATAAAAGACGATGTGATCGAAGCCAGAGACCGAAAAATTGGCGAACATATCATCCGGATGAAGCGAAGAGGAACCCCTGAACATCTGATTGAAAGTGGCGAAGAGGTCGAACCACAAGATACTCAGAAAGGCCAGATATACGCTCGTAATGTCGAAGGAGAGGATATTCTAACAAGTGATTTCGTTCAGAAATATGTCGCCTATTGTAAGAGAAATTTCTATCCAAAATGTGACGAAGAACCAATGAATATCTTAGTTGATTATTACACTCATCAGCGCAAGGAGGGGCAAGGGTCAGGAAATACAGTTTCCTTAACCGCCCGATCTATTGAAGGCACCCTTCGAATGGCTGAAGCAAGAGCAAGGCTATTCTTGCGAAGTGATGTGACGGAGGAAGATGCGAAGCATTCCATTGCCATGGATAAATTGTGGCGATATCTTAGCAACGAAGCAGACCTCAACACAGATGACTATTCTGGAATACCCAAGACGACTCAGAGTGCTGAGCGAATGATTCATGCCATAGTTCGAACTCTCATCAGGGAATCAGAAAGTGGAGAATGTGTAACGAATGAGATCTATAATGCGGCAGCAGAACAGAGTTTCAATGAAGACACCGTGGATCGTGTTCTCTCGACATTGCGCACCCGTGGCACGCTCTGGTGCCCACGCCTCGACATTTGGCGCCTTGCTTGATTCTAACACCGCTGCCCCTTTAGAGGGGCAGCGATTGCCAACCTCACATGGTCGAGGAGGTTCCAGGTGATGTTGCGGATGCCGCCAACCTAGACCCGACGGCTCTTGGCTTCATGTGTGGACTTGAGATTCATCAGCAGTTAGCCACAGGTAAATTACATTCCCGCCAACCCAGTAATCTGTATGAGGATGGAATCGAGGAAATTGAAGGCCGATGGCCAAGCGCCCACCGACGCTTGCGAGCCGCGAGAGGCGAGGGCGGACGTATCGACATTGCAGCACGCTTTGAACAACGCCGTAATCGTTCATTTATCTATTATCAATCACCAAATGCTGGCCTCATTGAGATGGATGAGGCACCGCCGCTTGAGCACGATGCTGCAGCGGTCGAAGTCGCGCTAACAATGGCTGCGATGATGGATGCAAAGCCTGTTGGCGCCCTCCAAGCAATGAGAAAGACAGTGGTAGACGGCTCCAACACCAGTGGCTTCCAGCGCACGACCTTGGTTGCTACCAATGGCTCGATTCAGACACCTTCCGGGTCGGTCGGCGTCGATGTCATCTGTTTGGAAGAAGATAGTGCCCGGAAGTTGGATACCCGCTCGACACCGGATGGGGAACAGGTTGTCTACACTCTAGACCGACTGGGAGTCCCTCTGGTTGAGGTGGCCACTGCACCGGATGTGCAAACCCCTGAGCATGCAAAGGAAACTGCTCTGGCTTTGGGCACTCTTCTCAGAGATACTCGACGAGTCCGGCGAGGACTTGGCTCGATTCGACAAGATCTCAACGTTAGCATTGGTGCTGGTGACCGCGTAGAAATCAAAGGTTGCCAGGACCTTGATTGGATTCCTAGAATCATCCGTCTTGAGATGGCTCGTCAGTTGCACTTCCATCGATTGGCCAATGAACTCAGAACCGAATTGGGCGTCGAACTTCTTCCTTCACATCGTGACCTCGATGACGCATCCGTAGAGACATCCGTAGCCGCTAAAGTCACCGATCAGATACCGTTCCAATTACAGGACACCACTTCTGTATTCAAGAACTGTGAATCACAGATGGTCACTGAATCGTTGTCAGCAGGCGCAGTAGTGTTGGGGCTTTCACTTCCTGGATTTGCCGGTAAACTAGGATCAAAAACACTGGATAGTGAAGGGGCGCAGTTGCCTAGATTGGGACGAGAATTGGCCAGTGCTGCCAAACTCGCTGGAGTCAAAGGAATTTTTCATTCTGATGAGTTGCCTGCTTACGGAATAACAGAGGCAGAAGTCACTGCATGTACTGCTACTCTCGGCGATTGTTTTGTTCTATGTGTGGCTCCAAAGTGGCAGGCTAAACTTGCTCTCGAAGGTGTCCACTCTCGAGCCTGTCGTGCTTACCACCGGATTCCTCAGGAGGTTCGAAACGTGGTCATCCGCAAAGGAGCCCCAGATGATGGTACCACTACAGCGATGCGACCTCTACCTGGTGGTGCTAGGATGTACCCAGAAACTGATATTCCTACTACATCGATTGCTTCTGAATTTTGGTCTTCAATCAAGGCGAATCTACCGCCGAGCCGTGAAGAACGATTCACTCGTCTTTCCAGCAGTGGTCTGTCAGACAACCAGATTGCAGCTCTTGTGACGGGTGAACTTGATGATTATTTCATGGATGGAACCTCGGGCGACCTCTCCCTTCCAGCCAAGGCTTGGGCCAGTGCCCTACTCGATTATGGCATCGACAAAAACAACGCTCTTGCTGTGGCAATTCATCTTCGTGAATCTGGAACAATCACTCGAGAAGGTGTTGAACCGTTGGTGAACGACGCAGATACCGACGACATACCAACTCTACTCGATTGGATGGCCTCAGAGGCGGCTGCTCGCGGATTCGAACCTGCAGATACGGGTGCTGTTGATGCTGCGGTTGCTGAAGTTCTAGCAGAGCGTGCTGATTTTGTTGCAGAGCGCGGCATGGAAGCCCTCGGCCCACTGATGGGTGTGGTCATGGGCAAACTTGGAGGCGCTGCCGATGGCAAGGCAGTCTCCGCTGCGCTGAAAGAACAGATTCAGAGGCTTCTCTGATGCGGCGAGCAATTCTCATTCTCGCCCTGTTTCTGCTCGCTGCATTTCCCGCTGAGGCAAGTGAAGGGAGACACGCTGAATGGATTACAGATCCTGTATTGCCGGATGTTCAATGGAACGCCAGTGTCGATATTGGGTACATATCCACCACACCTCTCGTGAAGGATGGATTGGTCATCGTCAAAGGAGGAGGTGACCCCAGTACGGGGGAAGGCGCTGGCCTTGCTGCCTATCGAGCAGATACGGGTGTGGAAATTTGGCGAGCACCCCATACAGCCAGTGACCGTGGCTTTGAAATCGCCCCACTCATCGGTATTCCGGCTACGGTGGGATCAACCAATCCCTGTGCGAACGAACGCGACATGGCCGTAACTGGTTGGACCTCTGGAATTCTGACTGCACACGACTTCGCCACCGGGGTCGAACTGTGGAATCGTTCGACACCAGCTCCCAATTGGGGCATCACAGGCGGCGGATTCCTCGCCACGAACGGTGTCATCGTATGGCCCACCGAGACCGGCGTCATACAGGTGTGTGCGGCCAATGGCACCATTCAGCATCAACATCATGATTCGGAACTTCGAACCTATCGCGCCAATCTGGGTGTATGGATTAACATGGAATCCGATGAAAATGGCACCATCACTACATCGATGGGTTGGTTGCAGGGAACCGAATTGGGACATCTATTACGATATGATGCGAACGCTGTTCTGATTGATGACATCGACATCGTCGAATTGGCCAACTTATCTGGAACATGGAGACTCCGTTCTACCCCAGTGTTCTTGATTGAATATGGGGCGATACTCCATCTGCATTCAGATGGTGCATCCAATCTTGTCCGAGTGCAGTGGGATGAATCAGGAAACACGACCCTCCTCGATTCGATTTCGTTGGGTTCGGGAACAGCAACCACTCCCCCTGGGATGAACCAACTAACCGTCTTTGCCGGCCTTGATGATGCCATTCACTACGGTGTTGTCAACAACTCAATGTTCGAAGCCATCCGTTGGAATGCAACCGATGTGGTGGGGGAGATTCAATGGATTCAATGGGAAGAAGTTGTGGCCATTTGCCTACCACAGAATCGAGCCCATGGTTCATGGTACATCGCCATCGATGCAAATCACAGCGTCGAATGGATTCCTGATCAGGCAGGCTATGTGACGGCAGGTTGTGGCTCGGATGGACTTGTCCATGCGGTCGCAAATGACGCCTCGTGGTTGGAAGTTCGATACGACCCTCTCGATTGGAATTCCATTCATGCTAAGGCGGATGATACGCTTGGAACAACTGATACTCCACCCCCTGAAACACAAGAAGATGACACTTCTGAAACAGTCGGAGAAGAAGGTACTGCGGGCATTCTGTTCTTCCCCTTCCTCGGTGCCGCCTTGTTCGCATTCATCGCCCAATTCTCCTTGAATTCGGACACTCGTCGTCAAATTCGAACCGGAGCAGTCCTCATGTTATTGCTAGGACTTGCCATGGCTGGTGCTTTCTACAACTCCCAAATGGTTACTGATCCCGATGAAGATTCTAGTCAGAGGATTCGTGCAGCAATCCTTGTCCCAGCGTTGGATGATGGGTTGGCGGAGAACGAGGTCCTCGTCGCATTCCATTTCCCGGAATCTTTTGCCCCCGAATCATGCGTTGAAGGCGAGATTTATTCACGTGAGACTGGGATGTCTTGGCAGGTCAATCCAGCACCAGACGGGAGTTATTGCATCGTGGTTGCAACAATAGAAGTCGAAGTGGGTGACACGGTCGAGATGGTTACCATGACCACTTTGGCAGATTACCAGTACGACATTGATGTTCAGCAGCAAATTCTGGGCCCGTTCCTGCGCGACATAGGTGATGCTACAGGTGGCTCCGATGGACGTTGGTGGAGTTACGATTTGAACGGTGGATACGGCTCAACCGGAATGGCTGAACAAGTCGTAACCCCCGGTGATCATATCGATTGGCATTTCGACCCTGGTCAGTTCTAATGAGGTCAACACTCAAAGTCCGCTTTTTCTAGCATCGCCTCCATAGGAGGCGATTTTCATATCAGTATGGGGTTGGCAAGGTGAAAGGGCGGCTCGTTTGGGCCCCCCTCGGCACTTCCGCTTACCCTTCCTCGTACTCGTCGTAGTTCTGCCATTGATGCTTGAATGGCGAGAACTCGCTGCATGGGGCAGCTTCCTGTTCCTGTGGTCCGCTTACATGGTCGGACCATCCTCTCTGTTCCGATGGCTGCGTGTCTGGTTGCCTTTGTCTATCCTCTACGGATTCATTCTGTTGCTGTTCAGCGGCACAGGGGATTGGCAGCGAATTCTTCTGCTCATGGGTCGCTTGCTAATTGCACTGCTCGGAATGCAGATTCTAACGTGGTCCGTTCCGCCTTCCGATGTAGTTCGTGCATTCGAATGGGCGCTGCCACGTCTTGGCGTTTCTCTGGCCATCTCATTGCGCTTAGTTCCCCGATTGGAGCGCAGCGCAAAGTGGCGTCTAGAAACGTTGGAAGAACGAGGTTTCATCGGCGATCAAACCGGATTGAAGGCACTGCGAACTCGAGCTTCAATTTGGCCAGGATGGTTGGCCGATTCACTTGATCATGCTCATGATTTGGGCGATGCCGTTCAATCACGAGGCATCTTAGCTCCACGTCGATGGAGGCACAGTGTCAAACATCGTTTTGTCCAGTTTGCACTCGGTGAAGAGGTACGAGAAGATGGCGTCAATCCACACCATTTTTCAGATTCTGTTCAACTTGGCCTTGACCTTGAGATTAGATTGCCAGATGGCCGATGCATCGGTCGTCACAAGGAATTGTTACGAGGCGGCCAAATCGTGTTACTACGTGGCCCTTCAGGATGTGGAAAATCCAGTCTGCTGCGTGTCATCGCGGGTGTATCTCCTTGGCAACATCCTGTGAGCGTTTTCGGCAAAGTCCACATCTCCGGGCACCCCACTCTAGGGGAAGTCAATCTTGCAGAGGGACCCTTTACCGAGGCAATCTCATGTTGGATCCCACAAGACCCCGATCGTCATGGTCTGGCAGAATCAGTTCATCGGGAATTCAAAATCGCTCGGCGACTTTCAGGACCATGGACACAACAGGAGATGCTGGAATGTTTGCGGGAATGGAAACTATTTGACAAACTTAATTCCCAACCCGAGAATCTCTCTGAAGGAGAGCAACAGCGGTTGCTTCTGGCTGCACATCTGGATTCTGCTCAACCCATTTGGTTGCTAGATGAGGCCGATGTTCACTTGGACGAAGCAGGTTTCATTCAACTCGGAAAAGCCGTTGTCAAGCATCGTGCTCGTGGCGGCCTCATCGTCGTCGTCGCTCATCGTCACGCAAGATGGGAACGAATTGCTGATTGTGAGATTGACATTGGCGAACCAATGTCGCCACAAGACTACCCTTCCGTATGGGTTGAACGAGGTGAAGAACTAGGGACACCACCTCAGGGTGACCTGTTCTCACACGATCTCAAACCGGTTCGCGCCGGGGATTTGATTCTGATCCAAGGCGCGAATGGAAGTGGAAAGACGACTCTGTTGCGTGAGTGGTCTGATACATCGGGGATGCCTTGGTTGCCAACTTCTCCAGATCGTCGATTGTTGGGGATGACCATCGAAGAGGAATTGAATCTACAACACCCTACTCTATTCGAACAACATCTGGCTGGGGAAGAAGTGCAAATTCCCGATGCCGAGCGAATCCAATTACAACAATCCGCCCTTCGCCTTGAACTCGGCCTTTCTCATCTGTCCATGGTGACACCTGTTCACGACCTTTCAACCGGCGAGAGACGTCGCTTGTCTTTGCTCCCTGTTTTGATGCGCCAACCTGAGATTATGTTACTCGATGAAATCGATCACGGACTAGATGATTTTACACTGGCCGACCTCATTGAAGAGCTCAACGCTCGCCGAAAGTCCGGCTGTGCGATTGTCATCACCTCTCATTCTCCTGATCTCATGGCTTGGACCAAGGTCAGTGGCGGCCGCATATGGAATATCGAGCAGGGCCTAGTAACGGAGGTGGGTGCGTGATATTCGCCGATGTTCAAGCATGGGCTGGCACACCCGGGGGCATTGCCGTATGGTTGACTACCTTGTTTGGGCTGCTTTTCGGTTCGATGCTGATTAGTGTTGATCGCCGAATAGTGTTGGGCCGAGAGGCGGCCCTCATCGCCCTATTGGCTGCTGTTGCCAGCGCCAGCCGCGTCCTGTTTGCAGCGTTACCTAACGTCCAACCAGTCACCTTACTGATTCTGATGATTGGCCTTCATCTTGGTGCTAGAAGAGCCGCGGCGGTTGCTATGCTTACTGCACTCATTTCCAATATGGCACTGGGGCATGGCCCATGGACATTCTATCAGGCACTTGGTTGGGCTTGTGTGGGTAGCAGTGCGGCCGTATTACGACCCCTGCTAGTGAATTGGGATGGTACCAAAGTTCGAATCGGAGCGTTGGCGGTTTTAGCCTTCATCTGGGGCTTCTTATTCGATTGGATCGTCTCATTGTCCGCCCTTGCTCTTTACCAATCGTTTGAGGCCTTTCTGGCATTCATCATTGCGGGACTCATCTTCGATGCAATGCACGCAGTTGGAAACATTCTATTCACGATTTGGTTGGCCCCAAGTCTACATCATCTTCTCTGGTTGCATCGCAGGCATGAGGCGGGCCGTTGGTTTCCAAATTTACTAGATGAGACTGTCACTAGGGAAGCGTTCATCGCTGAGGCCGACGCAGCAGCGAAACAACTTGAGAATCCATTGGCGGGAATTGCCCGCCTAGACGGAGAGGATTAGATGGCACGAAAAGAAGATTCTTTGACGATGGTGCTAGTGACGCGCAAGGATCTAACCTTGTCACGTGGAAAATTGGCTGCACAGTGTAGTCACGCAGCGGTTGAATGTGCACTCAAAGCGTCTCGTGAATGCCCAAAACAACTTGAATCATGGCGCGAGAATGGCGCACGAAAGATTGTGGTGGAAGCCACCAATCTTGATGCACTCAAGCGCGTGTTCGGTGCCGCACAAGCAGACGGCATTGTCTGCTACATGGTCCGTGACGCTGGTCATACAGAAATTCCAGCAGGCACGGTGACTGTAGTGGGATTGGGACCCGGGTCGCGTAATTCAATCGATGCGCTCACAGGTTCATTCGGCCTTGTGAAGTGAAAAAGGCGCCCGTAGGGCGCCAACCCACCAAAGCGGCGGATTGATGATGTGTCCGGTCTACGACAGTTTGTGTCGGAAGAGGTGTGGGAGGCCGAAATCCTCGAAGATGAGGATTACGAAGCATGGGTCGAGGACCCTCTAGAATCCATTGAACGACGCGAAAAACGACAACTCGATCTAGCCCTTGCCAGCACGGGTGCGATTGTCATTGCCTTCACTATATTTGCTGCAATGTGGGGCACAGTTGGTGACCACATGATGGCTGGAATTGACACCAACCCCGGTGCCTCGGTCGACATCACTTGGGGTGATACGATTTTCATGATGCGCGACGCTGATTGCGTTGATCCACAGAACGGCCAAGATTTCCCTGAGTATGGAATTGGATATGAGCCCAGTTTGGCGATTGATGGCCATGGTAACATGTTCATCACAGCGCACAAGGATTTGCGTTGGTCAACCCCACAGGGTGGCTCTGCAAATTGGATTGGTGGCGAGGTGAATCTCTATCCCGATGGGGCGTGTTTGAGTGATTACATGACCAGTTGGGATTACTTCGCATCTTGGTTTTGGATTTCCAATGACAACGGTACAACTTGGGGAATTGCGGACAATTTCGAAGAAACTCCGGGCACTGTGGTCGAGGGTCAAGTGACTAACGGCGCTTCCGGTTCGGCTTGTCTAGGGGATGAAGGCGACATTGCTGTGGACGCCATGGACCGAATCTACTACCTCGATACCTACCTTGAAGACAATTGGATCCACGTCTTTAGCGATGGAGGGCAGACCTTTGAGAGTGGTTTGTGTGATCGACAATACTCGATGGCCGCCGATGACCGGCCATGGATTCAGGCACAGAACAATGGCATCGTCCACTATCTAGGAAACAGTGGCGTTCCCGTGCCAGCTTGCAATGATGATCCAGCACGATATTGGTACTACCGTAGCGCTGATGGAGGCCAAACTTGGTCACAGTGCTACTCAATGCCGGGCGGTTGGTCAACGATTGCTCCAGAGCGCAGTGGAGATTACGTATTCATCGCTCAAGAAAATCAAGACACCAGCACAGGACACGTCCAGGTACGAATCTCCAATGATACCGGCTTGAATTGGAACGCTCCAATCGATGTTGGTCCACGAAATGGCAACCCCCCTGAAGGATATCCACTGGTTGAAACCAATGGTGTTGGAACCGTTGCCGTTGTTTGGGCCGATTGTCCAGAAGGGCCCACAGGTCCGTGGGATGTCCGCCTCGCCATGTCGTATGACCGAGGTGCCACATGGGAGTCTTGGGAAATTACGCCCCCTGATTGGGAAGGCATCACAATGTATCCATTCGTCAGCATCAACGAGGACAATGTGACTATGGTCAGCTTCTACGGAATCCCCTTCAATAATACAGCCGAAGGACAGTATGTCGCTGGTCAAGAATGGTATCTCTATTCAGGTGCTGTACGCGAGCCTCACGAAAACGACACATTCCAGTTTGAGATTGCAGCCATGAACCCCGATGGAACACCTGAAGCCCTTCACACAGTGACTCAATACGAGGAAGAACAGGGCGATGTTCACGCACTTCACGATTTCTTTGAGACGGTATTCAGTCCCGATGGAACGTGGGTTGGAATTGCTTACCAGCAGAATATTGGCCAGCATCCATTTGAGGAGAATGAAGAACAACGATACATCAAGTTCGTTCGCGGCGATCTCGACATCTGAGGCGACCGCATGTCAATCATCAATCCGGATATCAGAAAGGCAGAAACTCTGCCTTCACGGTTCTACACCGACGCTTCAACATTTGATTCCGTCATCTCATCATTCGGCCAAAATTGGCACTTCGCCGCTCATCGCAGCCAATTGTCTACCGCTCAACCCATTGACAACCCTCTGAAAGAGCCAATGTTGCTCACACAGGTAGAGGGAGAGGTGCATTGTATCTCCAATGTCTGCACGCATCGGGGGATGTTGGTTTGCACCGAATCCTCGGGAACCAAGCGATTGCAATGCCCCTATCATGGGCGCGTGTTCGACATGGATGGACAATTCCGCAGTATGCCGGAATTTGATGCGGTTGAGAACTTCCCCACTGCTGCCGATCATCTTCGTTCATTCCCTCTGGCCGAGTGGAAAGGGTTGCTATTCAATACCGTCTCAGCCGACGATTTTGAATCATTCATCGCCAAGGTAGAGGAGCGCGTCGGTTGGCTACCTATCGAAGAATTCGCCCACGACTCAAGTCGCCACCGAGAGTATTCAATCGACTCCAATTGGGCGTTGTATGTGGACAACTATCTCGAAGGATTCCACATCCCCTTTGTTCACGGAGATTTGCATGATGTCCTTGATTACGATGCATACAGCACAGAACTGTTCGACGGTGGCGTCCTACAGATCGGAATTGCCAATGAGGGCGAGCAGTGCTTTGAATTGCCCGAAAATCATCCCGACTTCGGACAGAATATCGCAGCGTACTACTTCTGGCTGCACCCTGGTCTGATGCTGAATTTCTACCCGTGGGGGCTCTCAGTCAATCTGGTTATTCCAGAGTCCGTGGACAAGACCCGCATCGTCTACCATGGATTTGTGGGCGATGATTCGATGCTCGGAAAGGGCGCCGGCGGGGATCTCGATAAGGTCGAGGCAGAGGACCAATTCATCGTCGAAGGTTGCCAAAAAGGCGTATCTTCAGTTGCCTATGAGCGCGGACGATACTCGCCGACAAAAGAGGCCGGAGTCCATCATTTCCATCGAATATTGACACAATGATTGGGTGGTCAACTCTATGTTCTTGCACACGTTGCGCATAGCATGGTCGCAGTCGTCACAATGAGCGATGAGAATCGTGACGACCTCATCGCCTGTTGCAAAGGCGTTGCCGACATGATTGATTGGCTTGATTCCCTCAACGCGCGCCCCGGTTTAGCAGAACTGGGGGCACACCTAGACTCGCTCCCAGTAAATCTTGAAGCCCTCAAGCAACATCTCGTTTACACTGAGGACAATGGGTATCAGCGTAACATCATCAAGAAGACCGAGCACTACGAGATGGTGGCCATCACATGGCGAGCCGGCCAGGATACACCCATCCACGACCATGTCGGTTCTGATTGTGCCTTCTTGATTGTCGAGGGAACCTCAACAGAAACCATCTACGAATTGAACGAAGCCAATCTGGCCGTGCCGACCAATGTACGCGATTTTGGCCCGGGTGATGTTTGCGCCGCCAATGAACCAGACATCCATAGAATCTCAAATGATACGGATGACAATCTCATCAATCTCCACGTATACACTCCGCCACTATCCGGCTTCGGCATCTACGAAGCGGCCTGAATCACTCTTTCTCGGGTTCGCCTTCATCCTCGACCTTGTCGACCGCCCCTGCTAGAAATTGTGCCTTCAGGGAATCTGCCGCAGACTGAATTCCTTCGTCATCAGTGGGTGTGTCGGCGACTTGGGCCGTGGGCCCAGCACCGAAAATCGCACCTGGTACTGTGCCGGGGACTGTCACGGCACTTCCATCAGTTGGGATTGGAGCTACACTTCCACCATCAAATTCCATTGTCGCAAATTGTGAGGTACTGGGTTTCATGGCAAAGCCGAATCCAAGACCGAGCAGCAAAGTAATCAGGCCTAAACAGCATCCGCAACCACCTAGGATTATCGCCCCGATTCCCTCTCCCATCATTTCATCTTCGTAGATGACTCGCGCTTCTGAATTGGCCGTAATCTCATAGAGTCCATCCGGACACCTCATTGGGGAATCGACCTCCAATGTGCCATCTTCATTCTCTTTCACGACACTGTTGCACGCTTGCCCGACTTTGATGAGTCCGAGGTAATCCCACTCCTCGTCTTCATCATCACATATCGGTTGGAATCTTTCCGTATCAGCATCTTTGACACCCTCTGCACCAGTCACTGATGCGTTGAATTCCTCACAAGCATCCCACAAGCCATTGCCATCGGCATCGATGTATTTCCCCTCAATCCAAAACGAGAATCCAAGTTCTCCTGCTTGATCATCATCGTGAAGTTCAATGATTAATACGCCATCTTGCTCCAACT
>JASMFB010000019.1 GCA_030751995.1 Candidatus Thalassarchaeaceae archaeon
ATCTGCCAACGTTGTCTGCAGGAGCCAAGGAAACATAGAATGCTGGTGGCATTTTGACTCCTCGTTGGACCCAACGTAACGGAGCTTATTAGCTATTCTACAATCAATTGATCATCGGATCATCGCTGGATTGGCTGACGTCGTAGCCTTCAGGTGCCGGTAGCATCGATTGTGAGCGCTCAAACATCTCACGCACATTCTCCTCAATCTTACGCGCATCGTCAAGCAACTCGCCCAATGGAATCTCTCGGTCGACCAGTTCACTCACGGCCTCAGTCGCAAACGCAGCAGCGCGCGCATCGGGGTACATTGGGTTGCAATCGGCAAGCAATGCGGTGATGTTCAGTCCACGTCGGTCGCCTTCTGACAACAAGTAACCTGCAATGCCTGAGACGATGCCTCGCTCCATGCGTGACACGCCTGCAGCAGCCAGCGCCTTGCGACCGAGTGGATGGCTAGAGACGCCCCACAGGTCGCCCTCTTCCTTCTGGCCAATCTCATTGGGTACGACACCATCAATGATAATCAGACGATCAAAACCGCCTTCTATGAACCACTTGAGAACCGTCTCAGCGAACTTGACATCGTAAGCGGCAGGGAATTGAATCTCTGAGGTGAACACGCCTATTCCATCGCCCTGATAGACGCGGACCGGGTGCTTGGGAACGGATTCCTGAACTAGGGCCATCGCAGGGAAGTTCTCATCGAGAACGGTGCCCATCTGCTCCAAATCCCAGGCGCGAATCATGTGGCTGGCGGCAATCACACCGACCATGCCGGTGCTGGAGAACCCGCAAACTGCGGTCCCGCCGAGCTTGGTGGGGTCGGCACCACCCTGCAGAACCAATGCGTATCCATCGCCCGTCATCGAATCCACCTTGTTTGCCTGTCTCAAGAACCCGTCGCTCATTCATTGAAGGCTTCCCATTCCTCATCATCGGGATACTTGTACCACCATTGGCCGACTTCGTCTTTCCACCATTCAACTCCATCATCGTCGATGTGGTAATCCTCATCCTGGGTGTAATCCCATTCCTCAGGTTCAGTGTACTCTTCTTCGACGGCCTCGTGTATCGGTGCGGGTCGCTGACCCGCACGGCGATCGACACGCTTGGATTTGGTCATAGAAACCTTGCTGCCCTTTGTGGTCAATTCATCTAGGCTGCGACCGGTTGGCATGTCATCCATATCTGGTTGAGTTCGAATCCGCTTCTTGGGTTTAGACTCCCATTCTTCTTCTTCGAAGGTTTCAGCGTCATCGTCTTCTTCTTCACGCATTGCCATGCGCAGTCCCACGAATCCAAGAATTGCAAGGACCACAGCGACAATCCCGATGAGCAGAAGCAGGTTGCTCTCTTCTTCGGCATCTCCTGCCTCACCTTGCGGATCTTCGCCGCCATTGTTGGGGTCGTCAATCGTGTCGTTGAAGTGGACAAATCCGTATGCGAGAATTCGATAATCAGAGACGCCAATCCAATCGGGCGCTGACATGTCGATGTCCACCCTTACTGTCCCATTGGGAGGTGCGGGTCCAATGGCCCATGGACTAGGTGACACAGTGAAGGTCAGCGATTCATTCGGGGCAATGTTCACTTCACTACTTGGCAAGTTGTCAACAAACAATGGTGTGGATTGACTGTAGGAGAACGCGATATTGGCAAAGACGGTGATATTGTTGTCATTGGTCAGAGAGCAGTGCAGTGAATTGGAGGAGAGTTCGGCCATTGCATGGGTACTGTTGTCATAGATTTCCCAGACTTCATCACAGGTGACTGTCACAAAGACCAGTTGAGGGGTGTCATAGGTACAGGACCCGTCATCGAATTGTGCGGTCTCATCGAAATTATTGGCGGTGGAATCTGTGCAACCTACTGGGGGTGGAGGTAACAAATCGATTCGGAGGGTGGTTGGGGATAAGGAGAGCCACCACGGAGTGGTTGGAGTCAGGTCCAGCCATCCACCTGTGAAGTAATCTACGGCAACCGAGGCCACGCCGATGCTATCGAATTGCGCCATTCCAGAATCGCCCAAGACTTGGGTTCCATTGCCAAGTTGCCAGGCAATTGGGATGCCATCGATGACTGCCTGTTCAGCACTCGCTGTGGTGGTGGCACTGGCATGGGCCATTCCCAAACCTTCTCCATTGAGTTGAATTGAAAGTGAATTGGTTGACAATGATGCATCGACAGTGGTGACGATGTCTGAACTGTTACTGACACCCACAATCGACTGTCCTCCGGCTCCATAGGAGCCGCCACTCCATGAGGCACTCACTTGGCCGGTGCCACCATGAGCTTCCCATTCATCGACAAAGGAAGCCCAATCACCCCAATTTTTCGTTGCTGAACCGGTAATGCCTGTGATCAATGTGGTGGACCATGAAGCGCCATCCAAAGTAACTGTTAGATTCACCGATTCGTTGGACAGAGGATATCCTTCACTGGACAATTGCATTGAGACCGAGAATGGTGATCCAGCATGTAGGTGCACGCCACTGTGCGTGCCATCATCGTACACCCCATCTCCAGTGACATCGAGTGTCAGTGTACTGGCTCGAATGGTGTCATTGATTGAATGGACCGGTCCAGTCGTGGTCACATTCCACCAAGCATTGTCATCGCCATCTACCGCGACCGCTGCTGCCCAGTAATCTTCTCCATCTGTGAGACTGGAGATGAGCATCGAGGTTGTTGGATCTTCACTGCTGATGTTGGCATACGGAGTCAATCCCGTAGCATTGGTGAAGTCCGAGTTCTGAACGAAGAACAGTGTGTAGGCCAAATCGATGGATGGTGAGGGGGTGAATGAGAGGTTCAACACGCCACCGTTGTCGTTGGGTACATCGTCTAGGCTGACAATTGCAGGTTCAGGTGGAGTGGTGTCGTACACTGGTGGCACATCGGGTACATTCACAGTGATAATGTTGGAAATGGTCGATGTGATGCCAAAATTATGCACAGAGCGAACAGCATAATCCCATTCCTGATTTGTGACACCGTCTGTATCCTGATATCCGTTGACGGGTGTATCAACCAGAGGTTGGTGAATAGAAATTTGAGTGCCCGTGGCCGCCCTGAACAATTGGTAGGTGATGAAATCTGATTGACTGGTTGTATTCGTCCACATCAGACTGACCTGGCTGTAGTTGAAATCATAGAGACTGAGAACAGGAGGGGGTGGGGCTTGGATGTTGGATGCACCCTCTGTCCATGAAATGTCCAATGAATCAAGGGTGACTGTGCCATTTCTAGTACAAATGACATCCATCGGAATCTCGATGTCGCCGGTTCCGAGCAGCATGAAGGTATTGAGTACATTTGAGAGATTACCATTGGTCGGGTTTGACTCGACGACGAAGGTAGCAGTGTATGACATATTCAGGGCAGATTGCGTGATGGTGCCTGCGCCCATACTCCGTGCCACCGGATCCATCATGCTCCAAGGTGTGTCATACTGATCGTAATTGATGGGGACACTGAGTATTTCGGAGGAAATGCTGGTAATCAGCAAACCCATATCGAATTGGCTCAATGGGTTGGTAGAACTAGCGTATCCTGAGGTTGCCATCTCGTTCGTGCCGTCTCCTTCAAGGTCCCATTCCATTGAATGCCACGCACCGATGAACAAGCCAGGGGATGCCTCGCCAGCAGCGACGATTTGCTCACTCAATCCATCTCCATCCAAATCCGCGAAAACGATGTCGCGAGGTGAAGTGTGTGGGGTGAACGAGGTCGAGGTTGAGTTGACTACACCATTCGGATTGAATACATGCATCTCGACTGAACCGGTTTGGGTGCCGTCGGAGCCGTCAGGGGAACCTTCGATGGCCCGGAATACGTCGACTGTTCCATCTCCATCGTGGTCGCCGACACTGTAATTTGACAATCCAACAAGATTTGAGGTGGCTGTATTCCACGATGTGCCGTTCCATGAAGCCATACACGCTGCCGTATTGGATGGACCCATCAGATCCTGATATCCATCTGAATTCCAATCGAAGATTTCGAATGGGCCACTTGTGCACTCAAAGTCCTGCATTGTTGCAAACCAATTACTGTTTGAGAAATTCCAGAATGTATTGTAAGCGGTCATCGCATCCGTTTCGCCGACGATAATGGACTGATTATTTCCATAGAAAGAACCGACTCCAACGTGTACAAAGTTGTCAAGGCCAGGGATTTGGTTCCCAGTGGGAACTGTTGCAGTGATTGCACCCGTGTAAGTGCCGCCACTGAATGTGCGCATGCCCAGTGTCCCATCGGCGTCGATTGATACTAAGTCGTCTTGGCCGTCACCATCCAAATCTGCTAGAAGAGCATCTTCGAATTTATTGTTCATTGTGATATTCATTGATTGTGACCAACTATTGGTCGAAAAGTGAGGGCAGAGGGTGTCCACGTCACTGGCAATCGCTAGAATGTCCGTACTTCCATCATTGTCTGAATCGCCGATAATCAATTCATCGGCATCAAAACAGGTTGGAATCCAACTTGTGACAATTGAAGAACCACTCCATTTCAGCCAACCGATGTGTGGCCATGCAGTCTGATTGGTGCTGCTAATATGATCGGGAACCAGATATATGGCGTCGTCCATTCCATCCCCGTCCATATCGCCTACTACGATATCGGTGACTGCACCGATTGCACTGAATTGGGCCCCTAGGTCTGGAGTGAATTCAACGGTAATCTCCGATGAGTCCATCATCGCTGATGTTGGCAAACGCCATCCACCAGTCCCTAACCACGTCTGATTACCATTCGCGGAAATCGAAGTCGTTGATGCGCCGTTATCGAATTCGGTCTGCTCTCCAACGCGGCCATCGCCATTTCCACCTAGATGCCATTCATATTGGCCATCACTGTCGACATCCACTGTTATCGAACCGGGAGATGCATCTTCGACATCGTAGCTAATGTGGAAACTTGAGCTGTCGATTGTCGTATTTCTCAGAATTGTCAAATTGACCGGTGAGGGTGATTGTGTGTTGGTATCAACCGCTACACTCGTGCTCCCATCGGCAAAGGTATCTATCGTACCAGAGAGGGGGTCAGCAGACCCAATTGGCATTGATGAGAATACGCTCAGGACCATCAACATGGCGAGGAAAGCCGAGCGCGTAGCGCTCGCCTGCGCATGGGGGCGCATGGGGGTCATCGGCCCTGCGGACAATATCAGGGGGTTATGTCGCCTTCGGCGTGGAGATTGAAAAAATCTCGATAGTAAATATCCCCAATAATCGCCGAAACGTTTGAAACGGGATAAATTTCAAAGGTTTGATTTTCAATTTCATAAAGTTACCATCGTAACGATTAAAATAACCCAACGACTGGTTGGAAATGGTCAGGTGGCGACTTGGTGAAGGGTTCGGAAGGAGCTGGAAACAGTCGCGTGCTGATTCGAGTTGGCGATGTAGAAATCGATATCTCAGGATCGCAGAGAGAGGTGGATGCGCAGATGATGGATATTCGCGAGGGTGAACAATGGTCCACGGCCATCGCCAAGGTTCGCAGTGCGCGTGAAACCGCAATGGCTGCCGCGGTTGAAGCGGCTAAGAAGAGTGGTATGCCCGAGAGGGGTTCTGCCTTCCGTTCATTGATTGAGAACAGTACGCTGACCAAGAAGCCAGATCAGGTGCTCGCCGCCATTCAATACCTGCGCGATGTCGAAGGTGTCGATGATTCTCCCCCTCGCGTACTCAAGAAACTATTCGATGACAGTGATTTGGCAGCACCGGACAATCTGTCACTCTATCTGAATCGACTCTTAGAACGAGGGTTCATCTCTTGCCCCCCAGGCACATCCGATAAGAATCGATATGCTGTACTCACACCTGAAGGGCGGGCGCATCTAGATCGCCGCTCAGGTGTCTGAGGGTTTGCAATGACTGAAATTGGTCCCAACGCGGACCTTTCTTTCCAATCGTTCGTTGGCCACGATTTTCGTGGTGTCGATCTTTCTGGTGCAAATCTTCGAAGGGCTATTCTCGATAGAGCAGACCTTGAAGGCGCCAATCTCTCTGGGGCTGACCTTCGCAATGCCTCAATGATTGGGACCAATGCCATGAAAGCAGCATTTGACAATGCAGATTTGCGCAATGTTACGGCCAAGAAGGCGAGATTTGGGCTGGCAAATTTCCAAAACGCACGAATGGACGGAGCTGACCTTCGCGGAATTCGTGGACGCTATGCTGTATGGAGAGGAGCCAACTGGTGGGATGCGAAAATGAATGCCGATTTACACGCAGCCCTCACAAAAAAGTGGCCAAGAGAAGACTAATCATTCCTCTTCTTCATAGGTTAGAGGCATCGAATCGAATGTAACCGATTCCCGGTATAGAGCTGCACGTCCTTCTGGAATCAATACAGCAACTAGAGGCAAAGCGATACAGAAGGCTCCGCATGCGAATTCCATGATGAGACCACTGCCTATTGTTGCTTCAAATCCATAATCCTCGGCCACAATATGAATCCAAACTGTCTCAACAATGTTTGCGATGAAGAATATGGATCCTGCAGCCATACCCACCTTGACACCAAGCGGATTCTTACGAATTAGCATGAAGCCTGCAACAATCAAACCCAGCGCCATCGAGCCATACAGCACGGTGAAGGTTGTCGCCATACCACTTTCTTTCATCATGTCGAAAGTCCGATTTTGCTCATCGGTGAATCCCCCTTCTGCTCTCAATTCGTCATCTACCAGAAAAACGGCGGCGCTGCCAAATGCCAGAATTGCACCTAGCATGGAGCCAAGAATAAGAAGAATACCAATCGCAACTGGAATGGCATTGTTAGGGCGAATCGGAATTGTCGGCATGACGAGTTCTTCCTCGCCATCCATCATGACAGACCCGATTTCGTCTGACATGTATTCACCTCGGCTTCGGCACTCCTTAATCCTCGGTACATTTTCTCAATGAATCCGCAAGCTCATCGGGGACTTCGATTTTCTCAAAGGTGTTCATGTCGACGCAAACCGTGACAACTCGCGCATCCCAGCAAAGAACCTCATCCTGATTGTAGAATAAATAACGCCACACGATTGAGGAATTTCCCACTGATTCGATCCAAATTTTACAGACGACATCGTCGCCATATCGAAGGGGTGCAAGATGGTCGGCTGAAGTGTGTACTGCGGGGAAACCGAGGTGCATTTCCTGGGTGATAACTGGGTAGGTAATGCCGCAAATTTCGTTCCAGGATTCCTCAAAGAAACGATGGGCCAGATCAAAGTATTCGGGGTAGAATACAACCTGTGCAAGATCAATCATCGGGAAATCGACTCGGCGGCGTAGGATGACGGGCATGAGACTCGCTTACGCGCCCCTACGAAGAAGATGGCGGACCCACCGCGATTCGAACACGGGTTTGAGGCTCCGCAAGCCCCAGTGATATCCAGGCTACACTATGGGTCCAGCGAGCGGCCCACCGAGCACCCTGACTTAACCAGAACGGTTCACGCTTTGTTGGTGTAAATTCGCTTGCCGGTCATGGAATCCTGCTTCCAAACCAATTCTTTGCAATATCGCGGGATAAAGAATCCAACTTTTCGAGGTGTTAGCCCGTGATTTTTCATTCTTAAATCGATAGATAGCCACGCAACGATCTGCGAGGCTGTACAACCTGGGTTAATACTGACGAAATTGAGAATTTCTTCTTTTAAGCGCCGTAGCCTTGCTTCCTTCTGTGCTCCTTTGGCCATGTTATCTATGTGTCTCTGGGGGTATATGAGGAACTACATGGGGACCCCCGGGGGTCCCACTTCTGGAACGACTTACTGCAGTGGCAGCATGACTTTCCATCGTGGCTCGGCTAATTTCTTTGATTTTGGCCCACTTCGGGGGTTTGGAGTCCTGTGAGTCAATGTTCCGTGCATGCCATGTACATTGAATTTGATTCGAGCTTCGACCACACGATCTCGCTCAGCCAATTGCAAAGCGTCATCATCCAACTCAATGCTAGCGAGGAGGTCTTCATGGCCAGGTACGCGCAATTCAATTGAATTGCCCGAGAGTGTTATGCGGGGTGAAAATTCGTGGTCGTTAGGATCATTCATCCAGACATCCAAATCAATGACAACCTTGCCTCTGCTCGAGACCTTCTTGATGTCGATTGAGGTCACCATCGGCTCCGTCGAGACGACAGGGGTTCAAATCGCTTCCCCTGCGAGGGGGCTCGATTAGACGCCCACTTCGCTGATGCGTGGAACGAGGAATGTGAATTCAACAACCAATTCCCACTCATTGCCACCATCGGGGTCGACTTCATCTACAGGGAAGTCCGGATCAGCCTCTTCAGCTTCGATAATCCACAACCAGTCACCTATGCCGAATCCAGCACCGGATTGTGAATCGAGCATCGCAATCAACTCTTCCAAGGAATCGGCAGTGAGATTGTGGGCATCCTCTGAATTAGGATTGAGATTGAGGTACTCCATCGAAGCAGAGGCGTTGTGGGTGACATTGGTTTGTTCGGTTCGAACCGTTTGTGTCCAACCATCATCTCGGACATCGACAGTGAGGGAGAAATTGTCCTGGGGTAGCATGATTGGCAAGATGTCCATGGCCAGAGTCAACGTTGCATTGAACGACATGATTCTTCCTTCTTCACTCGGCATATGAGTGATAGTGTGGATGTGGCCTTGTTCTAGGTATCCATCCCAATCGTAAGTGACGGTCTTCACTTCCCAAATGACTTGGTACGTTCGTGGAAGGACAGTGAGATTCCACATTCGTGTCGCACTTGCTTCAGATTCGTCGGTAATCGTCACCGAACCAGTGTAATTCCCACTCTCGTAGGGGGTGAATCGATGGACAGCACCCATCGCATCATTATCGTTGGTTGCATCCCCATCATTGTCGCTATCTACGTTCCAATCCAAATCCCAGACAGTGGTCAATTCACCGTTTTCAGGATCCGAAGAGGTCGAAGCATCCAGTGTGACGATGTCACCAGTACGAATCGCTGTAGGCATGGAGAGTGAGATTTTCGGGAACCCATTGACAGTCAGCAACGTTGTGGCCGTATCGTCGCCATCAAGATCGTTGACAACTGTGACGCTGATCTCGTACAGTCCAGCATCAGCAAATGTGTGACTTGTGTATCCCTGAACGGTCTCGGCTTTTGAGCCGTCGCCAAAATCCCAACGATATTCTGTGATGAGGGTGCTCTCAGGAGATGTGGAGGCGCGTGCATCGAAATTGACAGATTCGCCCTCGTTGATATTGGAGCGGTCAGCCTCAACTCTGGCATTGGGTTCAGGGGGGCCGCCAAGGCCAGTACAACCTGCAAGCATTGGCAATAGCATGGTCGCAATCACAAGCAATGTCAGGGGGCGACGAGAAGCGAATCGATTCGCCCCTGAGTTGAGCATGCCCCGCCGACCCAGTATCCTCCTTTAGAAGAGTGACGATTCATTGTCCAATCAAATAGCGCATTTTTAGGACTTCTACGAAGTCCGATTGCGATTAACGAATGAGAGGGTTCAAGCGACGTCGCGATTCCATTCGGTTCCATGGCGGCTGATCCTCTGGCTGGGTATCGTGTACTCGGCTTCGATTTAGAGACCACGGGATTCAGCCCCAAGCAACACCGCATTGTGCAATATGCCCTAATCGGATGTGATGCCGATGGTAGTTCCATTCATCTTGAGGAGTTGGTCAATCCACAGATGAGAATCCCGATGGAGACGACGCGGATTCATGGGATCCATGACAGCGATGTCAAAAATGTCCCCTCATTCAAGGAATTCACTGCAGAAATCACCACCGCCATGGAGGGGGCCGTGATTGTTGGGCACAATGTAGAACGGTTTGATTGGCCATTCCTCCGCTCAGAGTTTCTTCGGGCAGGACAACCCATGCCTACACCATTGGCAATTTTAGACACGCTCAAAATCGCGCGCAAACTTGAGATTCCACCCCGTCACAACTTGGGGGCTCTATGTCATCGATTTGGGATAACACTGGAAGCGGCACACACTGCGGGTGCGGATGCAGCGGCTACGCTGCTATTGCTCCACAAGATGATGGAGGAGAATCCCCAACACTTTCGGCGCTCAGTCGAAGATATTCCTGAATGGTCTAGTGGCTCCAATCGTCGGGCCAAAGCCACTGAAAATATTGGGCCCAATCTCAAAGACATGGAACCGGTGTTAGGCAGTCACGGATGGTTGAAAATAGCCCAAACGGGAATGGTCATCGGACGAGGATTACATCGGGGCAGGGCCGTTGTGGATATCGGGCAGGCGGATTCCAATTATCTCGATTGGTTGAGTTCGCCAGAGGGTCCACTAGAATCCGAGGCTATCGATGTACTTCAAGCAGAGAGAAGCAACTGAATCAAGAGCGTTTGATGGTCGCTTCAATCGAATACGGTATGGTACCGATGATGACGAATATAGAGCCGACTGCGCCCAAGATGTAGAACACAGTCCCTACAGAAAGGTTGTCTGGATCTATGGATGGTAGAGACATATCCGGCATGGCTCCTGCAAGCATATAGAGTCCAACTATCTCGATAGACCATACCAAAATGAATGTCAATATCACCTCGGTGAAGAGACGGGTAGACAATCGCATAGAATCCATCCAACCAAGCAAGGGAATATCGGCGCCATCGATGGCAATCTCCCTCTCTCGCAGTGATTGGTTAACTGCTGACACAACAATTTGAATCAGGGCGATGGTCGTCAAACAAATTGCAATGAAGGTCATGATAATGTTCAACAGTGCACCAGTTGAATTGTCCATGCTCTCAAGAAATCCTTGTCCTGCCCAAACCAATGCCATTGATACCAAAATCATTGGAAGGGCGACCATGAATGATTGCATTCCAAGAAGAATCGCTTTGGAACCATTTAGCAATGTGGCAATAGTGAATTCAGATTCAGTGTGTTCCCACCCATCCTCAATGCTCTCTCGCTTCTCCTCAGATTTTCCATGATACTGCTTTTCGAAGTAACGTTCCAATTGTTGACCTTCGACTTGATCGGTACTCGACATCTGCGGACGTTTGACTGAAAAACCGCCGAAACCGCCCCCACTGGATTGAGATTCATCGACAACATCATCGTACCATTCGCCACCCTCGGTTTCTTCTTCAGGAGCAGGCGTAGATGGTGGAGAACGCTTGCGTTTAGACTCGGGGGGGCCGCGACGACGTTGGCCGGACTCCTCACTCCCCATGCTGTCGAAGAAGGGTATGGTCTCTTCAATGCCACGTTGCAAGATGTTTCTTATTCTCGTTTTCGTCCCTCTAGCAATGGGGACCAAGGTAGTACATCGCACCAATCTCCAAGTTTCCAAGTATCGCCATCTAGGCGAACTCCTCCGAGGAATACTGGACCTTTGTGTCCCTCTTCGACCAATGCTTGCAATCGTTCTAGGGCCTGGCCTGCGAATACTGCACCCGCACGTTGACCTGTGGGTGCAAGTTCACCCGTTTCAGTGACTGGAGCCATGCGTTCAACAAGACAAATGCCATTTTCAACTTGCACTTTCTCAAGAATTGCGACCATGTCTCTGAAGATTCCAGTGGGTTTCATCTCGCCTTGGGCTTGTGCCCACAACCATGCCGGGCACCAAGCCTTCCATTCGCAGAATGCGCACGCCTCTCCATTCGGTTTTGCATCCATGGGTGTGCTGGTGATTTTGCTTGCTTCCCACGCCTCAAAAGCTTCAGGAAGTACACTGGGGCCTTCGGCTTCAAACACAACGGAACCGTTGGAATACCATCCTTCTGCACGGACAGGAGGGTGATCTGGATTGTTTTCACACAGAATGTCACGATAGAAGCGAAGTTGTCTGCTTACGGTATCATACAGCTCACCGTCCGGTGGTTTCCCGGTTTTCAAATCTGCAACAATCCACCCAACGACGTTGCCCTCATCGTCATAATCTGAGACGAGTAGATCAAGGCGGCCCATCAATCGTCCACAAGATGTGCGAAGCGTTCCCTCGGCGGCGAGAACCATCTCCTGGATGTTGCGCCACATGTCAATGGATACCTCTGAGAGGGCGATTTTTCCCGTTCGGGCCTTGGCGAAGAGAATGTTTAGCGAACCGATGAGTAACTTACGCGCGCGAGGGTATTCTTCCTGTTTCCATCGAGGATGTCGGGGTGTATTCATGAAGGTCTCTTTCTCTTGCTCCCACTGTTTCTCGAGGATTGCATTGGCAGTGGGGGGCAGCCAACCGATTTCATCTCCGTCTCGACCTGATAGGTCGATATTGCACATATCTTCAACGCTATTGTGCACAGAGGTACCAATGGCACTGGCCATACCGGCCTTGCGGGGTAAACGTTGTCTTGAAAGCCAGAATTTTCGCGGGCATGAAGCGAAATTGTTCCATGACGAGGGAGATAATTGGTGCCCTCGTTCGTCATATGACCATTGTTTCATCGCCACTATTTCGCCCCCCAGAACTGCTCCGCGGAACTGCTCTGCTCAGCCCAAGCATTAACACCACCGATGGGCGAGCATGGTTCATGGGAGAGTTGCCGAGAGTCAAAGCATCAGATGATGCAATTGCAGAGGGGGCGCTTGTCGTCTCTTGTTTTCCAGGCGTTAGTCACGTGAGCAGTATCGTTGCACATTACCTCATCGAGCGACTTGAACTCGAATTCATTGGCGGTGTTGTCGATGCTCGTCTACCACCGGTGGCGCTGATTCACGAAGGCAAACCCATGCCGCCAGTACGCATGTATGCTGGAAAGCCCGTCTGCGATATGGATCAATGTGACAGTGTTGTCGTTCTCGTCTCCGAAGCACCGATTCCACCCAAGATGTGTTTGCCGCTCTCTGAGGCTCTGCTCAATTACAGTCACGAGAAAGGGTTCAATGCCGGTGTTCTCGTCGATTCCTTTAGTCATCAGCAAGAAAGTGGTCACGAGGTGATGGATTCTGACGATTCCGATGAAACATTGCTCGGAATAGGGGCTACCGATTGGGCCATTGAACAACTAAAGGGGATGGGTATTCCTTTGCTTGAAGCTGGAATGATTGCTGGCATGAGTGGTGTTTTGTTGGGTGAAGGTCGGCGTCGAAAACTGAACATGATGTGCATCATGGCCGAAGCTACAGGCGGTATTCCAGATGCACGCGCAGCCGCACGTGTGATTGAGAAATTGAACAACTTACTACCTGCCATTGAACTAGACACTGAACCTCTGTTGGAAGAAGCGGTGCGAATCGAGACCCAAATCAAGGCGATGATGGAACATCAACTCGGAGCCGCGGGTGAAGAACAGGGTGACGATGGGGCCAATGCTATGCTCTACGGTTGAAGCATTTCTTCCCAATCAGATTCGCTGAGTACATTCACACCCAATCGTGTGGCTTTCTCCAATTTGGAACCGGCATTCTCACCAGCGACGAGGAAATCCAATTTGCCCGAAACGGTTGATACAACCTTGCCACCAGCCGCCTTAATCTTCAACGCGATTTCTTTGCGGGGGCGGCTAAGTGTTCCTGTTATGCAGAATGAAAGGTCAGTCAAAGGTCCAGATGGGGCTTCGGTTCTGGCCACATCTGTGATGGTTAGAATCTGATTGAAATCTTCCAATATTGCTGAACGATCTGAAATCCCAGTCATCAGTAAATCTACGACTGTATCACCGACACCATCGATGGCGACTAAGCGTTCTTGATCATCTTCTGTCAGCGCAAGGAGGTTGCCCATCGTGCAAATCTCACCAGCGAATACTGTGGCCAATTCTGGGCCGATTCGAGGCAATCCTAGGGCGAATAGGAAGGTGTCAAGAGGGAGTTCTCTAGTGTTATCCAACTGATTCATGACATTGGTTGCTGATTTCTCAGCCATTCGTTCTAGACTTTGCAATTCCTCAGAAGTCAATCGATATAGGTCAGGAATAGTCTTCACAAGGCCAACATCACACAACTGCTCGACGAGTTTCTCACCGATGCCGTCCATCTCAAGCGCACGACACCAATACAGAATGGAACGTGTCAACCGGGCTGGGCAAGACAAGTTGAAACATCGCAAGAAGGCACCATCCATTTTGAGTTCAGTACTACACTCGGGACAATGGGTTGGAATTTGGGGGGACCTAGGATTGGGGAGTTCACCCGTAAATGGTTCACCATCTGCGTGGAAGCGGCCCTCGATGTCACTAGATTTAGCGGGGCCCAATGATTCGATGATCTTAGGAATGACATCGCCACGACGGACGATTCGGACCTTGTCGCCAATTGAAATTCCCAATCTCTCAACTTCACCTGCGTTGTGTAGCGTTGTGTTCTCGACTGTGACACCACTCACCACGACTGGAGCGACGCGAGACACGGGCGTTACAGTCCCAGTGCGTCCGGTCTGCCAATCGATGTCCAAGAGAACGGTTGTCGATTCTTCAGGTGGGAATTTCCACGCCAACGCCCATCGTGGATGATGTGCAGTCTGACCGAGAAGTTCGCGTTTGGCAAGGTCGTCGAGTTTGAACACGACACCATCGAGTTCCCACGCTGAAGTCTCACGTTCTTGTGTCCAACGTTCGGTTTGGATCAACAACGCTTGGGTCGTATCTTCGTCGTTTTCACCTTCGACGACGACCTCTTCGGCTGGTGTGATGCCGATCTTTCGCAGCCATGAAAGCGATTCGCTGTCATTCTCGAATTCAGGTGCATCGGGGCTGTCTGGATGCTTCTCCTCATTGGGGATGAAATGGACATCGTAGGCATGGAAGGTGAGATCTGCGGCGTCTCCTTTGCCCGCTTCGATATTCTTCTGTCGAAGACTGCCTGCAGCCAGATTTCGTGGGTTTGGTGCGATTTCAGCGTACTTCTCACGAAACACATCCAGATGCATGACGACCTCGCCGCGAACGTGGCAATCCCCTCCCCATGACAGACGATCCGGTATGTTGGGAATCCGAAGCGCGTTTCCTGTGACATCCTCTCCACGCTCACCACTACCACGTGTTGCGGCACGAACCAGTCTCCCTCGCCTGTACTCTAAACTCAATGCACTGCCATCGAGTTTGGGCTGAGCGACAAAGCGCCTTCCGTGTGCAGTCGTCTCGGCGACAAAATGTGCGACCTCGTCATCGCCGGTTGCTTTGTCCAAACTGCGCATTGGGAATCTGTGTTCAACTTTCACGGAACCTGGTGGTACAGGGGCCCCTACGCGACGTAGTTGGGGGTGATTTGGTGCCAATGATTTGAGTTCGTCCCACAAGGCATCAAACTCGGCATCGCTAATCTCTGGGGTCGCCTCATTGTAGTAGAGATGCGAATGGTGAGCGATTTGCTCCGCTAGGGCAGCGATGCGCGCCGTCGTGGCGTCGTCGTGTCCAAATTCTATCCAGCCCACGTCCCCGTAGGGGACGTGGATGTTCTTGAATCCTACTATTCTTCACTAAGCAAGCCAGTGAGTGTCTCCCACTCTCCGATCATGATTGCATCAATTCTGAGGGCTGCTGCTGCGAGATCTTCTTCGGAGCCGCCGAGTGGTAATGGAGCTAAACGCCACCAACCTTTGCGCTGCAAAGTGATGCTTGAGCCGCCCGAATATCCTGTCCACCACAAGCGATTCCAATCCACGGAAAATCCGTCAACCCAGAGTGAATCTTTGGTGATTGCGTAGCGCTTCGGCAACACAAGCCAGCCTCCATGTATGACTAGCAGTGCATCGAAGATGAGTACCCAGTGTGTCTCGGTTCCACTTCGTTCTGCCAAGAACCAGGGAGCGATAATCATGATGATTATTGCACCGAGCATGGTGATGTTACGAACTAATTCCTGACTAGTTTGACTCTCCCATGCCATGCCACCAGTGGCAAACTTTCCGAGGTTTGGGATATCCTGCTGAGCGCGGTACAATTTCCAACCATCAATGACTACGATTGCAGCGGTCATCGCGATGACAATCATTGCGATTTGGTCCGCCTGCAAATTCTCACCTCAATCCTCACGTCGAATGTCAGCATTGAAGCGGAGATAAGCGAATGTGGAGAATACGATGATAATTCCCAACGTCAGGACCACTGCAGGGCTACAAAGGGTAGCTATCAACGACTTTTCACCAGCGGGTTCGGTGTACAGACCCACACCGGGATCGAGTGGGTCAATGTCCTCTGAATCGACCACACCATCACCATCGTCGTCGTCGTCTTCGACGAGGTCGGTTTCGCAATTGCTACGTATGGAATTTGGCAAGCCATCATTGTCTGTATCATGATGAGCGCAAGGGTCTTGTGGGAATATATCGACATCGTCTCTGAAGTCATCATTATCGTCATCCACATCAAAGACATCGGGGCCACAATATCGGTTGTTCTCAGCATCCCACCAAGCATTTTGGCCCGTGGATGGGCATGTTTCGATGTAATCTGAATCCGCATCTGCAGGATTGATTGTCACGGCAACCGTGTCGGTTCCTTCTGCGCCATGGACATCTACCGCAGTAGCCCGAAGTGTCCACTCGCCTTGCTCAGTATCCGATGATGAGCCAGATGATGTGTCGCCAAGCAAAATCGTCTCATCGCCGTTTTCCAATACCCAGAACCATTCTGCGATATCGTCGCCATTTGGATCATTTGCCGTCGCGCTGTAATCCAACGATTGTCCGGCATTGATGACCATGGAATCTGGACCATCGATACTCACGATTGGAGCCCCGTTCAGACTCATTTCAATCGACAATAGGCGCTGTCCAGTGGTGTCGAGTTGCAACTGTCCAGATGAGGGCAGGTAGCCGTCGGAAGTGGCCGTCCATTGTCCGTACCATGCATCTGTCATGCCCGACTCGGTATAGGCCTGATGAATGATGGTGATCTGCGATGGATTATCCCATTCGAGCTGTTGCTCCCCCAATGTGAAATCAAATTCCGGGACAGCCATACCAATCAATACGTTGTCAGGAGCAGATACTGTCCATGTGTGCGCGATGAACAGAGTTGCATCACCCGTAATATTAGTCTCAAAATCCTCGAGATCGATGAGATTTGCAGACCATTGTTTCTCCATGCCAATCATCCGTATGGTGCCATCTAATTCGCCACCTTGCAGGGTGAATGGGAGCGTATTAGATTCGATGGATGTCGTGGCATGAAGATGTGAATTTATGATACTGACACCAACTCCCTCGGCCTCTTCTAATCCACCTTCAAGGTGTAGCGCAGTCGCGTATCCATCTACCTCACAATCTTCGATTATTGTGCCTGCTGAAGGTGTGCCGTGGACTGTAATTCCCGTACCTTCCCCTGAACCGAGTAGATCAACTCTCAAGAGGCGCATATCACTCTCTTCAATCAACAGTCCGGGGGAACCAGTGATGGTCGAATCGCTGAACAAGAAATCATCTGCTTGTTCGATGTGTACAGCGGGTCCCCCACTTCCTGGTGAGAGAGTCATGTCGGTGACTATGAGAGATTCATCGACCATTTGCAGGTACAACGCTGGTCCATCTCCATCGTAGGTTGTACTGTTCCATCCTGAGATATGTCCTGAACTCTGCTGAATCCAAGCTCCGTTTGAACTACCAGGCCCGATTACTGCATCGACGATCCAGAGAGAGGCATCGGTTGACCAAAGCGCGTACATCCCGCAATTTTCAATCAAGGTTCCAGCAATATTCAGTGTTCCCGTCGCCCGAATGCAAATGTCGGTTTGTGAGATTGACCCACCTATGATAGCGAGAGTTCCCGAACCACTAACTTCAATCGGGGCGTCAGAAATGGTCACTGAGGACAAAGATGCGGTTCCTTGATTTCCAACAGAAATCGGACCGCCAGAATAGAGTGTAGAGGACATTTGCAAATTGCCATTTGTACCAACAGAAAGGCCTTCAGAAGCGGTTCCCCCAATCCAAGCATCGTCTGAGAGTAAGATTCCTTCAATGGTGATTCCAATACCCGGGGCAAGTGACAGTTCCACATCGGGTAGAATTTCCAGCGTCGAACCAGATGGGATGAATAGGTCGCTTCCAAGATGCCATGGCGAGAAGATTGTTTCCAATTTAACTAATCCAGATATGGTGCCAGTCGGCACTGTAGAAATCATCACTTCCATCTCAGCGCTGCTCGTTGGATCCCATGATTGGTAACGATTGACATTGGCGTGCTGGATGACGATGGTTTGCAAATTACTGGAATCTGTTTCTCCATTCTCATCGACAACTCTCCAAGTGAACCATGCGTCAACTTCACCATTGGAATTGGTTTGTTGTACGGAGCCACCAATAGACACGTTGGCTCCTTCAACGGCGTTTCCTGCATCGATTACAGTGACCGTGAGGTGGCTGCGTTGTGTCAGCATGGAATCGGTGTCGATGGTGAGTGTACCTGATACATGGCCTCCATCAAGAATGAGTTCACAATTCTGATTCAGATGTAGGGGTCCAGTGAGTGTGGTTGCAACCCATGTCCAGGGGTCATAACAAGTGAATGTCAATGAGGATGAGACGGTCAAGCCTTGTCCTTCGCCTTTGAGTGGCACACCGGCAGTCAACGAGCCAATACCACCTTGCAGTGACCCATTGTCTCCCTTGAGTTGGCCATTAGATTCAATGTTCAGAATTGCCGTTTCAGGCATTGAAAGTGTTGCGTCGATGAGCATGAGTGAAGCGGTGCTTTCAATGGTTAGATTTCCATCCAAAACAAACTCGCCATTGACCAACCGGGCATCCACTCCAGCGGGAATAGTCCAATCACCCGTTCCGGGAACAATGGCGATCTGAATATCTCCACCGGGCGGGGTCAGAGTTGCGCTGGACCCCATGCCACTAGCAGGGTCTTGTGCTTCGACAAAGGAACCGCTGGCAAGTAGTGGTAGGGTTGCCTCGCCGGATGGATTGGTAATTTCGTCGAATCCATGTGCATAAACCGACGCACCACCAATCGAGGCTCCGACCAAATCGGTCACTGTGATGGTGGATTCTGTGAATTGCTCTTCTACACTGATGGCTAGGTTAGGTGACCCTGATGATCCCCATAGAAGGGTGCCATCTCCAAATCCATCGTAGGCCCCCGATGATGTATAGCCCGGCATATCTCGGATGATTGCACTGGCATCGTTAGACAGTTCAATTCCATACGATCGGTGGGCCATATCGATGTTCCATTCAACGAGGTGGATGTGGCCATCCACAACATCGATCCCCACATCGGATGCTGAGGTGTCCAGCGTATCGATTGTCGCTGTCCCTCCATCAATTGTGATTCCGCTGCCCGTGTTGCGGCCACCGCCTCCAGATATCAGATGGCCGCCAGTTATGCTGCATTCCGATTCGCAGCGGATGCCTTCGTTCCAGCCAGCCAATGAGACATCGTCCAAGAAGATGTCAGACCATACCGCTCTGAGGCCGATGGAAGTCGAATCTGAACTTGAGAAGTCGCGATGCAACTCAATCGATGTGAGTGTTGTATCCACATCGAGCAGAACAAATCCATTTTCTTCTGCTAGGATGATAGTATTGTCGATTTCTAACGACCAGCCGGAAATCGAACCGCCATCGTCGAATCTTAATGTCGAACTCGAGATGGATAACTCACCGGAGCCCGACACGTCGAACAATTCGTTACTCGATATCACGGATAGTTCGTTAATATTCACTGTGCCCTCACCGCGAAGACGAGCAAAGGTACCATTCGTATTGATCTCGCTAACCGGAAAGCCAGAGCCAACAAATGCCAACACTCCATCGATTTGAGCATCGATACAAGGAGCAGAACCACCACAGGTGAGATAGATAGAGCTGAATTCAATGTCCTCTACGCTACCGACTAAAAGTGAATCCACACTACATTCGAAACCACAGAATGAATTGCTTGTGATTACAAGGCCGCTGAGAGCATCGGCTTCAACCAAGACTGTGCCTCCTCCAGACAAACTAGGGTTTACTGTGGCTGTGACAGAGCCACTGCCACGAACTAGTCGAGTGAATCCGGCGGCAATAGCCTCACCGTAGAAAGTCGAGCCATCATCGAGAACGATGACATCAGCATCGTTGGAGGAGGTCACAGTTCCAACGTTTGCATTGCCACCGTTGTGGACATGAACAACTTCTGCACTGAGTGTTGAGGTGACGTCTGTGAGTGAAGCAACCCCGTCGACACGTAAGCAGGAAGTGGTAGCAGTATCACAGGCAAATCCATCGCCAGAGAGTGTTCCTTTAGCCCAAACTCCGATGATGGTGTCGGTCAGGTTGGTTGTATCAATGGCTAGTGTTGCTCCTGATTCAACATCAAAGCCACCACGAGAATCGGAGATATTGGCATGACTCACTGTGGATAATGACCCGGAATCAAGGAGGAATCCTTGCCAACGGGCCTGAATGGAAGTGTTGGCAATCCATGAACCCCAAATTTCAACGGGTTCACCCGCAGTACCTTGAATTTCTAGATCACCTTCGATAGTAATCGTCACATCTTCAGTGACATTGAGTTGGGTTCCAGCCTGAATTGTCAGGGTTGCGCCATTGGCAATCGTGACATCTTCTCCAAGTGACATATTGCCCGACCAAGTCTGATCAGTAGTGTACACAACTCCCTCGTGCGCGTGGGCCCGCAGCGCCTCCGGCGCTGCGATTAGCAAGGGTGCGAGGATGAGGCTTGCGAGGACGAGGATGCTCAAACCGTGCTGTCGCATGGAATC
>JASMFB010000001.1 GCA_030751995.1 Candidatus Thalassarchaeaceae archaeon
CCAGGGAATTCTAGTCTGCATTGTGGTTACTGGCATAGAAATGACTCACCCAGACCTTGAAGATGCCAATTTGGTGGATTATCGTGATTTTGTCAACGGCGATGACCACATCATCCAGGATAGGGGAATTGACCGCCATGGAACCATGATGGCTGGCATTCTTGTATCACACGGACAATATCCAGGCGCAGCTCCCAACGTTGGATTGGTAGTTGCAGCAGCATTGAATTCCGAAGGTACCACTCAGTCTGAATCCACCGTTTCGGATGCCATTGAATGGTGTTGGGATGACATGGGCGTCGACATCATCTCTCTTTCATTGGGGGGTGACCCCGATCCAGAAAACCCACTTGGGTCTCAAACAGCAGATGCGGTGAGTGATGCTCTAGATCACGGTGTTTTTGTTGTAGCAGCAGCGGGAAATTCAGGTGGAGCTGGCACAGGAGTTACCGATGTATCGGTGCCAGCCAATGTCGACGGAGTCATTGCAGTAGGTGCAGTGGATAACGAGGGCTCGTTATGGGAGCGTACGGCAACTGGATCTAATACTGAAGGTGCAGATGGTAATTTGCGTGTAGAACCGAACCAGAAACCAGAGGTTTCAGCACCCGGTGTAGGAATCATATCAACATCAGATCCGGATTTATCAATACCATATTCAGCCAGTAGTGGAACTAGTGATGCCACTGTATTTGTGACGGGTGCTTTGGCGTTGATTCTTGAGCGCCATGGAGATGCCCTCCCGAGTAGCAATTCAACACGAGCAGGAATCACTCTGGTAAAACAAGCATTAGCCGACTCGTGTCAACCCCACGCCCTTCAGGGAGAAAACCATCACCCTAGATGGGGGTATGGAATCCTTGATGCCATTGCATGGGAGCGCGCAGTTGCCGATAGAATAGCATCTCAGGGCGATACTTAAGTTAACTTTTGATACTAATAGATGATATTATTAATTTAATATGATATTATAATGGTGGAAAACGGGCTGCCGCGGCGTCGTGGCTGTTATAGCCCTTGCAACTGTCCCAGACTTGCAACTTGGAGTGACACCCATGAAAGAGACCCACCGAAATAAGAGCCTATTTTTGTCATTCTTGATGCTCACAAGCGTCATGATTGGCATGGTTGGAATGATTCCCACAGCCGTGGCGACCAACGAGACATCGAACGGAACGGTTACAGGCACCGAAGTCTGGTCCGGCACACACACGTTGACTGGAGACGTCATCGTTGCGACCGGCGCCAACTTGATTGTGCAACCTGGGACAACCGTCACTATCCCCAATGGGACATTCATAGATGTCCGTGGTGGATTGTGTGCAGGCGATGTTGCCTGCGGCGCGAATGGCATGGCGAGCAACAGCTCTCGTATCACATTCAATTGGCAGGATCCAGCAAACGCATCTGCTACTGGCAATTGTTACGGTATCTTCAGTGGAAATCACTGGAACCGGGATCCTTCCTGCCACGAAGGCATCCTTCTACGCAGCACGGTCGACATCGGTGCTACCAAACTGAAATTCGTATCCATTACTAATGCGTACGGCATTCCGCGTTGGGTGTCTGAGATCTCAGAAGTTCGATATGGTGCAATTGTCGCAGAGGGTGCTAGCCCCACAATGACCGAATTGAAATTCGAAGGAATCAATACAACCAGTCTACTCATTCTAGACCTGGCCCGTCCAGACATCGTCGGTGGGGAATTCACAGTGGGTGATGACGCAACTTCATTGATTGGTTCGGCCATCCAAGCATATGGTGCAGGAAGTCCGATTCAACCCCTCTCCATTCTGTCGCCTGTATTCACGGGCACGGACAAGGGATGTGGGCAAAGTGACGACGGTCGTCACGTTCTCTGGGTCGAGGAATCCTATGTCGACATTCAGTATGCTGTGATAACAAACGGAGATTACGGAATCCGCTTGGATGATTCTGCAGGCCATGTCAACTCGTCAACGATTGACACCACGTGCAACGGTATCGACGTCAACAACAAGAAAACAGCTGGAAACAACGCCGCCTACAAATTGTCCGTAAACAACAACAAGATTACTACTGCCGATCGCAGCCCATTAACGGCTTTCAATTTCGCATGGGTAGACTTCAACAACAACGTCATAGATGGAGCTGGAGAAGGTTCTGGAGTTCAGATTTCCAAGAGCCAAGTCAACATCAATGGCGGTACGATTGGACCGATTGGCGGCTGGAATGGTATCTGGTCTATCGGTGAAAGTGATGTTCGTATTGAGAATGTGACCATTGAAGGTACTGCGAAGGAACCCATTGTTGCAGGCGAATATCACTTCGGTGACAGCGGATGGACGGTCCCCTCACCTTCTGAGAATAGAATGTATGTAGCCAATTCAATCATCGACAGTAATGGCGGCGAATGCACCAGTTTGAAGGCATGGGGTGGAGATTTCCCTTGTCCTGCAGTACACGCCTTCCGTTCCTCACTGACCCTGTTGAACAACGACATCAACATAGGCGGAGAAGGTGATGGCATTCGAGCCATCGGTGCTTTGCTCGACATTAGAAACAATGTCATCAATTCGACTGGTACAGGTGCTATGATCAAGCACCACAATACCAATTATGCCGGCGATTCCCAGTATGGGACCCTCGGATTCTTCTCAGGGAATACCTGGTCGGGTGTTGGACAGACGTACAATGTGACAAAGAGCAGCATCACCGTTCAATCTGAGAACATCCCAATCCCCAACCAAGGCGCTAATACGACCAATCCAGTAACTCTCTCGTGGCCTGACGTTGAAGCAGCAGAGTGGACCAATTGGGACGGTCAAGTGTTGGTTCCAACTTGTAGTGTATGGCCCCCTCAGAATTTCCCACTAACTATGGATATGACTAACAATTCAACAGTGTTTACATATTCAAATTTGACAGGATTGGACACATCAAACATCTACATCGACACTTCACCCATCAAATGGGCTGTGCAGATTCGAAAGGCAGAGATTGTCAAGTTCCGAACCATAGTTGAAGGTGTACGTGTCGGCGGCTCCACCGTGTTAATCGAAGACAGTCATGGCACTGATTTGTACAGTCTGACAACGGACAGCCAAGGATGGACCCCTGAAGTCTCTCTTGCCAGCGATTTCCATCTCGACATGACAGGTGGAGGCCCCGGTGGCATCCACCCAGATCGATATGCTGATGATGATGGTGAGAATTCCTGTAGTGATGGTATGGATAATGACGGGGACCTCATCTACGATGGTGATGACCCCGATTGCCAAGCTGGATCCAGCAGCCGCGAAATGTCGTTGTACTACGTATCTGCATACAAGTTTGGAAAGGGCTACAAGAAATACAGCCTAACTATGACCAGCCAGACAGGCGTGTTGTCTGAGATTGTATCACTGGAAAATCTCGAACCAAGCATCACAGTGAGTCAGAACGATGGACATTCTTTCAAGCGCTCCGTGAACTTCACAGGAACCGCACATGATGGCACATGGGCTGGAATTTATGCTTCGGACGAATTGGCTCGCTGGGACCAACAGGGCGCAGTCGAGCAGGTTCAGGTCAAGGACCCCTTCACCAGCGATTGGATTGACATGCGACTAGCAGTTGACAATAGCAATTCTGATGGCGAAGTGACTTACAACAACCATCCTTTCAGTCACTGGTACTTTGAGTATGACATGAGCGATCAGCCCGAAGGCGACTATACCTTCGAATTCCGTTCATTTGACGGAGTTACAGAATCACAAATCGTCACAAGGACAGTGAAACTGAATACTGAACCACCCACCATTTGGGTCGATGGTCCAGCATCTGGAACCGTGATTGATGATGGAATTGTTCACTTCATTGGTCGCGCTTCCGATGCCTACAGCGGCATTTTCGGCAGTGACATCCAGCGAATCTGGTTTGAAGTCGATGGACCTATCAATGCCAATGGAGAGCCATACTACAACAAGTTCGACAAACCAGGTGGTACCGCTTGGTCTGCTGATTGGACCGTTGGACACCTTCTTTCAGGAACATACACCGTGAACGTTTGGGCCAGTGATTCGGCTTTCTGCACGAATTCTGCCGATGAATGTACACCGGTAGAATTGATACTTGAGGTAGACAATGACAACGCAATACCTGTTGTTCAACTTCTAACTCCGTTCGATTTACAGACGATTACCGCCAGTGAAGATACTCTACTGAGTGGCGTCGCGCGCGATACGGATGGAACGGTCACAAAGGTAGAGATTGTAATCAAGGATCCTCAGGCAGGTTTCCTTGAAATGCCTGAAGGTCCACATTCATTGGTGCAGAATATTGCAGCGAATGGTGGATGGGCGACCTCATGGGATACGACAAATCTAGTCCACAATTACCACTACATCATCGAAGTCCGTTCTTTTGACGGATTCCAGTACAGTGAGGCTGCGTCGATTGAAATCATCATCGACAACCCCCCAAACCAAGACAACACCCGGCCCGCATTCAATTCGACATCGTGGCCAGATTCGGCGACCATCTTCTGCGAAGAGACTGGAGCCTCACAGAATCGATGTGGCAATGGCTATTTCATCGATCTGACTCAATTCTTCTCTGATGTAGATGAAGGAGATAGCCTGTCTTACTACGTATATGACAACCCTGAAATGTTTGAGGATGATTACCATGCCGAGGTCGTCTTAATCAGCGGAGATGGAATTGCCAATTACAACCCAATGTCCATGTCGTTTTATGAACCTGATATGGCCGATTGGTCCCTAGAAGCAGTCATCTTCGAAGTTCGGGATAATGCCGATAGCAGAGTGTACTCTGCCTCCCTCGATTTAGATGTCGTCGGTGTATCGTTTACCTCGGAATGTGACGGAATCATGGTTGGTGGCGAAGAATTCGTCGAGGGATGTGATGGCCAGATTAGCCAATCTGATACCCTGATCTACCGCGGGAACGGACGACCCACAGTCAGTGTGATTGGGGAGACAGGAGCCGGTCTGCGTCTTGGCAGCACTGCTGTTGGTGATGATGGCATGTGGATGATGGAGATACCCGGCAATCGTCTGGACAAAGGCAGCAACACAGTCGTATTCGAATATGGTAGCATTGGGCAACCACTGAATGAGGACTCGGAAATCGTTGTAGAAGGCGGTCTTGATGAGGGTTCAGGCATATTCATGTGGATTCTGATGGTTGTTGCTGCTCTAGTTGTTCTCGGAGTATTGGGTGCAGTATTCGTCTTCTTCTTCGTGGAATTCGAAGATGATTATGACGAGGACCTAGATGAGGCTTCGGCCGAAGAGGTCGATCCGTATGCTTGGGCCAAGGAACGACAGCAACAGGATGCCGCCGCCGAAGTCGAACAGGTGGCTCAGCCCGCCGTTCAACAGGAAGCAACTCCAGCTGTATCTGGCTACCCTGGTTGGAAGTGGGACGCAGAGCAGAACAAGTGGATTCCAGACAATGAGTGATGGGGAACACGCTCGACTTGGTCATTGGGTCAGGTTGGGAGTGTTCACATCAGTATCAAAAAGGGATGCGTGACAATTGATATGGAGTGGTCAGCATGAGTCATCCAAGACCCGGAGTTCAGGAACGCATCATGCTGCATCTCCGTGACTATGCGGATTACACCGATTCCGTAGAGGTCCCCTTTGCACTTTCACAGATGGGAATCGCCAATGCAGTTGCCATTGCGCGTAGCAATGTACCTCGTGCAATTGCCGGATTGAAGGATGCAAATCATTTGATTGAACGCCAAGCCCACGTTGCGGGAGTCAGTCGGAAACGGAAGGCGTATTTCCTAACTGATTCGGGCATGGTGCAGGCAGAAGAAACATGGAAGCGTCTTTCTGAACACCCGATTCGGCTTGTCGACAAAGATGGCGTTACTCACACAACTACACTGGCCGGTTCAATCGACATTGCAACATTCCCTCTTAGGGCAGTTGATGTTCTTCGATACATGGACGATTTGGGGATGCTGGATTTACGTACATTGAACGAAGAATTGATTCAGCGCGATCTAGACAAGCACGTCGAGAAACAACTCGTCACATCTTTGGGTGATTTACCTCGCACTCGCGCCTTCTTTGGGCGTGAAACTGAACTGGATAATATCTGTGCACTTATCGATGCGCGCTCCTCCTGTCTATTGGTCCCAGGAATTGCTGGCATCGGAAAAACCGCTCTCGCGGGGAAGGTCATTGAGCAATACACACATCGCCGTAATCTGCTCTATCACCGTTGCCAGGATTGGGAGGGTAGTCGTGCCTTCTTGGAGGCATGTGCTGAATGGTTATCGACTATCGGTGATGATGATTTATCTGACTATATCCACGCCACAGCAGTCCCACAATCCTCTGTGGCTGTCAATCTCATCATCGGCGCAATGGAAGAAATTCCATCACTAATCGTCATCGACGACTTGCACAAGGTGAATGATGACGCACTGTTCGCCATTATTCGTGGTTTATCACAGCGCATGGAGGATGTCCAAGAATGTGGTTTGGTTATGTTCAGTCGTTCATTCCGCGCAGTTGTCCCTCTGAAGGATGCAGAAGGCAACATCTCGGCTCTGGTACTGCCATTGGAAGGTTTGGACCAATCCGCAAGTCGTCATATTCTCACATCGATGCCTGACATCGATATGTCAGCATTCCTTCACATCTACACACTCTCTAGGGGGCACCCCCTCATTCTCCAACTAATCAATCGCGGTTCGGTGGGTTCAACCTTCCACGACTCATTGGAAACCTTCGTTGACGAAGAGATTTTCAGTAGACTTTCTGGTGCTGAAAAGCGTGTACTCGGTGCCATTGCTATCTACCGCGAGCCGATGCCATTGGAGGCACTTTCCAATCATGAGATTGAGACGGATTTACTCGGCGACCTCGTAGAAAAGGGATTGGCACGCCAAGTAGATAGCGAAAATTATGACGTTCACGATTTGGTTCGCGAATTCTTGCTTCGAACCTTCGATTCTACAACCGCAACAGATCTACATGGAGCAGCATGCAATTGGTATCGCGGACGCCGCGATGCACCAGAACAACAGTTGGAATATATCTACCATCTTGTGAATTCTGGCGATACAGATTCATTGGGGGAAGTTCTCGATGAAAACGGTCGCTCTCTGGTACGCAGTGGCCACATGGAATTGTTGCCACTTCTATTGGAACTTGATGATTCGCAATTTGAACCGAGTACATGGGCCACGGTCCTTGAGATGCGCGGCGACATTCTATCCCTCCAGGGCCGATGGGATGATGCTGAAGCTGAATACGAAGCGGCCCTACCGTTGGTAGAGAAACAGAAAATGCGCGAAATGCAGGGGCGATTATTGTCCAGCAAAGCGGATTTGGCATTACAGCGTGGGGAATCCGATGCCGCGTTAGAGTTGCATCGCCAAGCCCTTGAACTATTCATTGGTACTGGTGATGCCAAAGGTGCAGCTCGTACGTACAACAACATGGGGTACATTTTCCGTCATCGCAAGGATACTAAACGTGCTCTCGAGGTCTATGGCAACGTCGAGGAACTGCTTGAAGCGGAAGCGGATCCCGAACTTCTTGAAGTCAAAATCAAGTTGGCATCAGCACTTCTAGAAATGGGGGAGATTGACCGTGCACGTGAACATGCTTTGTCATCATACGAGGAAACCGAGAATTCAGAGAACGTCGGACTCCATGCCCGTGCGCGCGCCGTACTTGGCCGATTTTATGCCCGAACAGGTGATGCGGATCTCGCCCTTCACCATTATTCTGAAGCTTTGGAACAGATGGCAGAAGAGACCGATCAACGCAGCGCCGTTGAAATTACTATTCTGTTGGGTGAGGCGCTTTCCGATGCTGGTCGTGCCGAAGAGGCAGTCGAGCATTATCTGGATGGTTTGGCCATGGCTGAAGCCAACGATTTCCGTCCACTCATAGGGGAATTGTTGGCACGCCTAGGTGAGGCGGCCCCGGAGAAGTCTGAACGAATGAACTATCTTCAACGCGCCTTGACAGTTTTCCGTGAACTTGGTGCGGGCGCCCGCATGCGCGAGGTCCAAGGCCAGATGCATCGCGCCATCATGGGTAGCCATTAGAATCCAGGTTGATCAACTTGGATTGTCACTTGGCCCGAATCCAAAACCACCCAGATTGTTTCTACACCTGCGAGATTGACAACTCCTGAATGATTCGTCGCTGCAGCTCCAGAGATTGGTTGACTAGTACGGTATACCTGTTCTCCGTCTGAAAGATGTACAGCATCATCGGTCAACCACATCTCAAGATTGAGTCCGAACGCCGTTGACAAATGCAGTTCTACAGGTTCAGCATACCGCGCATCTCCATCCAATCGTGCGGCTTCATCAGCTCTTTCAACAGCCGCACCCACCGATAGAAGATTTTCTTCCAATGCCTCTTCAGTCCAGCGATTCTGTGTAGAGACTTCAAGATCCCATACCCAGATTGAAAATGCAGAGAGAAACATGAGTCCAAGCAAGAATGTGAATACATAACCAATTTCCGTGGCTGCCGCTGACTCGTCATCAACAAATTTGCGCGCCATCATTAGGAACCCCCTAGGCTGGTTTGACTGGTTAGGCTGGCCACTTGAAGATTGAACAGAACCGATTCTCCCCCGGCATGATAGACGACCTCAGGCATTGTCGGTGATGTTTGCACCCACCCGACGTAATCGGCCAACATATCCAACTGCCCTGGGAATGCCAACCAATCAGACGAGTATTCAACCTCGGCTGCACTTGCCGCTGCGATTGCAACCGCATATGGCCCATCCCATCCACGGCGTACCTGATGCGCATTCATTGAAACAACCTGTTCACGAACATCTAGTGTTAGTGTGAGATCTAATTCAGTCGAACCTCCAACAGAATCCATGGTTGGCATGGCCACAGGAACGGTCGCAGCTAGTCGTGGCCCAGGACCCTCTCGGGAAGGAGGGGGAATCAGAACATCGGCTTTGTATTCTGGGTGATTTGTGCCAACAAAACCCCCTCTGGTGAGGATTTGGAGGTCGGAAACACTGGAATCGAAGGTATATGTGAGGCGTGGCAGATGAAGGGCCCATGCCGAACCTAGTGTGACATGGGTCTCATCACCAACAGCACCGCGAATGGAGAGTTGTAAGCCAAAGAAATGGGTCCCGTCTTGCCAAGCGTTACGAACGTCACTGGTCTTCCAATGGCCCACTGATGTCCAAGGAAGTTCAATCTGGATCCAACCCGATGCCCGAATTCCAACGGTTACACAACGTTCCGCACCATCTTCCAGAATCTCCGTTGAACCATTGTCTCCCGTGGATGTATATGTTCGGAGAATGCCAACGCTTGTCTCCAGTGAAATCGTGCCGATATGTGTACTCTCCAATGTCATCACTGTAGCCGGCTGGCTGTGATTGGTTTGACCATTGGAATTGCTGGTTGTCCACGAAACCGTGGGCGCTGCTGATTGCATAATAAGTTCGGTCGAACCCAGTGCGGGTGCCTCGGCATCTCCTCCACTGGTTGGGGCTTCAAACTTCCAATTCGAACCAGATAGTCTACCTGTATCCGTGGCCGGTGTCAACGACAAACTTCCCGGTCGCCAACCCGCCGCATGTGTGGCAGTGTTGCCAACAGTTTGTGTGTCCAATACCCATTCTACGTGGATTGGATCTCCTCCTTCTATCCATGATAGTTGGCTTGCATCCCATGGAATTCGAATGTTGGAATAACCACTTATTGCGTAGTACAAACTGTCAATCTTGGCTGTCGTTGGCATGCTGTTTGGGTTGTGAATCAGTAAGGATCCATCCATTGCAGGTGGCCGGAAATGTAACCCTGTCCAAGAACCAGTGCGGTCGGGCCACGCAATAGCCCCTGGTCCATTCCCATCGAGTTCCACAGCATCCCCCCAATGGAGAACTAAGCGTGCGTTGCTGGATGTTCGAACGACCAATTGCTCTGCCTGTGAAACCGTAATTTCTCCTTGCCATGTATGGATGGTGTCGCTTTCATCTGAAGGAGATTGTGTGACGGACACCGACGAAGATGCCCCCGTTCCTTCGATTTCCCCTACTTCCCATTCAAGTGTAAATGGGGAATTAGATTCAACGTGAATAGAATGGGTGTTTGCAATTAGGGGAATGGTCCAACTCCTTCCTTCATTTGAACTCGGTGTTGGTTGATCGGGTGTGGCGAGGAAAGCGCCACCCGTTCCTCTCCACATTACAACTCGTAGCGGCATTTCACTGTGAATCCACCCCTCTCCATCAGTGGCACTGAGGCCGGATCGTGTCCACACCTCATCCGTGGTAATGATTTGTTGAATGTTGTCTCCGTCATGTTCAAAACTCAGTTCGTTCGCACCGAGCAAGGTGGTCAACCCATTTAGTGGCGTGGCTGAAATGGTCCCATCAAGGATGGGGACCCGGTAATGATTCAACGATTCTGCTGAAGCATGTAGATTTGTGGCACATACACTTTCGATGCGATGTTCTGCGTGCCTTATTCTCATCGAATCGTCGAGGTCGAGCACACCCTCCAGCCGCAATGTACTGTCGGGTTGATGTGTGGCACTGTACCAAGTTCCACCTTCCAATAGTTGCCACCCCAATGTACCAGTATGGGGCCTAATGGCCATCCTAGCTGCATCCCCAGAGGTGCCCGATTCACTCAACCGTTCGGTCTCAGATGCTAGATCTTCCATCTGACCCACCATATTTTCCCGCTCTACAGCACCGTGCAATTCGTCGATAACGGGCATCACAGTCACCATCATGCCAGAGATGATTGAAATCACTCCAGCGAAGAGCAACACGGTCGCAATCGCTGCAGAAACCGCCTCCTCATCACGTTCGCGTCGCATCATTGTACCACAACCTGTTGAAGCACAACGTCCAGATGGAAATCACTAGTTGTTGGATGGAGAGTCAATCCATCAACCCCTGAGAGCCTACCATCGGGTCCAAAGCCGACATATTCACTGGAATCTCCTGTTGCACGATGGAGGTCGTAAGAATCTGTCCACTCACGCAGGTATCTCGACTCTGGATTGTCTAATCCAGTAAACTCAGGTAATAGTTTCAGATTCCGGGCCTGATCATTGAAGAAGGCAATAACGCCCCGACTTTCCAAATCCAACGCCACATCGGCATTGCGCTCCATTCCCTCTATGTCGACATCAATTAGCACGAGGCTGACCCGAAGGCCTCCATCCAATGTTTGATCATGATGAAGTCGAGGATAACTGCGAACATCGATTGGTTGATTCGGAAGTTGCTCAATCCGTGCCCCGTTAATCAGATTGATTGCAAAAGTACCTTCTGTGAGAGGGGTGCGAATCTGGACACCATCCAACGGAGTTTGAATCCAACGATGGATGGTTTGATTCATGTCATTCAGAACATCAACTATAATCCACTCTTGCATACTCAAATTCGTCGTGAGTTCCCCTTGTCCCTCACTCAGGCTCCATTGTTCTGAGCCGCCACTGGTCTGGATGACCACCGATGAAGCCGTATCATTCAATGAAGTCACATGTATGATACCATTGATGAGGGAAACCGAAACTCGATCATGACCGACAAGATCGGCACTGATTTGCCAAATCTCTGCATTTCGAAGCGGCTCTATTGTTTCAGAGATGTGTTGACTATTCACTACAATACCCGTCCCTGCCGGTGATTCTGCGACCACCAACAGACGATCATTGAATTGCGTTGCAGCAACACTTCCCGCTGCCCAATCTCGATTGTCCGTCAAATCTTCCATAAAGGGTTGCATGACGACAATTACTCCTGCCATTGTCGAGATGACCATGGCCAACAACATCGTCACCCCCATGATTTCGGAAACCGCCCGCTCATCCGCTGATTGCCAGGTGGCGGCGGGGGGGCGCATGGGCTGAGATACCGCCGTATGTTCTTAGCCATTCTCATTTCACCTCATACTGAGGTGAAGATTTCAAGGCGATAGAATCTCTGCTTCTGCCTGTCCGAGCCAGTGGCTAAATTCTGGACCATTTTGTGTTGAGATTCGCAAATCTCCTGACCAATTTTCATTCTGAAACAACACCTCGCTTTCGGCGAGATGGGGGGCATTATTTTTCTCAGATAGATGACACAGAACAACACTCTTTGTTCTCGAGCCCAATATTTCTGCCAACATGTCTGCAGTCTGTCTATTAGAAAGGTGCCCACCCCGTCCCGATATTCGTGCTTTGAGTTGTGCTGGATACGGGCCTAGGGCCAACCGTTTTGCGTCATAATTTGCCTCAATTGAGATGTGTGTGCAACCCTTGAGATGTTGAATCAACTCATCTGTTGGTTCACCTAAATCCGTCACTACAGCCGCTCGACCGTTTGAGGCTGAATTGATTATGAATCCGACGTTGTCTGCACTATCGTGTGGAATTGGCACTGGCAGCACCGACAAATCTGCCCCTACCTGCACACGTTCAAGAGCCTCAAAGATGCGACATTGATTGATTGGATCCAATCCAAGTTTCGCACAAGTCGTGAAGTTGGCGAACAATTGTGCACCATGTCGTTTTTGGAAAATTCGAGCCCCTTGTACATGGTCCGAGTGGTGGTGACTGAGAAGGATAGCATCAACCGACTTTGGATCCACCCCAATTAGTGCCAAACGACGCTCCATCTGGCGCCCGCTAAACCCGCAATCGATGAGTACTTTCGACTCCTCTGTTTGCAACAGCGTCGCGTTCCCGCGGCTGCCCGAACCAAGGTGTGTAATCTCTAGTGCCATCCCAACCCTAGAGACGGCCGGCCGTACACCCCTTGAATGAAGCGCTTCACGAATGAATCAGAAGACCATTTTAGAACCCGTTGAAAAATGCCGAAGGGTAATTTTTTTCATTCAGATATTATCTATTTCATTGACAAATATCCAATGTTTTCGACAGAAATCTATGACATTTCGTCCGAACGACGCTCCATCAGCATCATAAGCGTGAGAGCGGGGATGCGTCTGTGGGTGTAACCCACAGGTGAGTCCATGCGTCGAAAGCAAACCGCGCTCTTGATTACGCTCCTTATTCTTGGTTCGATGATTTTCGTCAGCCAAATTCGCCCCAGTAGCCCGGTTCAATCGGTTCATCCAGGGGACACTACAGGCGAAGGTCCCCCAATTACAGACCGAGATAAGGATGGAATGCCGGATCTCCACGAGGAAGCTTTCAGCGAATCCGTGTTTCTGGATTTAGGTGACCGTTCTCGAACGATTCCCGGTTTAGATCCAGATAACGGAACGGACAATCAGAGCGACCACGATTATGACGGCCTGACCGCGTTGATGGAATATTGTTGGCCTTACAGTTTGGATTCCTGCTTCACTAACAATCGAACCGGTCTTCCTGGAAAGCCCGCTGAAATTTCTGAGACCGGTTTGCGCTGGTATCTGGACCCGCGATCTGGTGATACCGATGGAGATGGTTTGCCCGATGGATTTGAAGTGGCAATGTGTATGACAAAAACCGGATATGAGAACGCTTCACATGTCTGGAATTGCATGGCTTTCGACCCCCTGAACAGTAGTGATGGTCTGATTGACAGTGACAGATGCCGTGATCTAACATTTGGCTGTGGCGATGGCTTCGATGTGGACCGAGATGGCACGATTGAACCACACGAGTACTATACGAATGCAGAGGAATATATGTACGGTGCACCTGAAAATTGGGTCACTGAATTCGACGGTCTTCGGTGTTCGGGCGGCCCAGATGACATGCCACCCCTAGTCGACCCCTGCCGAACAGAAGAGACACGCCCAACAGGAGAATCCGGTTGGCTTGGCACAGATCCTCTTGACAATGATACCGACTACTATCGTTGGGTCGGCAATCCGGGCCAAGCACTGGGCCAGACGCAGAAAGGCGATGGCATAGTTGATGGGTGGGAGATCTATTTCCAACTAGACCCTCTCAACAGCAGTGACGCACTGATTGACAGTGATTCAGATGGTTGGGACTTCAATCGAGATGGCGCTATCTCCCCTGACACTTCAAGTTCGACGCTGGATCTTGGCGAGGTATTCAGTAATCTGGAGGAGTACACCGTCTACCGTGATGATGGCAATTGGGTCACGGCAGGCGTCAAACAAACCTCTCTCGGCATTGCCGATCAAACAGTGACCACATTTGACCAAGGCACAACACCGAGATTATTGCATCACAATGCACATTCCATTTTCTCCGATGATGTCCACGGACTAATCTATGTTGGAACCATGCGCGGCATCACTGTCATGGACCCTTCAATGAACTCTTCCAATCACTTTGAATTGCCTTCAGGGACCAATCTCCTCGACCTGTATATGTGGCCTGAAGGCGGAGATGATGGCGTTCTTCTTCTGTCTACGACTTCAGGTCTCATGACTCTCGTCCTCGACACCGACGGCCAAATCTCATCCGTGGTAGATGATATTGATACTGAAGCCATGAATCTGATGGTCCCCATTCAGACTGGTAGCGGTGGTCAAGCCCTCATCCTCGGCTTTGGTGCAGACCAGGACGTCTGGCGTTTCAGCCTCGATTCACAAGGTCTAATCGGTTCACCTACTGCAGTCAACCAACTCACTGCCGCCCTTCAACAACAAGAGAATACAACTGTAGAGGCTGCAGTTCATGTTGTTCTTCCTAGCGAGGGACCCCGTCTCTTCGTGGGTACTGATCACGGCTTGCTAATGGCCAACAGTTCTGATTTCGCTGGCGGCTTCGAGTCGACTTGGATATTTGATATCAGCAATGCCGAGGATTTCGTGATTCCAGCAGACGCTATCGATTCAGCCTTGGCAGCCCGCGTACAGGCTCTATTTGTCGATGGTCCTCGTGATGCCAACGGAGATATCACCAGTCCACAGACACTCTGGGTTGGGACCCGGGGTGGCGTTCATCAATTCGATTTGATTGTTGGTCCAACCACTCCCCTCGGTGCATTTTCATATGATCGTATGATTAACGATGAAGAATTCACGGCCAATGACATCCATTCTATATTGCCATTAGGTGACGAGGTTATTATCGGGTCCCAGTGGGGCTCTTGGGCCCTTGATGCAGACCACACTCGTTCTTCTGGAGTGGAGCCAGACCACACTCGAATTCCCGGGCGCATTGTCGATATGACAGTGTTGGATATCGATGGCCAACCCTTCTTGTTCGCAGCGTTAGATCCAGGCGCCTACGCCAACATGGTACTCATCGATCCATTGTCGAATGATTCCGATGCGGATGGGATGCCAGATGGATGGGAATTCATCCATGGATTGGACCCCACAAATCCCTTTGATCGCGACGATGATTCTGATGCTGATGGCGTCAATTTCAATCCGGACGAAGATGAATATTTTGACCGAAGTTGGTCTAATCTCGACGAGTTCCGCTATGTTGCGACTTCTGAGCAGGGATGGAACAGCACCAACCCCCAATTGTCTGACACGGATGGAGACGGCTTGTTCGATGGAGAGGAATATTGGGGCTTCTTCCTTGAAAGGACAAATTTCACCTGCCATTACCTCAATGGTGACTATCTGTGCGACGAATCAACAGGCCAAGCAGCCCGTACAACCTATGTCACCGGTTGGTCTGACTCTGGCGCTGGTGGAGGTACAGACCGCAGCATCGATCCAACAAATATCGATACAGACCAAGATGGAATGCCAGATGGATGGGAAATTCAGTATCGCCGTTGGATTGGACAAACCTTCCATGGTGGAAACGATTGGTCTCTAGATCCCAATGACCCCACGGATGCGTTTGATGATGCAGATGGTGATGGCCTGACGAACATTTGCGAATATCAATGGCAACAAATTCGTCTATTCGTCCTCGAACAAGGCCTGAACACACACAATGAAACTGCAGAAGGGGCTGCTAGCTGGGTTGACACAGACCCCAACCTTGCAGATTCTGATGGCGATGGACTCCCGGATGGCTGGGAAGCCCGATACACCTGTTCTTGGTCCTCTGCTCAGGAGGGTTTGAACCCACTGAATGGTTCCGATGCAGGAAACAATCCTGATGGCGATGGATATGATGTGAATCATGATGGAATCTTACAACCCGATGAGATGTTGACCAATTGGATGGAGTACTACATTTCATCCGTAATCATGCTAGGGGACGTCGACCAAGATGGCAACACATTGCCGATAACCACCTCACTGTTCAATGCTTCATGGAACGGCTCGGCTACTGAGCCGTTCGGATTCTATGCGACTGACGAAGTCATCAACGACCAACCGCTTGCGCCTCAATCTGACCAAGGCACTAGTGACCCATTGAATCGCGACACCGATCAAGATGGCATGCCCGATGGTTGGGAGGTATTCTTCGCTCGCTGGGATGTTTACAATGATGGATGGACTCTGAATCCAGTCATGGAATTGGATTCCCTTGGCGACCCTGATGGAGATGGGATGACCAATTGGGAAGAATACAATTCAATCGATTCAAATTACACAGAGACAAATCCGGATCAATCCAGCCCCCAGTACTACGTTTTCGGTGTGGCTGGTATTGCCTCAATTCAAGTTTGGAATGAAGCCGGTTCGATGACACCATTTGGTGCATTCGTTACTCCAGAACAGATTGCCATTGGCGGGCGCACGTGCGATCCAAACAACCCAGACACAGATGGCGACGGTATGTATGACGGAATCGAACTACTCTTCACGCAGTGGAATCAGAGTGACATGGTCTGGACCCTGAACCCGATGGTTGCTGGCGATGGCCATTATGATGCAGATCATGATGCTCTGACCGATTTACAAGAATTGAATCTGACCGTACAGAATCCAGTCAATGGTGGTTTGTCGCCACCCGATGCTCCACGGATGTGGGAAGAAGCCATTTCACAGAATGAGAACGCATTCTTGCAACGAATCAATTCGATGCTGTTCGCTAAGGGCAACAGAGCTATGATTGCAGCAGAACAATATCTAGATTGGCGAAGCAGCCCAGAAGTACCCCCTCCCCCCCTTCTTTCGACAATCATTGGAATTACTGATCCAACCAACAATGATTCAGACAATGATCAGATGATTGATGGCTATGAGTACTGGTTCACAGAATGGGATTTGGATGGTAACCAATGGGAGATGAACCCCCTCACATCAGCGGACGTTGATTTCGATTCTGACAATGATTCGTGGGACTGCAACGGTGACGGGGAGATCGATGACAACGAATCCTACGACAATCTTGCTGAATATCAGGCTCGAATCTATGGCAAGTTTGACCAACGATTCACGGTACCACCTGAGTTCGGTCTAGTCAGTTATGGGCGCGACATGATGAACGCCCATCAAGAAGAGACTGGGATGACTGAATTCCAAGCCCGCGGTCTTCTGTATGACAACTTCGTCGCAAAGGATGTGATGAGTAGTGAGCGAATGCTGCGCATCAATGAAGCATATTCGGACAATTGGAATCTGAGTCTATGGGGCATCTCAGATCCTACTCACGCTGACTCTGACGGCGATACGATGCCAGACGGTTGGGAATTCTGCTATTCCCAATACGTCGAGACTCTTCCGATGAACAGTTGGCGTTGGAGTTTGAATCCAGTAAACCCACTAGATGTCGATTATGATCCTGATGCGGACGGGTGGTTCGATCGTAATTCGGGAGATATCCCAGCCGAGCAAGGTATGTGGGACTCGCGAACATTCACTCCCTACGATTCGAGTCAACAGATTTCCCCTGGAAACAGCCCTCTATTCTTTACCAATATCCAAGAGTGGGAATTGGGGACTATCCCAATCTCTAATGACACCGATGGAGATGCCATTCAGAAGGTTCGAGAACACTCGAATGGAGTGACGACGGCCTACGATTATTCGTGGGCACTCAGCGATGGTCGTGAGGTGTACAAGTTTGGTACTAACCCCATTGACGACGATACGGATGGAGATATGCTTCCAGACTGGTGGGAGCATGATACGGGGTGGAACGAATCCAATGATAATTGGTCCTCATTCCTACACATCAAGGTCGTGTGGGAGGATTTCGGTACGACCAAGAAACCTCTGAACGTCACCGGGATGAATCTGGCACGCCCCAACATGGAATGGACGTGGGCCACCTTCGACCCTCGTGATCCCACAGATTCCACCGCAGATCCGGACAATGATGGTGGTTGGGATTGCTCGGGGCCAACCTGTATTTACATCCCGTACAACAACTTCCAGGAATTTTATGGAAATACAACCTTGGCAAGTGCCACTCAGGTTCGGGGGTCACCGTTATTGTACCAAGGTGAACAAATTATGGAATGGTGGCAATTGCGCGGTTATCTGTTGCAAACTGGCACGCCCAACGATATCTATGCCAATTATTTCCGCATGTATAGAATCAATACAACAGATGACTTGTATGCTCACGTTCTCTACGACAACGATGTCGATTACATGATTCTTGACCCAATCGATGATGTCTCCATCTGCAGGGGTGATTGGACTGACGATTGGGAGCGACGTTGGGGTGCCTTTGACCGATTCCCTAACATCGGCCAAGGTGAGTATGTGTGGGGCTGGTGGAACCTCGACATCGATGGTGACAACATCGCTGATGGTACAGATCCAATCAACTACGATACTGATGGTGATTGGCTGAATGATTGGTTCGAGATTGACGACGATATGGTTGATGGGGTACGTGGTAATGGCGGCTCCCCTATCCGATATGACGATCGCACAACCACATGATTTCAACCCCGGGTCACGGCCCCTAAAGGGGCCTGACCCGTGGGGAAGAGTTTGATAGGTTAGACCAAGCGTCGATTCTTTGCGGGGCGGGATTGTGAACAGTGAAAAGCCGCCCATTCTGAAGAGCGTCACACTGCTAGTGTTGTTCCTAGCTTCGTTATTCGCGGCTGCCATTCAAGCGCCCATTGAGCCAAACCTCAGCATCGATGGGGTAGAATCCACTAGTGGCGGTGCACGTCATCTGTACACCTTCGCTGACGGTTCATCTGAGGCCATAGCCCTCTATCAGTCCGGCACCCCTGCTCGTAATATTCAGGTGTCGATGCCACGTGGTGCTGAAGTCACAGGAGCAGAGGTAACGATTTCAGGAGCTTCAGCTACGGGTTGGAATAGCATTACTGACACGACACGATCTGATTGGACTGAAGGTACCCCGCTTTTGATTGATACACGTGGTGAATCGATTACGCTGTCCCCCAAGGACACTCAAAATTGGTTCGAACCTCATGATTCCGACTCCACTCCTTCATCGGCAAACGCCTGGTATGACAACACCTCCTACTCTATCCGACAACCACACACAACCAATGTTAGTGAGACTCGTTTCAGTTCCCAACTCTCTTTGCCCTCAGGAACCTCTGCAACATACAATGGCGCTGCCTTTGTATATCGAAACATGATTTTCGCTTCGACATGGGATTCCAATATGCTCAAGAACACAATCAAGGTATTGTTCCCAAACAATGGGACACAGATGACGTCTGGAACCAACAATCAACCTGTACGTCCTGATTTGGATATTGGAACGTGTTCAATCCCTTCTCTTGCAAGTTCTTGGCAGGCCTATGGTTGGCGAGATTGGGCCATAACCGATGATGAACGTGCATTCGGCATTCTGTCGGCGTATAGAGGTCAAAATGCTGTACAATATCATCGAATAATCGAATGGGATATCCGCCATCCTTTGGCGTGGAAGTGCATTTCATCCTATGATGTTAGTAGTGGAGGATATGGAGATTACACTGCCATCTCATACGACCGTACACGCGACAGTATCTGGGTCAACCATGGTGTGCGCAAATCCATCATCCAGTACGACTTCGATGGCGCAGGGGGATTTGAGCGGAATAGCACTGATTTCTACACTTATTTCATGTCTAGTGGTCAAGTTCGTGGCATGTCGGTCCACGGTGATCTTTTCTGGTTTAGGACCTACCAAACATGGAACTCAGATAATTTGGAATGCTTTGCAGTCACAGGTATACCGGGAAGCGTTCTGACCAAGCAAACTGGATCAACATCGGTTCCATCCAATGGATATGGAATCCATTATGACGGTCAACGATTGAATACTATCGACCACTATTCTTGGACAGCGGGTCAGCGCTACCGCGAGTTTGGCAGCGGCATATCTTACCTGATTACAGCCCAACCCGGAACTTCAACTTGGGTAAGTGACATCATGGAAGTCGACGAAGATGTAGTTGCTGCCAATATGGAAGTCTCTTGGACAACCAGCGCTGCTGGAGATCGCGTAGAATATTGGATTAGTGCCGATGGAGGTACGCATTGGGTATCCGTCACAAACAATGAGACAGTCCACTTCGATTATCCGGGAACCGAACTGAAATGGAAAGTACAGTTGGTTGGAACAACCGCCATATCATGGTGGGTTTCCATCGACTATGCTTCCGAGTACGAATCTGCAGGTGAATGGGAATCTCCAACATTGTCGACTGGTACGCAGGTCGGACGAATGCGTGCGACATGGACTTCCAACGAACCTTCGGGAACTACCGCTGCTGTATGGGCCTCAAACGACGAGGGCCAATCATGGGTCCTGGCTGAAAACGATGTTGAGATTGATTGGGGTACGAATGTTGGAAACAAACTGATTTACAAGGTTGGGCTGAACACCAGTGACTCTTCAGTTACACCTTCGTTCGAGGAACTCACCTTGCACTATGAGGAAGGGTATCCAAGTGCAGTCAGAATCGATATCGGAGATGACGGGGTCGACGAATACGTTGGCACGGGTGGGTTACAGGATCCGATTGTAGTGACGGGACAATCTCTCGTGGATGCTCTCAACAATGAGATTCCACAGAATGGTGAGGGCTCAGTCAACATCACATTCACAATTCGTGCAGCAAGTCCTGGACGGGTCCGTCTTTCAGATCTTGACATCACCTATCGTTATCGCACACGGGTTATTGATACATCGATAGATGGTGGAATGCTAGTCCCAGATGGCATAAATCGAATCCTCGTTACTCAGATTGCTATCGGTGATGATGCGACCCTTCTCCAACAAGTCGATTTGACTCTCCAATCCAGCCATGGTGCTGATCCAATCCTACGTTGGCAAGTAGGCGACTCTTGTTCTGAAGTAGCAGATGATGCCAACATTGTCAGGTTCGATGTCGGGAATTGCACCTCAGTCTCGACTTCGGAAGATCTTGTCAGTATTCGCATGCCGATTCAAGCCGAGTGGGATTGGGATGATGAATCATCGACAGAAGTGAATATCAGTGTAACCGACGATATAGGATTAGCCGTCAATAATTACGAAACAGAGAATCTTAATCTCCGAGTTGAGAACGATATACAATTACTCGATATAATGGCAGTAGACGAATCGGGTCGAGAACTCTTACCTTACGATTGGATGAGAGGGTGAACCAATCTCACATTCAGTGGCACCATTGCTTTTGAAGGCACGACGCTGTCACCAGAAGCTGGACAATTCAACCTTGAATTATCAGGAGAGAATTTGACACAAGATGGACAACCAATGGGAGATGGTACTGAGATTTTCATGTTGGAAGCCAATCCAGCATACGGTCAGTACTACATGACCTTTGAAACGCCCATTCAATCAAGTCAAGGTGGGATGTTATTCCAATTGTCTGCGGTCTCTATGCCTAATGGTTCAGACTATGTGAATCCGAATTTCAATACCATGCGCATTGTCCTTGATGGAAACAGTCCGTTGGTTATGGATGCGACACCAGAAGATGGTATAGAAGTACACGCGGGCACACAATCTATCAGCATCATTGTGGAAGATGCGGTAGACCCACCCACTGAAATCACCCTCCATTATTGGGTAGAGGCCCAGGATGATTTGAATTACAATCTCGTTCCAGATGCGGATGAATATCGCACTGCACTACTCCGTTCTCCTGAACACCTACCTGGTGGCATCAATGTCTTCAGCGGAATTATCGATGATAGTACGAACAATCATGGGGAGACTGTCTCATTCTATGTTAGTGGTACAGATCAACAAAACAATGTCCTTGCCAGAGGCGGCGGTCCAGTCTGTCCAGATGTACCCACTCCCTGCGGAATCGGTTCACTAATCACTCCGGACTGGGATGCCGATTTGGTGACCTATTCAATTCGAGAGGAATTTTCGCCCCTCATTGAGACCGTGAATTCAACCCTACTGGGCCATGACGGTGAATCTCCCCTTCACCCTGGAACTGAGTACATCGCTAGGCTGTTGATTGGAGATGGAAATGGTTGGCAAGACATCCAATCTGTCCACATATCATTGATTGAGGATTTCAGCGATGAACGCGCTTCGATTTGGGCAAATTTCACACGACCTGAGGAAGGCCACACCATGCATCTTGAATCGGGCAGTACTGCGGTTGCCGTATCCAATCTGTATAGCTCATTCTCAACTGAACCTACCAACAATAGCATCCTTTACCTCGACATCCGTTTCCAACTCACATGGTGGTTCCCAGAGGAATTCGATACCAATGGAGACACAACCTTTGTGCCGATTGTCAAAGTCATCGATTGGCCATGTGATCTCAACACTGATATCCCTTGCCACGAAGATTCCGGCGGCCTGGGTTACGATGAATGGAGTCTGGACAACGATTTGAGATTCGACATGGTAACGGGCCACTTCACGGCCACAGATTTGGCAACTGGTCGAAATCTGTACCGCCCTGGCGAAGACCCAGAACTGATTGCTGCAGGGCAAGTAGTTCGTGTCGCCGGACGTATTCTATTCAGTGAGGATTCAACACCTGCCCCTGAAGGTGCTTTCGATATCGTTGTCGGAGATTTGGAGCGCTCCTGGTCCGCAGTTCCCCGGGAAGGAGGAGATTTCACCCTCGACATCCTTGTTCCAAACGTTCGAAGCGGGGGCCTTGATATGTACGCGGGACTTGAAAATCTCCCGGGATTGGCAGACGATACAACTGAACAGCAACCTAGGATACAATTGGTGGTCGATGGAACACCCCCTGAAATTCGTTCCATCGGACCAGATGGCGACGTCCGTCTGAGTGACGCCAACCAGTTGCCAGTTAGCCTCCATGTGTCCGATGAACATGGATTTGATACGGATCGCCCAGCCGAAATACATTGGAAGATTAGGGCCGGTACCAGTGAAATTTCACGGGGTAATCAGCCCTTCCAGCAAGGCACCCCGATCGGTGCCGATTGGAGTTGGGAGGGCATTATGGATTTGACCGATTCCGGTTCGATTGAATTACTTCCTGGCTACATGGTTGATGTTTGGATTACAGGCTCGGATGAGGCCGGAAATCCCTATCTGGCCGAGAATAACACCGAGAACACACCGCTAGTCCAGTGGCGATTGATTCGGATTGGCCCGGAGATTGATCTTCGCGGAGAACATACCGAGATAACATGGGTCAACCCTTCACCAGTCGGCGGCGAAGTTGCAGTATTGTCTATTCACGGTATCAATAACAACGATCAATCGGGAGATATTACTTTCATTCTCATAGAAGAGATTTCGAGCGACCAATGGATTGAGGTTTCCGACGTTGAATCCATCGTCACAGTCGAATCAATGGCTAATTGGTCTGCCACACTGGAGTTATCTACCGAGGTCGTAGAGGAGAGTGAGATTCACAGATACCAACTCATTGCCCGTGATCGCCACATCGACATTGATTGGGTAACAATCGAACCGCTGGAGATTAAACCACACACTGCACGTGATGGAGAAGCATTATCACAGCAAATTGGTGAATCAAAGGGATTGTTCGTCTTGTACATCATCGCAGTGGCTTCTCTCTGTTTTGGGGTATCAATGTTGGTCCTTTACCGGCGTGAAAAACAGATGAAAATTGATGAAGAAGAGAGTTTACTTGAGCAATCGGAGATTATTGGAATCGCCGAAAACACGGTTGCCCCCCCACCAGGATTCGACAATGCTCCACCTCCAGTCACAGTTGCCACACCATCTGGATTTGACAATATACCTCCGCCCAATACTGTGGCGCCGCCCTTCAGCAACAAACCATCTACTCAATCGGAACCAACCATCCTCCTAGACTTCAGCGACAATGTATTCTCTCAAGTGCTCCGCACCTTCGGAATCCATAACAGCACCTCATTCCTCGCATTTGCAGGCCAATATGATGAGGATGGCAATGGATACTTGCGAAAGAGCGAATTGGAACGGGCAGCCACCGAATATGTTGCAGGTGGACATAATGATATGACGGCAACCACTACTGGATATTCCGATGAACAATTACTCGCTGGTGGTTGGACTCAAGAGCAAATTGATACCGCTCGAGATAATGGCCAAATCTGACCCCGGGGGTTAACTCATGACTGAGGATTTGCCACGAATACCCATTCCTAACCCCGATTCAGAACGAACGGAAAAAATGGTATTCTTGCAAGAGCAACTTGTGAATTTCCTGCGTCAATATTCGATGCCATTAATCGAAGCATCCCTCGTTTTTTCAAAATACACCCGGCAACTGGGTGAAGCCCTCACTTCTCAGGCTGAAGCCCAAGGTGAAAGATTACCTGAGATTTTAGCACAACCTTGGCCAATTTTGGGTGACCAAGAGTCCATGGATAACTCAGGCCCTCGCTTGGAAACCCTTCTCGAAAACCTCGATGATGATCGAATGGATATTCTCGACACAATTCTCCGCTCATCAATTACAGCAACTGAAATGCCATTGGCGGACGCACTGATGCAATTGCGCCAATGGGAACACCTCACTAGAAACCAATTAGCAGATTCCAAAGGCCCAGGCCAATTGTTTTCCCCACTTGAAATTCCAGAAGATTGGTAATCAATTCACGAATTCCAGTACACGACGGCGATTCTCGGCCTCTGAGACGGCAATCATCGCTACTCGATAAGCATCGAAGATGGACCACGCCCAAAGTACTGGCCACAGAATGAGAGTCAGCACCAAGGGGAGTTGTAGCAACATCCAATCGAATCCTTTCTGATGTTGGCGATTGAAGTGCTGCCCCAAGAACAGGAAGGGAATTGCGGCCAATGCTCCAGCAATGAGTGGTTTGAGTGAACCCCAAGCACCGACGCCCGCTGTCAATTCAGTCCAAATGAGTCGAATTGCACCAAGAACGTCACGTATCCGCCCCAATGCTGTTGGGCCAGTAGAGTCAGTGGGCAAGGAGACCACAAGGTCCTCATCATCATCACTCATCGCTCTGCCTCACCCATTGCCTGCTCACCCATCCTGTTCAATGCTATGCATCCCCCGCATCTCTATAATTACCATCCACCTGGTCGTTCAGCTATCTGGTTTGAACGACCAATAACTCGATACCATTGCAGGGCCACGATAATATCCATGGCTACTATTCCCCACAACACATAGTGAAATGGAATACCCGACCGAGTGATGATGCTGGAATCATCTGCAGTGAATTGAATGGCAATAATCGCAGTAAGCACCGCAGCGATGACGATAGTCCACATTCTACGTTTTCTAGCGAACATACTCTGTTCCTCAAAGGTCTCCGGGAGAACTCGCATTCCTAGGACAACTCGAAGCCAGACGGGTAACAGACGACGGAAATTGTTGAGGGACTGCGAACAGATCCAAAGTCCGAACCCTGCTCCGATTAGAATACCAGTTCTCATTGTGAACCCCCCATCATCCATCGCATCGAGGACGGCTGTAATGAAGGCGGTTGCACCAGCCGCATAGGTTAGTGCATCGGCTAGAATGAGACTTCCATCTGCACCATCGCGCCCGGATTGGTCTTCAAAGCGCCCGAGGCTGTCGCGATGGGCCTGAAGTTCCAATTCATCCTCGTCCATGTCCGTGTTGGCAGATGCCACACCCATAATTGCTATGTCCGCCAGACGGGTCTTTAGCGGTAATGAAGACCAAAATTTGGTTGACGGGATTCGAACCGTTCGGCCAACACGCCGAAAACCCCTCTCAACAATTGGTCGAACACCTCCTCAATACAACTCGAACACATAATTTCATGGATGCCACTTCAGTTGAAATGACCTTTTCCGGAATTATTCTCTCAGTCGACGAATTAGGAAGTCGCCGTAGTATCGAACATTTGACTGACGTTGATGCCGTTGTTCATGTTGGTTTACATGAAAATTCGGAAAAATTACGGTTTGAAATGAGTGCAACAAATGAGTGTAATTTTCGAATTGCCGATAATAGTGGTCGACATATTTCTGAGACCCCCATCGTAGAATCTGGTAATCTTCGATTACAAACTACGGCTGACCGTGATACGATTGCAAATGTCATTTCAAGCAATGATGCCGCAATCATTAGCGAAGATTGCGGTCGATTTGTTTGTAACGAGACCTATTATCGAACATTGCACTCAATCAAAACACAGGGAATCCAATCAAGAGGGAGGGCCTTGCCAGCCATTTTCCTCCATATCCCCTCTTTCAACTATGTATCTGCAGACGTGCAATTGGACATTTTGTGTGAATTGTGTGCCCACATCGTTCAGAAATCCTAATCATCGGTTTGGATTGTCGAACGGCCCTTTCCGTCGAACCATTCAGTCACACTGCCGTCCGACCTCATGCTCAATTCATCACCCACAGTACGAGGGATTTCTCGTCTCCCTGAATGCCAAGTAGCCTCTTGCAACCAATCTACCAAATCTTCTGATTCAAGCACCACTTCAATGACCCCTCCAATTGTTCTTTCAGTCTCAAGGACGAATGCAACTTTGCTTGACAATGCTGCCTGTCTGGAAATCAGGAACGACGTCGAAGTCGATTGTAGATTCAATGACATTGCATCCAATGCAGTGTCAAGGATGCGTTGCGCTGCGAGCAATTCTAGCAGACGATCCGGAGCCAACCCCTCACGAGTGATTTCCACTGTATCACGAGTGACTGGAAACTGTTCTTCTTCCGGCACGTTTTCGATGAAGAAGTCAGGAAATATATTCTGCACCGCTTTGATACACGACTCTCCAATTTCATGGGACATTACACGCGTTGAAACGATAACAAGTGGCGCGAGAGTCATGGTGAACGGCCCGTGTTGCCCAAAGGCGCTTTTTTTCGCTTTCGGGCACGGAACCTTGACACCCCCTAGACGTTGTGCAGATTCATGGAGCCCACTTCAGTGGTCGCCACAGTCATCCCCACCTGGCAGGAAGCCACGCATATCGAGCGTTGCCTTCGGAGTTTCATGGCCCAGAAATACCCCTCCCACCTGCATCAAATTTTGGTCTTGGATGGGGGTTCTACTGATGGCACAACAGACATTGTAGAGCGCCTTGCAGGGGAGAGTGTAAGAGAAGGCGGGCCACAAATAACTCTGATTGATAATCCATTCAAATATGTCCCTCATGCCCGAAATATTGCGCTTGAATACCTCGATTCTGGAGTCGAATTCATCCTAGAGATGATTGGTCATGCATGGGTCCCACCAGATCATCTTGAAGTGCGTTTATCCCGATTCCATTCGATTGAAGCGCAATTGGGCACCCGTCTTGGCGGCCTTGGTGCACAGGTTCTTGAATCAGATTTACCACTCGACAATGTTGGGAATTGGATTGAAGCCTCATTGGCATGTCCACTTGGCGGCTCGGGGCAATTCGCTCGCTTCTCCAAAGACGGACCCACAAAAATCCCACCTTTCACATTGTATCGCCGCCAAGCGGTCGAAGCAGTGGGTGGTTGGAATGAAGATTTCATCACCACACAGGACAGTGAGATTAATCTGCGATTGATTGGCAACGACTGGCCACTGTGGAGGACTGCGGCAACCCATGTTAGGATGGCTAAGCGAACGACGTTGAATCAGTGGTGGAGGATGGGCTATCGATACGGTTTCTGGCGCATGAAACATGTCATGGACGCAAAAGCCCGAATGCGCATTGGCGAATTCCTACCGTGGATCGGTCTAGCTATCGTTGCAGGTCTCGCAATCGATGGTCAATCCACGTTTTTCCTGCCCAATTTCCTGTGGCCCATCCTTGCCTACCTGTCGACCCTATTTGTCGTTGGAGGACTCGAAGCTCGACGTTCAAACAATACTTCAATGATTTGGGGCGTACCCACCTTGCTAATCCTCCTGCATACTTCATTCAGCATCGGATTATTGTCTGGTGGATTCCGTCCTGGAAAGCCCCCCAATGACCGGGCCCTGTAAGGGGTCGTCCAATAGATTCCTTGAAATCGGAGTCAGAGATGGTTGGGGTATGGCGGAGCAGAAGAATCAGGTGAATTCTTGGATTCTCTTCGTTTCGCCCATATTCGTTTTCTTGGCGATTTACCAACTTATTCCGGCGATAAAAGAACGATTGATTACTGATTGGATTGGCATGCTCGTCTATCTCATTGTGGCTGTATTGATCGGATTCATCTTGTTCAGAAATGCTCGTACGATTCGTGATCATGAATGGCATCGACGCAAGCATATCAAGCGATTACAGAAGGATTACGCTGCCGAGGATCGAGGCGTCTGGTCTAAGGCGGATTTGGCCATGTCGGAACTTGAAGCCGATGCGCGTGGCATCGAGTCAGGCCAGATGTCCAAGAAGGCGTTGCAACGACTGGATGGCTCCATAGCAGAATTGACGGGAGATCGCCAGACTGACGAAATTGAAAGCGATGATTTAGACCAAGACAATGTTGCATTGTTCACCGAATCTGAACACGTTCGACGTTCGACCGCCAGAGTCACAGGGGAAAGTGGACCCGTCGATTCGGTACAAGGCGTCACTCACACGCGTGAAGAGCCTGAGAAAGGCCTAATCGGGGGAGTACTGGACAAATTGAAGGAAACAGCCGCAACCCAACCGACTCCTGAATCACCCACAACTCAGGAATCAGCACCTGCAGCAGATGATTGGTATTCTCAAGAGATGCTTGGGGTGGCCACTGCAGGTCCCTCAGGCGTCACATCAGCAGTTGTAGGAAATATCTGCGGCAGTTGTGGTCGAAACAATCCAGAAGCGGAATCGTATTGTGAAAATTGCGGAAACAAACTCTGATTGTCAAACGTCGGGTTGAAGAACAGGCGTCAGAACGCGAGAATAGACGGGGGGTTCGTAGATGGCGGAAAAGCGCGATTACTACGAAGTTCTGGGGGTGTCCAAGGATGCCAATGAAGACGAACTGAAGAAATCCTTCCGATCCCTTGCTAGAAAGTTTCACCCGGACAAGAATCCAGATGATTCTGAAGCTGAGCATTTGTTCAAGGAAGTCCAAGAGGCATATGCCGTTTTGTCAAATCCCGAACAACGACGCCAATACGATATGTTCGGCCATGATTCTCCCGGAGGGTCCCCTTTCGGTCCTGGTGGTTTCCAGGGTGTGAACATCAATCTCGATGATTTGTTCGGTGGGGGGATTGAATCCATTTTCTCTGGAATTTTCGGCGGGGGTCGTTCATCCCGTGGACGACGCGGTCAAGATGTTTTACTTCGCCACAGTATTTCTCTTGAGAATGTGTATGATGAGGCAGAAATCGAAATTTCCGCTAAACTCTCCAGCGCATGCGAGTCATGTAATGGCTCAGGGGCCCAAACACCAGGGGATATTCAGCGCTGCTCTACTTGTGATGGACAGGGACGTATCATGCAGCAGGCTAGAGTGGGACCATTTGTTCAACAAATGGTGTCGGACTGCCCTGATTGTGCCGGGTCGGGAAATATCATTCGAAAGCGCTGTTCGGCTTGTCGTGGTTCAGGGTCAGTCAAGCGTGAGCAAAAACTTCGCATCACCATCCCAAGGGGGGCCGAAGACGGCCTTCGTCTTCGACACCGAGGCAAAGGAGAACCCATTGCCAATGGCCAACATGGGGACCTTTACATTCACCTAGATATCGAATATCACCCTTGGTTTGAGCGAGACGGCCCAGATTTGATTATGGCGCTCCCACTTGGTTTTCCTGAGATGATGTTAGGGACACAAGTTGAGTTACCACACATAGATGGCAAACCATTGGTCATTGATGTACCAGCAGGTGCCAAGCCGAGTGAAACTCTGCTAGTACGAGGGAGAGGAATGCCCCATCGTCGTGGTCGTGGACGTGGCGATGTCACAATTCTACTGAAACTGCATGTACCTGAGAAATTCAACAAATCCATGCGTTCTACATTGGAAGAGATGCGCCCTTCATTCGGATTGCCCATTTCAGATATCGAAGATGCCGTGCGTCGTGAAGCCCAAGATCGCCGCAATTGATTACTCATCTTCCATGAGAAGTGCACGAGCTGGAATCGCAGCCAGAGGTTTTCCTTCTACAAGCCCCGAAAGGTGCAAGTCAAGCCCATTCGCACTTCCTTCCAATTGTAGCCCGAGGAATCGTGTACTGCCGACCTCTAGCGTGTCTAGGAAGATTTCATCGCCATCGTAAAGTGAATTTGGAGAGACCTTGGTAATCTTCCATGAAGGCCCACCTGCTGCCTCAAATCGAAGAGCAGCCAAGTTCCATGGCGCCTGCTCAACATGAATTCCCACAAGCAAACTTCCTGGTCCCATCCGCCAAGCTTTCAGTGTGACAGAATCGGTGTGGTGCGTCAATGTCGCTTCACCCATCTCGGCGACGGTCGCCTTCCACTGAACCGCCTCTAACATTTCCAGAGCACTGCTGATTTCATGTTCACTACCATCACTTTCGATGAGTCTAGCTAATCGTTCTCGAAGGCGCTTCAATCGCCCTCGTTCGTGTGCTTGTACTTCATCGGCTAATTTCGTTCCACGCAGACTCCACAGAACATATCCCATGGGTGCCAGCATCACCAAGCCGATTCCGATGTAGAATGGAATGAATTCCCTCCATTGATCTACAATCTCACCTTCGGGACCAGCATCTCCACTGGTTACATTGATTGTTAGCAAGTCAAGGTGGTAAGCATTGGTACCAATCGCCGAATTAGAACGACTCACCTTCACTAGATGATACCCTGGTGTCATGTTCAAGCCAACGGTCCCAGATCCGTCTGCAACATCCAATGGCGTTAGGAATTCACCTGAGTTGTCCCACGACTGAATCTGTACTAAGGAATCATCACCTTCGATTGTCGCAATGAGCCGATGAACCTCCCACGAGTCTCCCTGAATGAAAATTGGATACACATCAACCGTATCTTGTCCGCTGAGATTCCCATCCGTCGCCCAGCGTTCATTCTCTATGGTAACTGCCTCGGAGTGGAATCGTGTCTCATCGACTGTGTTGGGGCAATCATGCGGGCACAGCGCATCCCCCTCGGAGAGTATGGTTTTGTTCAACGACCACACTCCGGTGACTCCATCCGTCCTTGCCCAGATGGTGAATTCATAATTCTCGAATCGCGAATCTACCGCTGGTGTGTGTAAGGTCATGGTGGCCGTACTATTGTCGTCAAAATCAAGTTCAGTCACATCCCCATTGGATAATTGAGTCATGTATCCGACGAATTCCGTCATATCTGCTCCAAACCATTGAATCTCGATAGCAGCATTCCCTCCGGTCGAGAAGTAGGAACGGTCCCCTTCTGTATCGGATTCATGGATATATCCAGATGCAGTCAAGTCGCCCAATTCTACATCCTCATCAGCAGAATTAGAATGGATATGGATTTGGTAGGAGTTAGGACTTGTGAAATTTACATTGGAAATTTCGACCCACATGGCATTCCCGGTCCCACTGAGTAAGAAGGCCACGGAGGAACCCACTTCTTCGCCGTGAATCTCACCATCTTCGCGAACTGTGATTTTCAACGCTTCGTCTGAAGATACTAATTGGATGAAATGTACCGCTCCTGCATCATCACCGAGAGTGATGTTATCGAGATCCTGAGGGTCACTCAACTGACCCTCATAGATGAGTGTCGACGTGCCCGCCCCCTCCCAATCTAACTCAGGTTCATCAATCGTCCCGACACTACTGAGTTGTTCTGCAGGAATCGATGATGCAGTCATCAGAATGAGGAACAATCCGAGAACCATCGCACATGTGCGCATGGCCCGGGCCTCCGGCCCGCCACCTTTAGAATCATTCAAGTCCAGTGCATTGACAGCCTCGTTTCATGGAGCACAAACCATTGGCCCGAACGGTGCTGGCCCGTTGGCGTCATGCACGCATTTTTGGGCTCGGCGATCGCGCATCCCCGGCTGCCTTCACGCCGGGTTTGTGTCTGACTCCCAATGACCCAGAAATTGACGTTGAAATCGCCCCTTTTACCATTGAGCACAACTCCGAAAATTTACCTGCATCTCTATCGATTTCAGCAAGGGGTGCATGGTCACATCCCTTTGGGGAAAACGACGTTCCGACATATACGGCTGATGAAGGCCACACATTGCCCCCTAGTCTCCAAGAAGCAGACTCGGGACTTGGCCAGAGCACAGGTCCACTGTTGCCCGTATCTTGGCAGCGTTTGGTCCATGATGCAACACTTCTCGATGCAAATCTATCACCCGAAATAATTGTCATTCAGGATGCTGTTCAACTGGCTGGACATCCCGGTCGATTAGTACAAACAATCCACCTTATCCGTGAGCGATTTCCTGCAGCACTTCTCTGGGCCCCAGGGTTGGGTGGCCCAGACAATTGTGCAATTCTTTCGTGGTTCGGTTTAGATTTATTCGATTTGAGACGTTCACAGCAGGCAGCTGCCCATGGAATTCTATTGTCCAGAGATGGGCCCCGACATATCGATTCAACCAGTGGCGAATCTGCCGATATGACTGCCCAACTCTCTGAATGGCGCTCGTCGTTGGCCGCGACCCGGGCGGCAATTCAAGCCGGCACTATTCGGGAACTCGTTGAGAAGCAATCACTCAACAGCCCTCGTCTCGTTGAACACCTTCGACGACATGACGCTCAGTTGTCGGGTTCTGCACCTCTGTCAATGCATGTCGATAAGGCCCAAAGATTCCGTTGCCACGGACCCGTGAGCCGCGAAGATCCACTTGTTCAAGATTGGATTCATCGCATTGAGCATGAGTACATGCCTGACGAGATTCAGCGTGAGACATTGGTGTTGTTACCTTGCTCTGCACGCAAGCCTTACTCTCGCAGTCAGAGCCATCGTTTCTTCCGCTCTGCTATACGCAACCGCAGAGTACACCAAGTCATTGTTACCAGTCCGCTCGGCCTAGTCCCTCGTGAATTGGAGGAACAGTGGCCCGCTGCCCATTATGACATTCCAGTGACTGGCGATTGGGACGATGATGAATTGGCAACCATTCGACGAATGGTGACGACATTGGTGGAGCGAGTCGGTTACAAGACCGTCATCAACCATTCTGGAATTGACTTCGAGATTGAGACGATCGATACTCGACCAGACGGCGTGGGCGCTTCTTCCAAAGCTGCTTGCGATGTTCTTCGCCAGGCCATAGAATCCATAGAAGGAGAACCAATTCGTGAAAAGGCATTCCTTCTCCATTCATTTGCATCCCTGAGCCGATGGCAATTTGGGACCGATGCGTGGATGGAAGGGCTACATGTGGGCGGAAAACCTCCGAGGTGGATGCTTCTGAAAGACAAACAACAAATGGCGCAATGGCACCCTGATTCAGGTCGGTTTTCATTCACTAAATCCATTCTTCCAATTCTTCGAGAAACGGGTACACTTCGAGAGGTCGAAATCGGCGGAGATTCTCCATGGAAAGGCGATATTTTCCCTCACATGGTTGTTTCAGCCCCTGAAGACCTAAAAATCAGCGAAGAAGTCCTTATCATTCGCGATGGAAAATTACTCGGTTCGGCCCGCTGCAAGGCTGCAGGGTGGGAATGGAAGTGTGGCGCAGGTCGGCTGGCGAAGTCCCAACACCGTCTTTAGGGCCAGCGACCCAGAGTTGGGGGGTGTTAAATACCGCCCATAGGGCGGTAGGATGTATGGCCACTGCCTATCAAACGAACCACCTGAGCACCGCACTAGTCCTGCTGATGATTCTCTCAGCATTGGCGCCGATGATGGCTCCCCACATGGGAGTAGACGTCGTAATTGATGATGAAACCCATCCAAATGCACTGAAACAGGCCGACCGCACCATGGATACTGGAGCCCGTGCACCTTGTTCTGCCGTACAAAGTGACGGCGGCACAGCAGGAGATGCTGGCAACACCACAGCGACTGCCAAATCACAGGGTAGCGACCCAACCGTGACCAATATGGATGGTTGTGTTGACACCACTGATGATCAAGATTGGTATTCAATGCAGGTATCTGCAGACAAAGACATCGTTGTTGTATTGCGTGATTTTGGTGATGGAACAAACACAGATTTCGATTTGTTACTCGCAGACAGCACCGGTGGTAACCAACAAACTGGCACAGGCTATGTCGATTTATCTATGAGTTATGCGGCAACCGAGCGAGTTGAATTCACAACAAATTCTACCACAGCAGGAATGTTTTACATCCAGGTTTGGCAATATGCAGGAGATGGGAATTACAAGATGGACATCTGGGTAAATACCTCTGTACCAAAGCCCGATCTTGCTGTGAATTCAATCAGTGGCCCAGCGAGCGCAATGGCCGGCGACACGGTCAATGTCACGTACACAGTAGAGAATTACGGCCCAGGCGATACTAACTCAACAAATCCGTATGATGTCGTGTTTATTCTATCCACAGACGACACTTATGATTGGGGGGATACAATCGTGGATAGCCATGTTACAGGACCTTACCTTGCAGCAGGAACCAATTCAGTTGAGAGCGCTCAGTTAACCATCCCCGCTGATATAGACAGCGACGATTATCACTGGATTGTCTGGCCAGATGGCTGGGGCAATGTCTCAGAGGCGGATGATCTCAACAACAACAATGCCAGTTCTGGCGTGACCACAATTTCGGGAATGCCTTGTCCGAATGTGGATGATGCATCAACAGGTGCGGACATTGGTGGTGTTGAGGCAGAAGCCTACGATTTGGGTGCTAATTTCACCGGAGTGATTACTGGATGCGTATCCGGCGGCGACAAGGCTGACATGTACATGCTCTCAATGGGGCGCGGGCAGAATATTTCCGCTGTCCTAACAGCAGATAATTGGGATGCGGATCTCGATCTCGACCTATGGAATTCTAGTTCACCTGATGTAGACTCTAGTGCCGGCATTGACAGTAATGAGTCTGTGTCAACATCTGGAACAGATGCTGATGGAGCCGCAGACACCTATTACATCAATGTCTCACAATATTCCGGTCTGGCGAATTACACATTGGAGATTTGGACCAACGGCACCATATTCATCCCACCGTATGACTGTGGAAGCCCTGAAGATTGGGGGCAACCCAATGCAGATGCAGGCCCAAGTAGAGTGACTGCAATGCAAATTGGCGAGAACCCAGAAGAAAGCGGAATGGGTTGTCTGGATATTGAAGACACGGCTGACGCTTACGGCTTCTCACTCTCTGGCATGCATGGCATGACTGTTGAGTTAGAGTCCCACAATAATGAGAATATGCATCTCCAATTGTTCGATGGAAGTGATGATTCCTTGATTACTGAGGTGTACTCCACCAATGGCAGTGCTATGGTTGACACCACTGGATTGGACTCAAGTGATTTGAATGGTGGATACTATGTCATCATCAACGCGTACGAGGCAGAGGGTTGGTACAACCTCTCATTCACACCGATTGACCCACCACTTCCAAACCTTGTTGCTAGCGCAATCAACTGCCCAGTCAGTGGCAGAAGTACTGGTGAGCAGGTATTCTTCGGAGCAGATATCAGCAGTGACGACGGTCCAATGGATGCCGCATTCGCTTGGCAATTGAGTTTGGTCGATGAGAACGGAACTGAAGTCCTGACTCTTCTTCAAGACGCATATTCCGATGCACTTGATGGCAATGATGGAGTAATCATCCAAGATGGCGACCTCGTTCTATTGGACAGCGCTACCATTTCGTCAGGAAATTACACCTGTGTATTGACTGTCGATGGCGGCGATGTTATCGTCGAATCAAATGAGACTGACAATACCATGACTTCCCCGTCGTTTGAAATCATAAATTATGACGAACTCTTTGCTAATGACCTCGATCGAGACGGCGTCCTCAACGACGACGACGCTTGTCCGAACACACCTGGCGATTCTACCATGGATCGCCTTGGCTGCCAAGATGCAGACGGTGATGGATATTCCAATGGCGGAGACGTATTCATCTACGAAGCAACCCAGTGGAACGATACTGATGGTGATGGCTTCGGAGACAACAACGGACCTAGTGATTACAATGGTGACGTTTGCCCGAACGAATTTGGTGTGATGTCGGGAACCAATGGAACAGGTTGCCCACTTTGGATTCCCGATGAGGACAATGACGGAGTCTCCGATTCTAATGACATGTGTCAAGGAACACCATCTGGCGCAGCAGTAGACGCGTTTGGGTGTTCTGATACAGATGGTGATGGCGTCGATGATACGATTGACGCCTGTCCAGATACTCCTGCCGACACATCAGTCGATAACACAGGATGTCCAGTGGACGACGGCACCGATGACCCTGGAGACACCAACGGTACGGATGAATCTGGTAACAATCAATCGGGAGATACAGAAAGTTCCAGTGGTGATGATTCTGATATGATGCTGTACATCATGATTGCAGCAGGTATCGTTCTCCTACTCGTGGTAGTTCTCGGTCTCACTCTAGTCCTACGCTCGGGTGGCAAAGGTAACGACCCCACAGAGCAAGCTTGGGCTACGGCAATAACTCCTGAGCAGCAGGCGTACGAGCAGCAATTGATTGGAATGGGATACACCGCTGAACAAGCCCGTGCTTATGCAAGCCAGTATTTCCAAAACTAATCTACAGGGGTGTGTTCCACCGATGTCTGACGAGTTTCTCGACAGGCTCCGTGAGACTATTCGTACGGTGCCGGATTTTCCCATAGAAGGGATCATGTTCCGTGATATCACACCCGTCTTGAGTCAACCGGGCCTTCTTTCAGAAGTGACAAATAGATTTGCTGAGGATTTGGAGCAACTCAATTGGTCTCCCGATGTTATCGTTGGCCCAGAAGCACGTGGTTTCATCTTCGGCCCATTGTTGGCGTCAAAACTCGACATTGCATTCGTACCTATTCGCAAACCAGGAAAACTTCCTGCAGCAACCAGTCGAGTTGAATATACACTTGAATACGGATCAAATACTCTTGAAATCCATCAAGATGCCTTGGTATCAGGTCAAAGGGTTGTCATAATCGATGACTTATTGGCTACAGGTGGAACTATTTCTGCATGCTCTGAACTTTGTCAGGCAGCTGGCGCAGAGGTATTAGGGGCACTATTTTTGATTGAATTGAAAGGTCTCCAAGCACGTTCATCAATCGCCCCCATTCAAGCCCACGCATTGCTCGAATTCCCAGCATAGCCCCCCCGAAGGGGGGGATACCCAATTCGAATCATAGCGGAGCGGTTATGAAGGGGCAGCAGGTCGGCGGGACGCTCGAGGTGCTCTATACATGGCTCGCATGCACAGTCCAGGTCGCGGAAAGAGTGGTTCAACCAAGCCCCTCGTCGACAAAGCACCCGAGTGGTCAAACTCCGATCCGAAAGCAGTAACTGAACTGATTCTTTCATTGGCTGCAGACGGACACAACACTGCATCCATTGGCACCATTCTCCGTGACCAGCACGCAGTTCCCGATACCCGACTCGTCGTTGGCAAGCGAATCGGCCAGATTCTTGCCGAAAACGAGATTACACCACAGTATCCAGAAGATATGATGAGTTTGATGCGCCGCGCACTCCGCCTCATCAATCATCTTGAATCAAATCGCAAAGACCGCCACAATTCGCGCCAACTTGAGTTGACTGAGAGCAAGATCCGTCGACTATCTCGGTACTACAAAGGTCGCGGCCAACTCGACACAGAATGGGCATACAAGCGTGATCAACTCCGCCTCATGGTAGAGTAATCATCTCCTGCCGTTGTGGTCAGGTCTTTGAACCGTAAGTGGAACCACAACTCCGCGGCCCATGTCACTACTTGATCTCCCAGCCTTCGCGACAGCCGCACCCGTATTGCGGGAAGCAGCACTCAAATTGCGAACATCCAAGTCTTCTCTAACAATTGTTGCACCACTGGATGAGTCTGGAATCTTCGCTTCCGCATTACTAGAAGCTGCACTATTGGATGCTGGAATACCCTACCAACGCCGTTTACGAGATAATGCAAAGGCTGCCAAGGGCCCGAGCATTGTCATTGACTCAACCTCAGTTTCCCAACTCGAGTCGATCGGAACAGAACCATTGTCCATCCATCTTGCACCGCTTGAAGTCGAGGCGTTGGTCGCCAGTGGTGGAGATTCTCGCCACGGCCTACTCTCACCCGTCGCACTTGCTGCTGGGTTGGGTAATTCGATTGCACCTTCAGGGGCCATGTCGCGCCTACTGATGCCTTGGATATTGACTGGTAATTGGCTTTCCAGTGGCCTTGAGCATACCTATGACCCGGTTTACACAGTTCTCCGCGATTATCTCTCGAATGAGGGGCATATTCGAGTGGTTCCAATGCCTGAAGTCCCCGATGTTCACCCTGACAGTCTGCCCGGCATCGATTCGTTAGCGCTCGGTGCTGTTCGTGATAGATGGGGCCAACTCGACCTTGAAGGCCGTGCCCAATCACTGTCACATTTAATGAAACCTCTACTGGATGTGGAGCTTCCTTCAACAGCCCGCCTCGAGGAACTGGGTTGGCATCGCATCATGGCAGCTGGATGGGAGCGAGATTTGGCGAGTCAGCTAACATCTTTCACTAAGTCATGGCGAGACAACCCATCTGGTCGACGCAGTCAAGCGAGCGACACTATCGATAGCCTGCTGAGAACTGGTCAGATGCCTTAACCTTCAATTCGCAGATTCCGTCCACATCCACCGCAGGGTATACGCACTGGGCGTTCAGTTGTTTCAACTGGATTTGAAGTGTTACAAGCGGGACAATCCACAGTTGGAATATCTCTCGTTAACGCCTTTTCATAATCCTCTGAAAGAGATTCACCCCCAAGTACCCAATCACCCTCATGACGAGGCGAGATTATGGCCAAAGGCATCATCAGTACTGCGCATGCAGTGGCGATTCCAAGGACGAATGTTGGGGGTAGAGCAGAAAGGGCGTAAACATAACTCATCATTCCCGTAAAGGCGAATGAAGAAATTCCCACTATCCATCTTGAACGATTCCAAGTCAATTTAAGTCCCACGACAATTCCAGACACAAGTAACAATATTGTGGAAAGCAAGGTCACGAATGGTGAGAATAACGCACTTCCAGCCACAGTATATTCTACCTCAAATTTATCATCGTCAGAAAGGCCATCAATCTCGATTGTCACCACTTCTTTCAAACCGACTCGATAGTGTGTCACAGTCATGTCTTCTGGGAGATCTTCCTTGATGACACTAAACAGCCCAGAGAACGCACTTGTGGTCAATTCAACACTCAAATCGACAGAGGGGTCTCCATTCATTGTCCAAATTCCATTTCCGAGTTGAGGGCGAATGAAATCAGAAATGAGCATAATACGTTCTTGCCCAGTCAATGCTAGGACCACATCAATTCGAATTCGCATTGGCGCATCATCGATTCCTGAAACTCCCATGAGGTCAATCATTACCTCTGGGTTCATATCAAACAAATCTGCTTCAAACAATCCATCAGGATTGAGCGCTAATCCAGTATTTCCTAAGAACAATTCAAGATTCCTTGTACTACTGTCAATGTGATTCAACAGTGCCTCTCTTTCCACGTCATCTACCTTGCCGTTTTCTCTCAGTTGAGACGACCCTGTAAATTCTTGAATCTGAGTGAACAAATGATCTGAGGGCAACGAAGAATTGCCAATGTTATCCATCCCCCAACGCAACCAAGATGCCATTGAACCTTCAATTTCAAATTCCACGGTCCGTGTAATATGAGTCCCATCATACTTCACTTCAATGTCAACATCCAGTCGACTGCTCACAGCTCTTGCCGGCTCGCCGAAGTGATAACTTTGGGTGCCACCACCTTCTTCAAATGTGATGTCGTGATTCCTACCGGTTGTCAGGGGGACATCTCCTCCATTCAACCAGATGGACAGATTAATCTGGTAATTTCCATCGGTTGGGTTTGAACCTGGATTCCAAACAAACGGAACTTCGACCCCTCCGGAAACAATACTCGGTGAACGGACATCTGAAATGACGATGCCACCAATCTTGAACTCAAATTCTTCCAATGAAGACCACATACGCTCTCCAAAGCCGGATTTCAGTATAACGGGGAAGAAAACCTCTTCTCCAACCACCAAAGCATTCGGCATTTCGATTGTCACTAACGGAAGGGTTGCACGTAAGGCACTCTCTGTATCCTCGCCCCAAATGAATCGAATCGATGACTCATCTCCGGGTTGTGTGAAAAGGATACTCCTCACCGAAAAAGTCACTTCAATTACATCATTCATACTGATTGCAACCTGGGGAATTTCAATGTCGATTCCGACAAGATCATTTCCCGACATAAATGCTCCAGGGGTGCCACTTTCTGCTGTGTAGAGATTATTTCCAATCAACACATCAACGGTTGCATTGGCGTACACTCCTGCTGCATTCTCTACTTCGTAGGCGATATTGAATCTCCATGTCGATTCAGCCATCGTTGCACTTTCTTTCCAAACAATACTCCATGTTGCAATTTCTTCAACACCTTGTACTGATTGGCTGACACCTTTTTCATTAATTCCGACCAATTCATTCTCAAACGGCGTCATAGTTGCTTCGTTGTTCTCACCGATGAGGAAGAGATCAAACTCACTTGGTCCACAACAGACAATTTCAGCCGATGCAGATGGGACACTGAGAGGAATCATGGCTGCCAGTAGTAGAAACATGAGCCCGTAAGCACTGCGAGACTGGCGAGCCTGCATGGCGTGGCGACAGCGAGATTCGACTTGAACCTCACGCACGCGCGCGCGTGCGAATTCAACCATGTAGCCGAACGAGGAGCCGAGCCCCGTTTTCATCAATGCCCTCAAGGATTGCGAACCCCATTCGTTCAAGTTGGACGACAGTTCCATCTGGATAATCATTGATTTCCAATAATCCTTCAGCCACCACCAATTCACCCTCTTCTTCAAGCAGCAATACGGCTGGTTGTGCCATGTTGCTGGGTAGCCAATGAATAATCGGGGTGTTACCATGGCGTTCAATGTTTATGATTTGACCCACCCACCCTCTACTTACCTCTTTTTTATGGTTGATTGCAATGTCTGCAAAATCCTTCAAACGCCTCGCTTCACGTGAGGTGAAATCTTCGAAAGCAATCTTCACCTTGAGTGGACTATCCTCAAGTGGCCATTCACGAACGCCCTTGTCTGGATGTTCGGGGTGGATTGGCAGAGTGACTTTATCCATCTGGATTTCAGTGATGTCCAACTCAATGGTACGTGGATTACTCACAAATGATAGTCGTGGTGCTTCTGCATCGACCGCCTTGGCGTTGAGGCTGTTCAGCGTCGACATGGGGACTGAGATATCCTTCTGTGTTAGGCCCAGATCAATCCAGAATTTCCTCATCGCCCCAGCGTCATATCCTCGTCTTCGCAGTGCCCTGAGTGTCGGCAGGCGAGGATCATCCCATCCAGTATATTGGCCAGCTTGAATGTCTTTTTTCATCTGTGATGTGCTGAAACCACCGAACTCATGCACCTTCACTCGTCCCCAGTACATCGTTTCAGGGTATGTCCATCCGAACTTTTCGTACAGCAATGTTTGCTTTCGTGTAGAGTCCATCAAATCCTTCCCTCGCACAATATGTGTCACACCTTGGAGGTGGTCCTCCACAGCGCTTTGGAAATCAAGCAATGGCCAGACTTTGTATCTGTCACCTACCAATGGGTGGTCGGCATGTTGAATCCGCAAAGCCGGCCAATCCCGAAGAGCTGGATTGGGCAGTGTCATATCAGTCTTGATTCGAACGACGGCTCCACCAGGTTGAATGGTGCCATCATTCATCTGGCCCCACATATGGATATTATCTTCTACCGCTCGATTTCGACATGGACATTCGGTTTTTGAAATTCTGAATTCCTTGAATGCATCACTAGAGCATTGACACACATAGGCGTGATTTTCAGACAATGTCTTGGCCGCATAATCAAGGTACACTTCCATTCTGTCTGATGCGCGTAGTATTCTATCTGGAGCCCGTCCTGCAAGCCAGGTAAAATCCTCTTCAATCAATGCGTAAGCTTCCGGGTCGGGACGTTTAACCACAGAATCCGTGTCATCAAATCGAAGGATTACTTCCCCATCGTACATTCGTGCCAATTCAGCATTGATGACCACGCCCCTTGCATGGCCCAATGACAATGGCCCATTGGGATTCGGTGCAAATCGGAGAACGACATTCCCTGACTCGGCATTTGGCAAGGGAGGAAGACCTTCCCTCCGTTCCTTGACTTTCTTCTCCAATGCATCTGGGGATTCGTCTTCTAGAATCGAGCGAATATGATCTAATCCTTTCTCTGTAGCCAAGGCATTGGCTTCAGCAACTTGGCTAGCAATGAATCCAGTCAACTCTTGTGCTCGAGAGCGCAAATCAGGATTTTCACCCATCACTCTGCCCATGACAGAGCCGACCTGACCCTGCCCATCGTACTCAAGTGCATTCTGTAGAGCATACTTGCGCAGTAGTGAAACCACCTCTGGTTCAAGTTCGCCCATAGGGCGAAACCGCCCGCAGGCCGTTTTTGAACATGAGGGGCTCAGAATAGGGTCCGCTGCGCGTTAGGCGGGGCATCTGGGTCGACCGACCTAACGGGGGCCGATTCATTGTACACCTGTTTCCATGCATCCTTGACAGTCATCCAACCCCATCGGAGACAATCGTGGGGGGCTTCGCCATCAATCAGTTTTGGAAGGGCTGCAATCGTCTTGGGGTCCGAGGGATAACCTGACCCCAATTCAATACCAATTTCAGATGAAATTGCCCGTATAGCTTGGTCGCGGGCGACTTTGGCTAGGATAGATGCGCCTGCGACTGCCAAACAATGCAAGTCGGCCCCGTGTCTACTGTCCATCGTCCAACCTTCCCATGGCCAATCATTGAGGCGATTGGCTACATTGTTTCCGAATCTCCCTGCATCCACATCACATGCGTCCAATTGGAGTACACCCCCTCCCTCAACCTTGAATCTTCGAGCCAGTGATGCAAACAAACTGACTTCGTGATCATTGAGATTTGTCATAGCCATTGCGCGGTCGATATCAGCAGGTTGAGAAATACACAATTCAATTTCCCACTCTCTGTTCTCAGCCTGTTCTCGAATCCATCGATCCAACTCTTCTCGTTTTGATTTCGAGAGCAATTTAGAATCTGTCACTCCAACATCATGCAGCAATGAAAGGTCTGATTCTGGCAGGCACAGTGCGCCGACTACCAAGGGCCCAATCACGGGCCCCCTGCCTGCTTCATCAATCCCTATTCGCCACATACAATCCCTCACAAATCCAAATCGAGATTGTCATCTTCTGCATCCCCCTTCGATTTTGATGGTTCTTTACGCGGATGACGAACGGTTCTCCCTGGCATCGATTCGGCCGGAGAAAATGCTTCATTGGCTTCGTGAGGCGCTGAAAATTCTAGTAATTCTTCAGCCAAACTATCAATCACATCATAGTCGGCCCTTTCATCATGATGCTCAAACACCGTGTGGGCTGCTTGCATGACATCATCGGAAGGAGTTGATCGTTCTTGTTTAGATTCAGATCTCATCTGGAAAGCTAATTTGAATGCGCCCGCATCCATTTCGGGGCTGCGAGAAACTTCTGGAATTTCGACATTCTTCTCACTGAATTTTTCCATCCAATCACCCACTTTTTCAGGCTCTTGATGCCTTGAAGCAATCAGTTCGGACCATTCAGAATCCTTTCGTTGACGATAAACAACTGCGCGATGTAGGACAACAGCGCCCACCATGGTCACAATGATTGAGATTAGAATTTGATTCCAGTCATTCCAGAATGATTGGGCACTATCGACGAATTCATCCCATGCACTTTCCCCTTCGATGTTCTCCGGGGGCCAATATTCGGCGAGTATTTCGTATTCAGTACGATTGGTGAAAATGATGCTAGGTTCAAGCGTACTACGAATCTCAACAGTAATTGTCGCTGTCCTATTCAATTCTTGATCAATAGGCAATTGCATCCATGCCCTGAAGGTCACCGTGGCGTTCGGAGCGATGTCGTGGACGATGAAATGATTGGCCGTCCATTCACCAATCTCCCAATCACTTGAAAATGGGGGTATCAATCCATATTCAGCGAAAATATTTGTTGATAATGTGACATCCAAACCATCGTCGGCATTGCCTATGTTTCTGAGTGTGTATGTTAGTGTAATATTATCCATATCGTCCATCGTGATGTATTCGGATTGAATCTCCCAATTGATGAGGGTGGCGACCTCAATCGTTGTTGAGGCAGTACTCATCTCAATTCCATCTCCAGTCATCAATCTAAGGGTCGGAGACAATTCGAATCCTGCGGGCAATCCATTCTCGACGATGTAGATGACGCCTACATCTGTAGACATTCCAGGTTCTAGATTGAACACGGTTCGAGCCACCTGCAATTCGAGAGAGTCAGGTAATTCCCATTCTATTTCGTAATCATCCAGATAATTTCCCGTATTTTGTATTCTGAATTCACTTGTGCAGAGATCGCCTGCATCCATCAGCGCACAATCGTTATCGAGGAAATGGATGGTTGCACTCCGCTCTCGTAGAATACTCACTTCAACCATCGTCGTAGAGATTTGTTGGCTAGCCCCACTGCTCCACGTACTGAATTCCACCCACATCGTCCCCGTTGGAATGTTAGGAGCATTGAATTCCAATTGTACTGTACCTGTTTGATAGGGCCCCACATCTAGGAGGTTGTACAATTCCCAGATTTCAACGGACCACCCATTCAGGACGAATGAAATTGCGGGTTCATATCCTGGAATCGGCACCCCCTCGGCACTGACAGGTCGAACTCGAACGCCCATACTCTTCTCTTCATTGCCTATATTTCGAACTGTAACCGGTATGCGAACCTCCGTACCGGGGTCCAAAGTTGAATTTTCTGGCTGCGATACCAATTCAACTCCATTCCAAGGTAAGACTTCCACAGTAAACGTCCATGTGGTTGAATTCCCATCGTGTTGACTAGTGGCGCTGACAGTAAACGAATGCTTGGAGCCTGCCAAGGGCTGCCCCATGGATATTTCTGGAACCGAAATGGCGAATTGAATCCAATGTTGTGAATCACTGTACATTTCCAATGTGTAGCCGTTGGCTGGATTCCCATCACCATAATTCCAGGATACGTCCCAACCTGTATCGGTATGGATGCGAATATCGGCGACATCTGAAAATGAAGCGTTATTGGTGAGGTTGACTATGAATCCCGAACCACCTCCCGGTTCAATCAGGACATTGGTCCCATCAGAACTGCCGAACCAGAGATTGCTCCCATTAGTCTGGTTTCCTGGTGATGAACCATTGTCTCCTCCATTTGTTGATTGTGCATCATCTGAATTGAATGCCCAATCGAAGGCGGTGTTAATGAGAGACCCTTCGGGGAAAATGGGGGCATGTCCCTCGTTCAATAATTTCCAATGTGCGATTCTGTTTCCTTGTGTGCAATTGAGATGCTCCTGATGCTGGGTCTCGTTGCTCTCAGTTCCAACCAAATCCAATGTCCTCACGAGCGTCGAGAACTCATCACATCCAGATCGCTCGGCCCAGAATGCAGCTCCACCGGGTGAAGAGGCATAGGACTCTCCGTAGAATTCTCCACCATTGTAATCTACCGTACTGTCAACGGTCCCATGGGCGTTGATGATATTAGGATATCCTGTGAGATTGCATTGACTGAAATCCCCATATGTGGAACCGGCGAAATTTACGATGGTATGTATTTTATTTCCAGCATCACAAGCCATCCTGTGCGACATGAAGCCACCGTTTGAGTGACCAATTAGCATTACACGTTCAGGATCGGCACCCCAATGGTTCACCGCAGTGTCAATGAGTGATGAGAGATAACTCACGTCGTCAATGTTCTGATTGTAAAAATCACAGCAAGCTGGTGGACCGTTCCAGAAATATTTTCCCTCTGGATTTTCTGTTCCAGTGGGTGTCAAAAGCAGATGGCGATTTTCGGTGACACTCGCCGGTCCTTGGAAATAGCCGTACACATACCCTGGGGAGTCTGAAAATCCGTGCAATGCTATGACCAATGGCAGCAGTTCATCCTCTGTTTGGTCGGCCGGAAATCGCAGTTCGGCTTGCCTCGAGAATGGACCAATCATCACGGTTTCGTTTTGCCATGGATAATTGTAGCCCAATGATCGATCAAAGATGACTGAATCTGCCGCCCACTGTAGTTGTAATCGGACATTCTCATCCAATCCAAATTGGTCCGGCAATCCGACGGAAGAAATTCCCGTAATGGTTGAATGCATGACACAAGCGGCCAGATATGTGCCTAGTGTTGAAGGGTGAGAACCGTCACTGGAATACAGATTGTAGAACAGTGTGCCTTGGTCGGTGGGAGTCCCACCTTCTGCAACGATTTGATCGTAAATCGCCTTGTAGGCCAATCCAACGGGGGCTATGTATGGTGTGCGATTTGCAGTGGTGATGTTCTCAGCATACATGTTGTAACCCGATTCAAGGTTGGCCTGCATGGTGAGGTAATCTGGATTCAACCAAGCATTGTTGGAATCCCCATCTCGGTAACCCCATGTCATGAAAAAGATGGTTTCAGCACCAGCACTTTCAATCATAGAATCTAGGCGAATGGCACCATTCTTGGAATTCTGCCACATGGATTCGGTGGTTGGGAAGGATGGGACTTGACTTTGATCTTGCAAGATGACAAACTCATATTGGTTTGTGGTCAGAGCTGTATTCCACTGATTTCCAGAAGATTCAGCATTGTCTGCATGTTGATACAACTTCATGCCACCACCGGTCAAATCTGAAACACTCGCTGAAGTTCCCGATGCATCAAACAACGCCTGAACACGTGAACTCAAACTGTTCTGTGAGGTGTAGGAATTGCCCAACATCAGCACGTCATAGGTGCCATCTTCAGCAGCCTCACGCGTAGGACGAGCCTCTTCGAGGCTCATTGTGACCGGTGCCCAACTCATCAAGAGCAAGGGCAACACAAGGAGTAGGGCCCGACCACGCATGGCCATGGGGTCAATCCGACCGCTATAATCGGTTGGGGTGGCCTGTGCATACAGTGATTCGCGCACCCTACAAGATTGGGTCCGGAATGAGGCGTTCCAGAGCATCGACAACAAACTCACCACAGTGAATCGGTACTTTCAATCCAAATAACTCGGATACCTCTGGATCTATTTCACCACAGCATCCAACCCATTCACCATCGACCATCACCTTGGCCCCTCGGCCCTCCAAGTATGGCCCACCATCTGCGTCAGTCAGAGGTTCGTAATGGACATCACACTCTCGGGAGAACGCCCCTAGGTCGCGAAGTAGCGCTTCCACCATACCTTTCGCAGCCGTGAAACCAGTACCAACTTCGGCACAAGCCCAACCTACTCGGGTAGCATTGTGGTGGTCGCGAACGACAGTGCCTAGTTCGTATACACGCTGTGGCAATTCGTGATGCCTGTTAGCAGCCAAGAGATTGAGTAACGATGGCGTGATACTCTGGCGAAGGATGGTATGATCGACTGTGATTGGATTGTGAATCCCGGTCACAGCTGACGAGGCTTGATATCGAATCTTGGCGAATTGATCCACTTCGTTTGAGAGGGTCAACGAGGTTACTTGCTGCAATCCGTTTGCTTGTAGAGATTCTCTAATCCGTCTGTGGAGATGCGTTGAAGCCAGAGGAATCCCCGCCTTGGATTGGCCAGACAATGCTTGTCCCAGATCCTCGTAACCAATGCCTGTAGCCACCTCTTCTACCAAATCGACAGGATGAAGCAAATCGGCTCTCCACCGTGGCATTTCAATGATGTATTCCTGTTCGCCTACAGCCGCATCCGCCATCCTCTCAGCCGTCCGTGGGCCATCGGTTACTGTTCGCATCTCGATGAACCGACCCCCCATTCTGTCAATGGCGTTCTTGATTTCGAGTTTAGTGAATTCTCGTCCAAGAATCTCTTCAAGTAATCTCTTCGGCAAAGAGAGTCGACGTGCTCGACCGTTTGGCGTTCTTTGAGTATGAGAGTGACAATCCGTGAGTTCGATGGTTTCAACCGTGCCTCCTCGAGCAGAGAAGGCTAGGCAGACCAGAAGTAGACAGGCTTCACAAGCCCGCGCATCCCAACCGGTGACATCGATGAAGAAATCTGTCGTTGATTCGGTGACAGTCGTGTGATCTCCGTTGATGATAGGGGGGAATGAAAGCACCCTATCTGCTGCATCAAGAATGACTGGGAATTCAGAAAAACCCTCAAGCAGATGTGCATAATCCACTCCTTTTGGGTGAGATTCCAATATATCGCGAATGCTCATTCGCTGAGTCATTGCGAGAGGGATGAAGGCGTAGTTTTCAGGTACAGTGACCACTCGGAACGGTGGCGCCAGAGTTGACAGGTCATGCACTCCGATTGAGGCACGTCGTCGTCTCCTGCCGATGCTGAAATGCAATTTTTCCTGATGGTCCATCAGTGCTTGGATGAATGCATCGTTCTCTTCAGGTGTTGAACCGTTGTCCACCCCGCGAACCACGGCACCCAAGATAACTGGCCGAACCCTCTCAAGGCTAGCATCGACTTTCATCGTGATACTTCCATCGGTGGTTGCTAGGTCTGGTTCTGCCCCACCTTCATGCAAGAATGCTCGAGCAGCGTGCGCCATTGTTTCAGGAGATAGAAGATCGGCCCTATCTGGAAAAACCTCAATCTCAATTTCTCTTGAGTCACATTCTTCGACTACACAACCGATGTTGCTGAGTTGTTGCTCCCACAACCAAGGATCATGCTCAATTCCGTGTCGAGACTGTATCGCGCGTAAGGTCTCATGGTCAAAGGTCACCGTTGGCATAAGAATCCCTCACTGCCCCATCCATTGGGGCAATGGGCGATCATAGCCAGCGAGGCGCAGCCCACTCTGTGCCGCAGTATCATGTTCCAATGCACGCAAGTGCCGCCGATTCAACTTCTCTAGGGCATCAATGCCGAGATCAGTAAGACGGCCACGCAAGGTTGCTGCGAATTCAGTCAACCAGGTTTCAACTGCCTCTGCTCGGGCCTTTTGTGTACCCGGTACCCCCTCATCATCTGAGAATGGATTTGCACGAATGATTCCACAACCAGCTGCTGCTGCGATTGCCGCATCGTCCGAGGTTGCATCCCATGGTATGTCTAGAATGTGCAATACATCTGCCACACCCGCATCGCGGGCGGATAAACCAATCCGTGGCAGCGCAGCTGGGGCGGTCATTCCTGTTCCCGAAGTGAGTCTGACAAGGACGCCATCGAGCGGTTGATCACGAAGCATTCGATGTAGGTTTGAAATCCGGTCCACCCTTCCTGCTAGAAGTACTGGTTTGTCATCTCCAAGGTGAGAACGAAGACCAGTCAAAAGTGCGAGAATTTCACCATCATGCAATGGAGGAAGATTCTCCAGGTCGAGAACAATTCCCGCTGCGGGAGATAGTAAACTGTCCGCATCTGCAATATTGGATTCACAGATGCGAACCAAATCGATTCCGCGTGGGTCGCTATCTACCATACAGGGCTGTTCTGAGAGTAAGGTTCCAGTCAATCCCTTGCCACTTTCAATTTGCAGCATCACGGGCAACGGGAATACAATTCCATCATCCTCCTCGCCTCTGGTGATTAATGAGACAACATCAATTGGACTTGATGAATCGATGGGTGTTTCCCCGCTGATGAGCCCAATTTCTCCGAAATCACCCCACACAGTCTGCATCGGAGGGGTTGAGAGGATTGATCGTTCTTCATCGGCTTCGATTAACACTGCATCTTCGCTTACCGAAAGATCGTGTTCCTTGAGCATCCCATTGATTTCTTTGTGTTCGGCCTTTGTGAGTGTACGTTGTTTTGCACCATCTCCTTCAGGCAGGCAACGACCATCGACGACAATTCGACCTCCAGTCATGCCTTGTCCCGCATCAGCTTTGCAATCACCAATGACGATTATCGAACCACTTTTCATACCGATTCCAGTTCGGTGACCTGCATGTCCTCGCACGATTACTGTCCCACCGTCAAGTCCACCACCTGCTTCATCATCGACACTTCCTTGACAGAAGATTCTGCCACCAGTCATGCCGTGCCCACAACGAACTCCTGCATCCCTTTCAACAACTAGGCGTCCGTCTGAACTGAAGGCCCCGAACCATCCGAGAGTATTCCCTTCTAGTGTGAATGTCCCCCCTTTACAGCAGGCTGCGGTGAAATCACCGAGGTTTCCCAGTAGGCGCACCCGTGCGCCGTCTGGTAGATGTGAAGCAATGCCGATTTCCCCTTCCTTGGGTTTGGCATCTCCTTGTGCACCCCACCCGATTTTGATGGCACGGTCAAGTTCAATCGCTTTGGAGAGGTTGTTCAAGAGGTTTCGATTGAGTTTGAGACTCTTTGCCACGTCATCAACCATAGAACACCCTCGCGCCCCTCCGGGGCGCTACCCTCCTTAACCCGAACCCCTGTGAAACGTGGCCAAAACACGATTCCGGGCTCCCTACGGGAGCACGGGTAGATTCATAGGCAGTCGTCAGAGGCGGCCGAATCATAGGAACAGCAATGTGGGGCCACCGAATGAGCATCAAAGTAGCAATCAATGGATACGGAACCATCGGCAAGCGTGTTGCGGACGCCGTCGATGCACAAGATGACATGGAAGTTGTTGGAGTCACAAAGACTGGACCATCGTTCGGTTGCGATCTAGCTGTAAAGAAAGGCTTCCCACTCTATTGCACATTCGATGACGCCGATCGAATTGCACGCTTTGCCGAACAGGGTTACGAATGTTCAGGCAGCCTCTCAGACCTTCTTGCAATCGCTGACGTTGTCGTCGATTGTTCACCAGGTAAGATGGGAGCAGACAACTTGGCCAAGTATCAGAATGCAGGAGTCAAGTACATGTTCCAAGGCGGCGAAAAGCACGCATTAACTGGACTCTCTTACACCTCATCTGCAAATCATACAGAGAACCTCAACGCCGAAGGTACCCGTGTGGTCTCCTGCAACACCACTGGCTTATCTCGTACTCTTGTCCCATTGTACGAACATTGTGGCTCATTGAAAGTGGAGTGTACGATGATTCGCCGAGCTGCCGACCCGGGTGATTCAAACAAGGGCCCAATCAATGCCATAAAACCGGTTCTGAAAGTTCCTAGCCACCATGGTCCCGATGTGATGACAGTCAAACCTGAAATTGAAATCAATAGTCTCGCAGTGGCCGTTCCAACGACCATCATGCACGTCCATGCTATCATTGCTGATTTGCCTGAAGGACATGGCCTGACTACCGAATCAATTCTTGAGATGTGGACCGATACTCCGCGAGTGATTATCATGCACGGATCAGATAACAGAATCACCACAACTGCCGAGGTCATGGAGATGGCTAGAGACATCGGCCGAAAGTGGGGGGATTTGCACGAGATTTTCGTCTGGGAAGATGGCGTCAAACTCGTCGGTGACCGGCTGTATTATTTCCAAGCAATCCACCAAGAAAGTGACGTGATTCCGGAGAATGTGGACTGCATTCGCGCACTGATGGGGACTGAACCAGACTGGCAGACTTCCGTGGCTAAGACAGATGCAGCAATTTCGAAGTATTACAACTGCTGAGGGCCATTTATTGTGAATTGTTAGACGCCCTACGGGCGTCAACTATCAAAAAGGGGCGGGGGGTCGTTCCCTCCCATGCGTCGCGCCTGGGTTCCGTTCATCCTCGTCGCCCTGATGGTTACAATGCCTTGGGCAACGAGTGTTCCAGTGACATCTGAATCTTCGTTGGAATCCTCTCTTTGGACGGCCGCAGAAGCGGCTGAGAATTGGTACGAATCCGAGGGTTCCCCTGGTCCTAATGTTGCCATTTCTTCTGGTTCTGGTAAAATCTGGGTTCAGACTGGTGGTTTTGATCCCCTTTCTGAACAATCCGCAATTCCCCATCATCTGCAAGCCGACGATGACCCGTTCGCAACGGGCTTCATCATCGTGCAATTGTATCTTAATGATGGCGTATTGGTGGAATCACTGGCCAAAGGTGTAGGTGCGACTGTCGTAGATACACTTCCCGAAGATGCTTGGATCCTGCGTCTACCCAGTAATGCATTAGGGCGCAGTACTGCAATTATTCAACTTGCTGATAATGAAAATGTTCGTTGGGTGGGGGCCCAACAACCGGCTTGGCGTCTTGATGTAGAACTTCATCAGGCGAGCGGATTTGTCGATTTGGACTTGACCTTGGCCCATGATGTCGATACCACTGAAATCGAGGAACATCTGTATATGGCGGGCTCGGATTTCGTTCGTTGTGATGCTTATCTTTGTCAAGTCATTGGATTGGATTCTGCATGGTTACCGTCTCTAGCCAGAGATCACCGTCTGTTGTTCATCGAGCAACACGATTCAATAGGAATTGTCAACAATTATGCCCGTAGCATCTCAACGATTGATGCTACAGTCAACAACCATAACGGTGGCCTTGATGGTACGGGGGAAGTTGGCGCACTGTCTGATTCTGGTCTAGATCAAGACCATGGTGACTTCAACAATCGAATCCGTGGCGTATATCACAACTACGGGCCAGATAATTCGGCTGCCGACACCAATTCTGGACACGGTACCCACGTATCTGGAACCATGCTTGGAGATGGTACTGGCGACTCATCCACTCGCGGCGTTGCTCCTGCTGCAACCTTCCATTTCTATCAACTTGAACACGACTCCTCAGGTCAGTTAGCACGCTGGGGTTCTCTCTACGATATGTTCCGCGATTCTCAACAGAAGAACGCACACGTCCAGTCGAACTCATGGGGCGCACAATCCTCGTGGGGACAGTACACTTCTGACTCACGTTCCGCTGATTCTTTCCTTCATGACTACGACGATTTCCTCGTCTTGTTTGCAGCGGGCAATGAAGGCAGCCAAGGAGCACAATCGATTGCTCCACCTGCTACGGCCAAGAACGTCTTGACTGTTGGCGCCTCTACGACTGGGCGCCCTGGTACTGCATCGGCAGGTCAAGTTGCTTCATTCTCTAGCATCGGTCCAACCGCCGATGGTCGAATCAAACCCGACATCGTCGCACCCGGCGTCCAAATTTGTAGTGCAAGAGCCGAAGAAGCCCAGAATCCCGCTGGCTGGTCCTGTTCTAGCGCACGCCACTCGGGAACCACAACCCCACTTTACATGTCAGCAGACGGAACCAGTGCAGCGGCACCGGTTGTGGGTGGTGCCGCCCTACTTGCTCGACAGTTTTTGAGAACCGAACTTTCGATTTCTAATCCAGACAGTGCCCTCATCAAGGCGATTTTAATCAATGGTGCGCGTGATATCGGCACGGCTAACATCCCGAACATGGATGAGGGCTGGGGTCAACTTGATCTTGAAGAGAGTCTGTATCCATATGATGGTATCATCGCTAAGAACATCTTCTACGACACATCTCAAACCCTAGCTCCGGGTCTTTCCTATTCCTACAATTATGCTCTGGATGGCGCATATGGTGTAGACGTCACACTTGTTTGGAACGATCAAGAAGGATCATCTTCTGCATCTCAGTCTGCCGCTCGCCTTGTCAACGACCTCGATTTGACAGTAACTGCTCCAGACGGTACTGTGTACAAGGGCAATGATTTCGCCAATGGTTTCTCTACCACTGGTGGTTCCAAGGATTCCCTGAACAATGTCGAGCGTGTTCGTTTGTCTTCGGGCCCGACTGGCGATTGGACAATTACTGTGGCCCACTCTGGTGGCTCGCACCAAGGATACGCTTTGGTCATCTCTGCTGTAGGGAATGAAAATCCAATCAGCGACATTGCAGTATTCGGTGGGTCGATTTGGGCCAGTCAAACGATGCCATTGGAGAATGATTACGTCCTCTTGAGAATGGCTTGGGTGAACCAAGCCCCGGCCATCACTACGAGTTACGAAGTCTTAGTTGAAGATATCACAGACAATGTGGTTCTGTGGAGTGGCACGCGTGCGCCTCTTGCAGGAGGGGCCTCGGATTCATTCTCTTTCCAGAAGCAATTCACGACAACCGGTATCCACACCATTCGTTTGACATTGGATTCAACCAACAATGTTACTGAAATGAATGATGAGGTTGATGGGACCAACAACAATATGGCGGAACTGGATTTGAACATCACCGCCATCGGTGTTAGAATAACCCCACATATGCAAGACGGCTCAATTCCTGCCGATAATGACGAGGTTGAGGTTGCGCGCAAGCAAACTCTTGATCCATCACTTGGAACTGAAGTTTCTTGGGATTTGACATTGGCGAACGAAGGAACAAGCGATGAAGAAGTGGTCCTGGTCGTCACCCCTGTCCAGATGATGGAAGAGGGCGGTGCATTGCAACCTCCCGAAGATGATTGGGAAAAGGTATCTTCGGCACAGGGACCATTTTCTCTGACATCAGCCGAAGGGGTAGCCAACAGTACCCAAGTGACGGTAACTATGAGGGATTTAGATGCCGATCTGGACGCATTCAACGGCGCAAGGTACGCATTGCCTGGGACTTATGTTGTAGACATCATCGCCTACTATCGAATGAATCCAACGGTATCACACACGATTCGCTTAGAGGTCGAAGTACTCCGTGTAGAGGGCCTAGAAACCATCCTCGCAGGAACCAACAATCTTGGTGCCGTACCCGGGGATTTCGCCTCATTTTCCCTTTCCGTTTTGAATACTGGCAACGGCGACACCGTCTATCAGATTTCATGTGAGACACCTAATCGATGGTCCATTGAATTGGGAACTGGGAATTCCTCGACTCTCACACTTGAGCCCTTGGCCCGCCTCCAATTCATTCCAGTCCCAATTCGTGTACGCGTGCCATACATTGTCAATGGTCTACCTGCAGCTGGGACTGTCGAGGATGTCACATGTGTGACTTCTAGTCTTGCAGACCCGACTAAATCCACGACTGAGTCACCAGCAGATGGCGTTGAAGTTTGGATCAGTCGGGCCTTTAGTGCTGATTTGTATGATGGAAACGGTGTCCCGTTGGGCCCTTCGGGTTTCATCGATGATATTTCAGTTGAGAACGAGCAACGAATCGAACATACATTGGTGATTGAGAACCGTGGAAACATCGAGATCGATTTCAGTGTCCGCGCTTCTCCTGCTTTGCCCCAGTGGGATTTGGACATGACAGCAGGATCTCTTGCCGACGACCGATTCCTTGAATTCACATTGCAACCGGGCACCTCACTAACCATCGACATCGTCATTCTTGTCCCTAACAATTCCAACGATGGAGATACCAATCAAATCGATTTCCGTATTGAACTTGAAAACTCTGGATTCCAAGTTAACAGGACCCGATTGATCGTACAAGAAATTGCTGATTTTGCCATTCATCTTCCTGATTCTGGCTCGATTACAGCATCAATTGGAGATTATGGATTGGCCGAGATTAATCTAGAGAATATAGGCAATGTTGACTTGCTCTTGAGTTGGTCATTTGGTACCCTTCCTGATGGCTGGCAGGTCGGTTTCGCATCTACTGCGCCCGGGGGTCTCCTCAATGGTGGGGATGCGAGTGTCACTGTCTCCCTCTCTGTAGCGTCCGGCACGCCTCCGGGCCCCGGTGAGACATTATCGATTATCATCGATGCCGAGACATTGGACGGCAACACACAATTCCAGAAAGTTGCTGAACTAGGCATCATCGTTGAACCGAGTCTATGGTTGACATTCGATACAGAAACCCGAATCGAAATTTCCCAAGGCCTACCCACGACTGGAAACCTATCTGTGACAAATTCAGGCAATATTGCTTGCGATGTCGCCTTGGCAATAGATACTCCCAGCGGCCTCGAAGTCGTTTTGGAAAATGATGCGTTAGTTGCCATGGCGATTGGCGAATCTCGAGTGGTAACCTTCACCTTGAGCAGTGATGATCTTCGGGGGCTTCACAGTGTCATATTCAGTGGGCAAGCGACACCCCTCACTGGTGAATCGCTACCCTCTGGAAATGATTCAGCCACTCTTGAGGTGTCAATTTCAGGAGATGGCGAATCCGACGGTATTGCTGGCCTTCTGGAATCTCTCGGTTTGCCACCGTGGACGATTGCCATTCTGGCCTTGCTCATTGTCGCAATGCTAGGTTTGGCCATACTTCGATTGCGTCGAACCGATCCTACGATTTCCCACGGAGAGGAACTATTGTCCCCCGGGGAAATATTGGGTGCACAAGCCAGTCGCCGTGAAGCAGCACTCAACGTAGGTGCTTCTTCTGATAATCAGACCTCGGGTTCAGTCAGTGCAACTGAACTGGCAACTGCCCTTTCTCAGAGTAGCCCAGCGTCCTTACCCCCACTTCCAGGCGGCCTCCCTTCCGGAAATCCACCAGCTACAGTACCTCAGGGTCTGCCTCCGGAGCCGATTGTGAGTGGCCCCCCATTGCCTCCGAGTGGCCTCCCACCAGGGTGGACAATGGATCAATGGAAACACTACGGTCACGAATATCTGAAGCGAACAGGTCAGCAGTGAACGGGTCCCGTAGGGCTCCGTTCAGTTCAAGAAGACCCCATTGTTCGCATCAGCATGGCCTCATCCATCGTGCTGTTTGGACCCCCTGGGGCTGGCAAAGGAACTCAGGCCGGCAATATCGTCGCAATCACAGGGAAACCACAGGTCTCTACCGGTGATATGTTGCGTGCTGCTTTGGCTGCCGGTACGGCATTGGGGCATGAGGCCAAAGGATACATGGAATCAGGCCAACTTGTGCCGGATGAAGTCATCATCGGCCTCATTGAGGAGAGATTGACACAGTCCGATGCATCGGACGGTGTTTTGTTCGATGGATTTCCCCGGACCATTGCTCAAGCTGAGGCTCTTTCTGAAATTGCAGATGTCAGCGTTGTAATTGCAATTGAAGTGCCCGACAGTCGAATTGTTGCTCGAATCTGTGGCCGTTACACTTGTGCTAACTGCGATGCAGTATATCACGACACATTCAATCCAACTCAAACATCCGGTATCTGTGATCATTGTGGACACTCAGAAATGAAGAGACGTGCTGACGATAATGAAGAGACAGTTCGAACTCGGTTGGCAGCATACCATGCTCAAACAGCGCCTCTCGCAGATTGGTATCGTCATCGTGACTTATTCGTGGCTGTTGATGGGGATCAAGATATTGACAAAGTCAGCCAGTTAATCTCCGCGGTACTCTAGGGAGGCGAATTCATGGCACGTGGACGGCGAGGGCGACCCCGGGCTGCTGGCACGCGACGTCGCCGCGCCACGGAAGCTTCCAAACGCCTAGCGGAAATTCTTGAGAAGCCATGGTCTCATTCCGATTCAACTGTCGATGAGGCGGCCAAACAAATGTGGTTGATTGGACGACGACATCGTATTGGATTGCACTCAAATCATCGCATTTGGATTTGCCGTGGTTGCAAATCCCCGCTTCGCCCTGGAATCACCGCTCAAATCAGGATTCGACATGGGTGCCGAATCACTACATGCCAACGGTGCGGGAGAATTTCACGTCGTGGTCCAAATTTCCCTAGGGAGATGAATGAATGACTGATGTACCAACCCACATCCGAAAAATGGCCCATGATCGAGAATTCAAGGTCACCATTCGAATCGGACGATCTGGATTATCGGATGCCATGTACGAGGAGTTGGACGCCCAATTGAGTTCACGCAAAGTCGTCAAAGTGAAGATGAACAAAGGTCTGATCGAGGAAAGGGCAGACCGTAAAGCAGTTTTTCAAGAAATAGCAGATCGTGTCAATGCAATACTGGTTGATGCGCGCGGCAATGTCGCCATTTATTGGCGTTCATAATTGGACATTATCGTTCGCGCGCGTACGTATGTGTTGAAGAGTCGTCTCGTGCCGCCACCCTCTAATGTCTGCCATCCCTCCATCTTGGTTCCAGAGTATTCTCGGGGCCTTGATTCTGGCTCTATTGGTAGCCATTGCAATCCGTTGGGTGAAATTGCCATACACAATCGCCTTAGTCATAGTCGGATTGATGGTGGGCTGGCTCGGAGAATTCTGGATGCCCGAAGATATTGAACTTACAGGGCTTCTAACCGCTGAAACGATTTTCTTCATTCTGTTGCCACCCCTACTGTTTGAAGGCGCCTGTGCGATGCATATACAGAAATTGAAACAGAATTGGCGACCCATCTCACTCTTGGCCATCCCTGGCGTTTTGATGAACACCGCCATTATCGGAATCATTTGTTGGAAATTTGTTTGGGCAGATACCGAACATGGTCTTCTCTATGGGTTGCTGTTGGGCTCGATTCTAGCGGCCACCGATCCTGTCAGCGTTCTTGCTTTGGTGAAGACACTAGGTGCCCCCAAGCGATTATCAGTATTGATTGAAGGCGAATCTTTGTTCAATGATGGAACCGCCGTGGTTCTATTCAATATTCTTCTAGCGACAACCCTTGCTGTAGTATCGGGTGTCGATGTATCTCTGATGTCCATCTTCACAGCCGGTTTGAGTGAGTTCCTCCTCGTAGTCTTCGTTGGCGCAATCGCAGGTTTACTATGTGGATTGTTTGCCAATTGGTTACTGCATCAATCAGATGATCATCTTGTCGAAATTGCCATCACACTTGCTCTGGCCTTCGGCGCTTTCCTATTGGCCGAAATGATGCATGGAAGTGGCGTCATCAGTGTGGTCGTCGCGGGATTGCTAGTGGGCAATCACGGGGTCAAGGAAGGAATGACGCCGACTGCAAGAATTGGAATGCATCACTTTTGGGAAGTTTTGGCATTCTTGGTCAACAGCGTCCTATTCCTCTTGATTGGCTATGAATTACAGGGAGCATTTGCATGGAATGCTCACGTACTCCATCTTGCTGCAGTTGGCATTGGTGCAGCATTGATTGCTCGCTTGGTCGTATTCCCTCTTACGACTCTCGCCAATATCAAAAATCCAAATCCTATCTCTAACCGCTGGCAGATTGCACTGTGGTGGGGCGGTCTTCGTGGCAGTATCCCCATCGCCTTGCTTCTTCTCATCTCCCACGTTGTCAGTCATCCGCCCGAGTTTGAGTACATGGGGGAAATGGTTTCTGGTGGCCAAATCACAGTTTATGACGACATGCTCATTATCGCATTCAGTGTTGTATTGTTCTCTCTAGTGGCACAAGGCTTGACGATGAAACCAATGTTAAATCGCCTTGGAATCAGTGGTGCTCCGGCAGAGGCAGAAGTCCGGTACGAAGTTGCCCTGGCTGAAGTCATCGGTAGTCGAGCCGCCTTGCGCCGCCTTAGTGCTCTCAATACTCAAGGCCTCATCAGTGATGACGACCAAGCCACTCTGGCAGAGCCTTATCGCGCGCGCGTGCGAGAGAGTGAAACAAAAATTCTTGAATTATCGGAGGCAAATGTCGTCCATTCGGCCCGCGTTGAACGTGCTCGTCGAGATCTCATCACAGCTCAGATTCAAGCCCTTCTCGACGCTGAACGCTCAGGTACCATTTCATCGGTCGTCGCCAGCGAGGTCCTAGATGGCCTCGACAAAGCGTTGGGTGAGAGTGAATTCATACAAGAGGAAATCCAAGATTCAGGTAGAACCGAGGATAAGGTCGAATCAATTGTTGAGGGTGAAATCTCGGAAGTATTGATTCCCGAATCGACCGAATCGATTGTAGGCCAATCACTGAATAAATCCGAAGAAGAATAGTCACTCATCAAGGCTGTTTTTTCACCTTCAAGATAAGGCATGTTCAAGAGCCAATTTCATGTCGAGGGGTCATGGAGCCTCGAGTTTGGGTACTGCTCGTATTCGTGGCAGCGTTCGCTTTGATTCTTTCAGAGAAGATTCATCGAACAATTGCCGCTTGGTTTGGCTGTGTTTGCATGCTATTCTTGGGTTTGTCTATGGGCGTATTTAACAACTGTCAAACCGTTGCAAGTGATGCTGGTGGCCATATTTTTGCTATATTCGGTGGAGGTGGTACCGTTGAAATTTGCCATCATTCACTTGAGGGCTTGATGCTGCATTGGATTCATTTCGATGTCATCGGTCTATTGTTGGGCATGATGATTTTCGCTGCCCTGCTTGAAGTCTCAGGATTCTTTGAGTATGTGTCTGTGAAGGCTGCTAAACTGTCGGGTGGAGATCCATGGAAATTGGTCGTCTATCTAGGCACATTCACTACCCTAATTTCCCTGGTGATTGACAATGTGACGGCGATTATCATAATCGCACCGGTGACGCTCAGAATTTGTCAGAAATTGGAAATCAATCCTATTCCCCCACTGCTTGCGGAAGCCATTCTTTCGGACACGGGCGGAGTGGCCTCCATGGTCGGAGATCCCCCCAATGTCATGATTGCAAGCCAGGCCAGCAGCATGGATGAACTGGCCTCTTTGTTCGGATTCAATGGATTCTTGCTTCGATTGGGTATTCTGACTTTATTGGCTTGGGTTGCAACATTGGGATACCTTCGCTACTATTACAAGGATTGGCGCGAATCTAAGCCAGCCCACGTTGAATCAATCTTGGAAGAAGATGAGTGGGATTGTATCGAGCATCCAATGTTGATGAAGACAACACTATGGATTCTAGGTGCGACGGTTGTCATGTTCTCGGCAACTGAATTTTTGCACCTACATGTTGAGATTCACGCGCTGGCTATGGCTGGTGCCGGTGTTGCGTTGATTGCTGCAAAGCCTGAAGACAATGAGATGCCAGGCCACGGGCTGATGCATGCAGTGACTGAGAAGGTTGAATGGCACGCTCTACTTTTCTTCGCTGGACTGTTTATTTTGGTCGGAGCGATGGGCAATGTTGGATATCTCAACGACCTCGCCAATTGGATTTTCGACAATTTCGGTTCCAATCATGTGATGCTTGCAGTCGCCATCATTTGGGTCTCTGCAATCGCCAGTGCCTTCATTGACAACATTCCCTTCACTGCTGCGATGATTCCTGTGATTGTCGCCATCGGTGAAGCCGACCCTACCATCGATATGGCCCCACTATTCTGGGCACTTGCGATGGGTGCAGGATTCGGTGGAAATGCGACACCAATAGGTTCCAGTGCCAACGTCATGACCGTCTCAATCAGTGAACGCGGCCCGAATCCAATCACGACGAAGGAATGGATGAGAGTTGGTTTCCCTGTGATGATGATTACTTGTGTTGTGGCTACGATTTTCATGATACTGTTCCACGGAACACTCTACAGTTCCTAGGTTTGAGGCTACACCACTCGGCGGCAGCATCAAAACGGTCCACGTATCCAAGGGGTTCATGCAGGAGTGCGATGCTTGTGGCTTGCTCTTCGGAGGAGCCGAGGAATGCCCTTCATGTGGGAGCCGTGTATCCCACACCGTACTCGAAAATATCGAGGATGGTAGGCATGGCCGCCCCGCTGGTCCACTTCCTGGTGAATCGGCATTGGATGACGCTATTGCAGGCATCGAGGGATTGGACATAAGTCTCACACAGAACACCCAAACAAGTACTCCCTCCTCATTGCCCTTTCAGGTCGGAGGTAAAGGCCAGATTTCATCCACCCTTCCCTTTGGAGTCGGGGCGCCAGCAGGCATCATCATCGAGAGTGAGGACGACCTCCCTCAAGAGTCCCAAGTTCTAGAATCAACACCAATTTCTGAATCGGAAAATGAGGATCCATGGGCTATGCCAGAAGTCGAAGCAGCACCCGTTCTTCAGGCCTCAATCAGTTCGGTGGATGAGCAGAGCGAACCTCCCCTGATGGTGTTGCAAGCACGCACCGTCGTCACCGAGGAGGAACAATTGTCAGACTCCCCTGTCCTAGTGGAAAATGCTTACCAGATTAAGGCAGCAGAATTCGACGCTGAACATGTATATGCTGTTAATGAAGAAGTTGTCATTCATGATTTCGACGATGAGCAATTAGTCACTGAAATCGTAGTCAATTTCGATGAACTTGTGGATCCAGCTGAACAAACAGTTCGCTTCAATCCAGAGTTGCTTTCTGAAGGTGAACCCGAATTAATGCCAGCAAAAGCACTGTCCATTGACGATGGCGGGGACGATAATGTCGCCGGACACACAATCGCCGCATTTGAAGCCCTAGGCGATGGTCGGTGGAAGGATGCTGCTGACGGTTTCCGAATCGTCTGTAATTCACTCCCAGGCGATTCAGCAGCGCTGAATAATTTCGGACTATCTCTTCTACAATTGGCCATTCAGGTACATGAGAGGAATCCTACTGAAACTCCAGCAGAAGAGCCACATTTTGAGGCTGCTGTTCTGGCACTACGTCAGGCTGCACAACAAGACAAGTACAATCCAACCATCCTTTACAATCTGGCGACCTGTTTGGCCACCTGTGAACGCCATGGTGTGGCTAATCGAATTTGGGATGCCACAATTTCTCTCGCTCCCGAGGACGCTGCACCGTTGAATGGCAAGGCAGTTTCTCTCATTGCATTGAGCGAATTTGACACCGCTTCAACCCTCTTGATGCAGGCCCGTGAAATCTCTCCGTCAGAGCCTGTAATACTGCGCAATTTACGACGTCTCAGACCCACGGTTTAACCGTCAATATTCGTCTAATGGCAGGAAAGGGCGAAATCACCCCTCTTCTCGTCACGCAGTCCCCCATTTTTCCCACCTTGTGATTCCCGAACCATTCATATATGGGAGGTCGGTCGGCGAGATGCTCAAAAGTGCACCCAGGTAGCCTTGACTATCTTGGGGAAGAGGTGGAGACCGTCCCGCCCCGCGGGGGAGACGGGGTGGTCAGAGAAACCAGAATCGACGTTTCTGGACACCAGAGGACTCACACAGATGTGAGTGTGGATAAATTACAAATTGATGCTACAACCTGACTGGGGGATGGCTCGGCTCGAGAGCTGATGAAGGTCGTGACAAGCTGCGATAAGCTACGGGGAGGCGCATGAATGCCTTGGATCCGTAGGTCGCCTAATAGGACCTCCTGACGCAAGTCGTCATTCCCAGATATACATGGGAAAGGGAACCCACCGAATTGAAGCATCTTAGTAGGTGGAGGAAAAGAAATCAAAGAGATTCCGTGATTAGTGGCGAACGAAAACGGAACAGAACAAACCGAATCCCCTTGGGAAACCTTGGGGAGATGTGGGGTTTGGATCGTCTATTGCCTAAACTCGTGAAGTAGAAGTCGACCTGGAACGGCGCACTACAGAGGGTGAAAGTCCCGTATACGTAACGAACATGGCCAAGTGACGAATCCAGAGTAGCGTGCGTTGGATATCGCGCGTGAATGTGGGAGGCATAAACTTCCAATTCTAAATACTACTCGAGACCGATAGTTAACAAGTAGAGTGATCGAAAGCTGAAAAGTATCCTTGACGGGATGTGAAAAGTACCTGAAACCAGTTAGGAACAGGCTGAGTGGGCGTGAAAGCGATGATATGAGCAGCGTTCACTCGTGCGTTTCGAAAAATGCCCCTGGGAGTCTTGATTATTGGCGAGGTTAAGCAGTTAATCTGCGAAGCCGTAGGGAAACCGACAAGTCCGCAGCCCTTCGGGGTGAGGGACGAGATGTGCTCGTCTGAAGTCAATAGTGGAGAACCTGAAGCCCGACGATCTATGCCTGGCCAGATTGAAGCCCGATGAAAATTGGGTGGAGGATCGAACAGTTGCTGATGTGCAAATCGCTCTGACGAGCTGGGTATAGGGGTGAAAGTCCAATCGAGTTGGGCAATAGCAGGTTCCGCGCGAGACTACTCGTAGGTAGACCTCTGTAGAGACAGATTACGCTGTAGAGCACTGATTGGGTGTTTAGGGAGAGCAATCTCTCGGCATCCTGCCAAACTCCGAAGGTGTAATCGTCAAAGACGCAGGGAGTGAGCCACGGTGGGTAAGCTACCGTGACGAAAGGTGAACAAACCAGCCTAGTGTTAAGGTCCCAAAATTCCAACTAAATGTTAAAGATAAACCGTGTCCGTGGTCGAAGACAACTAGAAGGTGGGCTTAGAAGCAGCCACCCTTGAAAGAGTTCGTAACAGATCACTAGTCAAGCTTGCGGGCCGGGAAAAGGGACGGGACTAAGTTGGATACCGATACATTAGACCAGCGAAAGCTGATGTGGTAGCGCGGCGACATGCTCGGACAGAAGCGAGGCTGTGAAGTCTCGTGGACCGTGTATGTATGAGAATCCAGGGAAGAGTAGCAGCAAAGTGTGGTGAGAATCCGCACCACC
>JASMFB010000020.1 GCA_030751995.1 Candidatus Thalassarchaeaceae archaeon
CAATACCTGCACTGCGGATTGGAATTGGATTTTCGAGATTCTGTAATTCAAATGCTAGCGCCTCAAGCCCTCCAAGCGTATCGGCCTTGATGACAATGCCTTCTTCTTCATCTAATTCAATGCTAATCTCAGATTCTTCCCCTGCAGCATCAATCACCGGTTGCCTTAGTTCAGCATCTTCTGGAAGAATTCGCAGCGTCGTACCTGCGAGAACACCTTCTAGATCCGGAGCTGCCAATTTCAACCCGGCAGCCGCCTCAACAGTTTCAATGGCATCCCAGCGATCCCCCGCATCACGCATTTCTGCCATGCCCCGGGGTCTGAACAAACCTCGTACTTTGGTGACCACTGGGCCTTGATTGGTAGCGACGACAATTTCATCACCTTTGGAAATTTGACCTCGATACAGTATTACATCCAACGTTTTTCCTAGCCCACGTTCTTCTTTCATCTCAAGCACAGTTCCCTCTGAAGCCCCATCGACGTCAGATAGTTGTTCATCGAGGAATTTTTCAGCCAGACCAATGGTGGTTGCGAGCAAATCCTGCATCCCTTCACCGTCTTTTGCAGAACAAGGTACCAAGGGTATATTTTGAGTAAAATCAGAAATTTTGTTGTACATATCAAGATTGAATCCTTGCTCACCGAATTGACCCACGAGATGCCAGAATTTCTGCTCAAACAAGCCCATAGCATGCGAATCTTGATCCTTCATTGCTTCAGCAGCAGAGCGTCCATTTACCGAACTCCATCCATGGATTCGGTCTACCTTGTTGGCACAAACGACGAAAGGAGTCTTTGCATTCTTCAAGATTCGAATAGATTCTAACGTCTGTGGTTGGCATCCTTCCATTATGTCGATGACCAGAATTGCAATATCTGCTAGAGACCCACCTCGTGTGCGCAATGTTGAGAATGAATGGTGGCCTGGCGTATCAATGAAGAGTAAGCCTGGTGACAAAAATTCCTTTCCACCCATGAGTGGACTACAGAATTCATTCAACAATCTTGCAGGCACCTCTGTTGCACCAATGTGTTGTGTGATTCCCCCAGCTTCTCTAGCCATCACGCTCGCTTGACGATCTTGACCCAGACCGCGGATGTAGTCTAAGACAGATGTTTTGCCATGATCGACATGACCTAGAACAGCCACAATGGGTTGGCGACGGCTATGTTCAGCCATAATAACACCTTCATTTTCCAATTGAATTTTCAAATTATCAATTGGAAATTACCTCACTCTTTTCAGTCCCCAAGGCCACCGGGGAACCAAAGCCCCAATTCGAAGGACGCTGTATCCTTGCCATCAGAGCCGTGGATGACGTTTTGGTCTATGCTACGGGCAAAGTCTGCTCGGATTGTGCCTGGTTCAGCATCTTCCCAATTTGTGGCCCCAATCAGTTTGCGAGAGGCTGCAATTGCATCATCCCCCTTCCAAGCCATGGCCACTACAGGGCCTGATGTGATGAATTCAATTAACTCAGAATAGAACGGACGTTCATTGTGCACCGCGTAGTGTGACTCGGCCAACTCTAGTGGAGGAGTTAGATCACGTCTGCCTAGCATTTGTAGCCCAATCGCCTCAAATCGCCTGATGATTTCGTCAGCAAGACCTCGTTCGACACCATCTGGCTTAATCATGATGAATGTAGTTTGAATGTTTACCATGGGGCGGCCGACCCGCCTCCCCTATTTCAGCACGCCGCCGCCGATGTAGACGGCAATTACAGAAGAATCAAGCCCGGCGATTACTGGATTCCGCCTTTGACATAACGACGGGTCCACTTGACCTTGCGTGGGTTCCGGCCCAGTTTCATGTTCTTGCGGGCCTTAGAATCCTTGAACCAGAGTACGGTTCCATCACGCTTTACGAACATGACCCCTGTTCCAGGCTCAATCTCTTCTCCAGAGAAGTTGCAAATGCGACGTTCAGCCATATTATCGCCTCAGCGGACATTGAGTTTTCGAGCCTCACGACCCGTATCTCTTAGCATCAGAATATCACCGACTCGAATCGGTCCGACAACATTGCGTGTGATAATTCGTCCAACGTCACGTGGATTGGGGGCATCGTTGACTCGGACCTTAACCTGTGTAGCTTCACCAGTCATACCTGTACGTCCAACAACTTCGACAACCTCTGCGGGCCAACCTTCTTGAGTCATTCAGATTCCTCCGTTTAAGCAACCTTAGTTTCAGTTCAGTGCGTCACATTGAGCCTTGACGGCATTGAAAGCTTCTTCAGCAGGTTTGGAAATTTCCATAAGGGCAATTGCTGCGGTCTTTGCATTATCGCCCATACCTGCATCCCCTGCCAAAAATCCTTGATCTTCAACATAGATGAAGGGGATGTTCTTCTCCTTGCAAATCAAGGGGATGTGTGCTAGTAACTCAGCAGGGTTCACGTTCTCTGCCATTACAACCATCTTCGCAGTTCCCCGCTCTGCTGCTTTGGTGACTTCGTTACTTCCTTTCTTTAGGCGCCCATTACCATTGGCAACAACTTTGACCAGTTCTGAAACTTGGTCTTTGACGTCTTTCGGTGTTTCAAATGCGATGTGTACACTCATTGGATTATCTCCTCATGTCGGTAAGCCGCCGGACGGCGTGCCTCGTATAAACGCAGCGGAAGCCCCTAGGGGGCCTTCCGGGTCTCAGAGGACTCGTTCAATCAAATCCTGAACTCCCCGAGCGATGGCAGGGGCACCACTCACAACAGATCGAGGATTGGGCAATGAATCGGTTGCATGCACTCCATCCACATGGTCTGACAAGCGTGTAATTGCACCCCCTGTGAAGAGGCCGTGAGTACATGCAGCATGGATTGCTACAGCGCCCTGGCTGCGTAGAGCATCACTGGCCTTGCAAATGGTGCCGCCGGTTGAAATCATGTCGTCTACAATTGCGACAATGGCTCCATCGACATCCAAATCCTTTGCTTTGTGCTCTATTGTGTGCGCATCGATTCTTGTTTTCTCAAGGTAAGAGAAATTGCATCCAATTGCATTGGCTACATGACTTGCACGTTCAATCGCACCCTTATCAGGGCTGAGTACAAAATCGGGCCCCACGTTTTCCTGTAGATGAATTGCAATTTCAGGCATGGAAGATACGAATGAGACAGGAACCTCCAGATCTTCCAAGACCGCAGGTGCATGAAGATCCAACACAACCATTCCATCACAACGTCTGGTTAGGAGTCGGGCTAGAAGTTTAGCTGAAACAACTTCCCCACGTTGGAATCGTTTATCCTGCCGCGAGTAACCAAAGTAGGGCACCGCCAGAAAAATCCCAGGACCCACATCTCCTAAATTATCGTCACCCTCTCCTTTCAGATTGCTCATGTCTCCGCGACGTACATCATGGATGGATTCCAACATTAGAAGGGCTTCGACAATACCAGAATCGGGAAATGTTGTTGCAACTAGTACCACAGGTTCTCGACGTATCGCCTCTATACTTTCATGGGGAACTCGAACGTAACCTTCAGAGTCGGGAAATCGCCTTACTTCGAGAGGATGATGTTCCCAACCCAATTCATTCGCAAGAGCCGCCGCCAATTCTGCAGCGTTACTCCCGGACACTACTGCCATGTTCTCCCGCCAGAGCCGGTTGTTCATGTTGTTTCCCATCTAGACGCGTCTAGGGGGCACTCTGATTGAAGGGAAAGTGGACGAGGCAGGATTTGAACCTGCGACCTCCCGGTTATCAGCCGGGTGCTCCAGCCAACCTAAGCTACCCGTCCAGAGCAACCCGGCGACCGATGTCACCGAATTAACAATGACGGTCCCATTCAATCCTCTAGAACACCTTCGTTAATCTGGATGTAACTGGGCAGCGAGCGCAGTTTTTCGTAAGTACGTGAGAGTACAATCTCATCCAAACGAGCACGTGTTCGTGCCAGAGCCGTTACCGGAATGTCGATGGTTTCGTCAAGTGCATATCTCCGGCGAACCGCTGAACGTAGTTTCACAGTAATCCCCCGGTATGTTCGCTTGACCTTCACGAGGGCAATGACCACACCAAGTTCTAACCCATCATCATCTAGAACAGCTCGATCCAGAAGTTCATCTGGTGCGTAAAGTTGTTCTTCGATTCGAACTGTATTTCTCCAGCGTCTTTGTAGTTCTCTCATTGATTTTGAGAGTTTGACTGAACCATCATCTTGAATTGAATGAATCAACTCTTTCGATAACGGTGCATATTCCGCTGGTTTTCGCATATACGTTTCCGATACGTTTGGTTGAACCAATAGCCGCATCGAGCGTACGCGATCTTCGTTGGGGTGATATCGCTCACCCACAATCGTTCCAACCAGGTTTGTCCCAACGTATACTTCACGTTGAAGAAGTTCCTGAATTCTGTAATTGTCGTCTGTCATATTTTCGTCTCCTGCTGTAGCATCCCATCCTGCCTGTCGGTCCACGGGTCCATTGGGCTATTAAACCATGTCATTGACAAATTAAATCAGTTGTTCAATTGAAAAAGGCTGATAATACTATAGTTTCCAATTGAACATTCGATATTACGCCCAAATGTGCATTTGTTCATTTTCAATTGAAAAAGGCGGATAACTATACATTATCAGCCAATATAAAAATCAATTCCACTTGACAAATATTTTTGTTTTCACCAATTGAAAATTTTTCAGAAAATGCACTTCAAATCGTCAATGGATTGACCATTCTTACTGAGAACATTGATGGGTGCCCTCTGATTCGAATCGAATATGCTCAAGCGTCTGGTGGAGATTCGTCACCTAGCCGACGGTTCCGCTGCCCAAACTCAAGGTCTTCCCGACGATGTCATTCAGCGTTTCTGCGCCCTCGATCCACAATTGATTCGGGCCATCGATGAAGCATCAATTGCCTTTGCAAACTTGGTTGAAGAGGTTGGTTTGGAATATTTATCTCAAGATGAACCCACTCTAGTCTCCTCGGTCCAATCCAATTACATCAATTTCTATTCTGCAGCAACCATCAACCCATATGTTGCGATTGCTGCGCGAGGACCTTGGATAATCACCTCAAAAGGAGCCGTACTTCATGACAATGGTTCCTATGGTATGTTGGGCGGCGGACATGGTCCGGATGCAGTCATCGATTCGATGTCAAATAATTGGGTCATGGCTAATGTCATGACACCTTCGTTCAGTCAAAAACGGCTTTCCGACCGACTCCGTGTCGAGTTGGGCCACACCCGTGGCGATTGTCCATTTACCAAATTCATCTGTATGAACAGTGGCTCGGAATCCGTCGCTGTTGGTTTGAGAATCGCTGATGTGAATGCAAATCGACACACCAGCTCTGGTGGCAGACACGAAGGTAAACCCATCAAACTGCTTGCTGTTGAACAAGCATTCCATGGACGAACTGACCGTCCGGCTCAGATTTCCCACTCCTGTAAGGAGGGGTACGATCGCAATCTCGCCTCATTCAGAGACAGAGATAATTTGTTGTTGGTCCCTCCAAATGATGTTGAAGCCTTGCGAGCAGTATTTTCACGTGCAGAAAGCGAAGAATTTTTCATCGAACTGATGGCTATTGAACCAGTCCAGGGTGAAGGGAACCCAGGTCAGTGTGTGACACGCGAATTCTACGATGAGGCCCGTAGATTGACTATTGAACATGGCAGCATGTTCTTGGTTGATTCAATTCAAGCAGGGTTGCGTGGCCAAGGGACACTTTCAATCATAGATTACCCTGGATTTGAGACATGTGAAGCCCCTGATTTGGAAACATGGTCAAAGGCACTGAACGCTGGACAATACCCTCTTTCAGTTCTTGGATTAGGCCCTAGGGCCACGGAGCTCTACGTTGTTGGAATCTATGGCAACACGATGACAACCAATCCTAGAGCACTTGAGACGGCAATTGCTGTTCTTGATCAAATCACACCTGAGTTAAGGCAAAATATCCGTGAACGAGGCGATGAGTTGGTTGAAAAACTCGAAGAACTGGCCTCAGAATTTCCCGATGCGATTGTCAAGGTCCAGGGTACTGGTTTGTTGTGTTGTGCAGAATTAAACCCTGAGACACACCCTGTTGTCGGTTTCGGGCAAGTCGAAGAAACCTGCCGGAAAATCGGCCTCGGCATCATCCATGGTGGGATGAACGCCTTGCGGTTCACTCCGCACTTTGCCATCACATCAGCTGAGATCGATTTGATTATTGATACGATTCGAAAAGCCCTCATTATCCACGACGCAAACCGTGACGATTAGTGGATGTGTGTCGGATGACCGAGACCCTCAATGTTCATTTCATCGATGTTTATTCGCCAGATGGAGATGACCCGATTAATCAATGGGTTTCCTCAATTCTATCCGGAAATGAACCCCAAACTGACGATACAATATATCATTGGGTTCATCAGCGTGATGCAGAGATTGCAAAGCGAATACTCTCTGAGCATGAGGTGACAGGAATCTTTGATCTCTGTGGCCGCAGGGCATGGACACAACAGATGGTTGTGGATGAGATAAAGGGACTATGGTCTAGATTCCAGAACGCCGTCAAACACTCCCACACACCACAGTCACTCAGCGATGTCCCATCGCCAGCTGCTGTGAGATATAGTGGTGAACGACGCCGTCCAAACTTGGGCCCATTGCATGATGCATTGGTTGCGTGTGGAACGGACGGGTGGAGACCTATGACGGCTATGCGCGTCGGGTTGATGGAATGCATCGCCCACTCAGCCGAACAAATCTGAACCGAGCAATGGAAGCAGAACGCTAGCATCACCTTCAACGGTAACGTGGGGTGCCTCTGGTCGAATCTTCCCCCATGAGATTGCTTCTCGTAATCGAGCACCCGAAAGACTCCCATCATGCTCGGGGGCAGTGGTTATTGCAACGGCAGAATCTAACCCATCTCTATATTGATTCCACCATATGACGTGATGTTTTGAGATACCTCCGCCCACCATCAACGCATGACTTTCGTCACATGTCCACGTGAGATCCGAAAGGACTTGCTCGTCGGCAAGGAAATCAATCATGAAATCGGGACTCCGCTGTCGATGCATGAACAACTGCGCGCCTACCGAGCCATCAGATAGGCCAGGGATTACAATGGGAATTCTGTGCTTTGCGGCCCAATGCAACAAGCTGCTTTCGTCATCAATTCGATCTCCAAATGCCCAACACAATTCGATGCTTCCAAACCCTCTCCAAGGATTTTCCGGATTCATCTTTCGTCGCTCATCTTCTATTTCTTGAAGCCAAGGAAGTACTGATTTTTCCAAAATATCTCCATAACATTCGTTCGGCACGATGACGTTGCCTAGACGGTTCAATCCTTGCTCGCCGAGTTCAACATCATCTAACTCAAATGCCCCATGATAGTAGGCTTGATAGGTTCTTGCAATATCATGATCGAGTGTCCCACAAGTGGTGATAATCACATTGAATGCCTTGCGTTTGATTGCTTCGACGAAAAATCCCCTAGATCCTGTAGCACAAAGGCACGCTGGAAATGAAAGCCAATTCAGAACGCCATCCGTTTGTGCATTATCAATCGAAGTCCTCAGAACATCTCTGGCATGCGCGAGTTTGGTCGCAGTAAAACCCCCTGCACTGGCCATTTGATCAATTAACGAGGTCACACTACCGATTTGGCTGAAATCATAGTCTTCGACGGGGACATCAAAATCCTCGCGGTCTAACGGCATGGGAACGGCTTGGCGACCCGCCACCTTCACTTGAACTGGCGGGTTATAATTATCAATTGAAATTTGAGTTTTCCAATTGGAATATTCTATCTCTTAATTTAGCGGCTTTCTCAAAGTCAAGTCGAGATGCCGCTTGATTCATCTCCTTCCTTAATCGTTCAATCAATCGTGATTCAGAATCACCCAAATCATCTGGCACATTGTCGGATGTTGGTTGGGATAGATTGGCGACTATGTCATCGCCCCAGGAACCTGCGCCAAGATCGAATTTCTTGACTAAATCCCTATCTCCTTTCTTGCCAGTTTGTCCAGTAAACCCGCCAACAAATCTCTTGCCACCAGTCACACCCCTGCCCGCAGTTCCCGCAAGCAATTCTTCAGCCTCAATACCCATTACAGGTAGGGGTTTTTCGATGGTTTTCGGAGTGATTCCGTGTAACTCATTGTGCTCAATTTGTTTCTGCCGCCGCTCAATCGTTTGAGAAATTGCAGATTCCATCGCTCTGCCCATGGAGTTGGCATATAGGATGACTCGACCATTTTGATTTCGCGAAGCTCGCCCTATGGTTTGTAACAGACTTCGCTCATTACGAAGGAAACCTTCCTTGTCGGCATCGAAGATTGCCACGAGACTAACTTCAGGAATATCGAGACCTTCTCGCAAGAGATTGATTCCAACGATAACATCAATGTGGCCAATCCTCAGCGCTTTGATTATTTCACTTCGTTCCAATGTGTCAATTTCAGAATGAAGATAATGCGCTTTTACCCCCATGCGCTGAAGATAATCGGCCACCTCCTCAGCGAATTTGATTGTCATGACAGTGACCAAGACTCGTTCATTTTTCTGTGCGCATAATGTAATCTCGTCGAGTAAATCTTGCACTTGGCCTTCTGTCGGGCGCACTTCGATGGCTGGGTCTAACAGACCTGTAGGTCGAATTTCCATTCGAGATATTCCTTGGATTTCCCCCAGAGCATCTTTCAGCAGAGGTTTCCTTTTTTCCTTGGGATCTGGCTCTTGTACAGGTTGTCCCGTGGTTTCACACAGTTGTCGCAACTCACGTTCCCCTGGTGTTGCACTTACATAGAGCATCTGAGGAACCAAAGACTGGAATTCATCGCCCATCAAAGGTCGGTTATCTGCGGCCGACGGCAATCTGAATCCATGCTCAATCAGATTCTCTTTCCTCGATTTGTCGCCGTGAAACATTCCTCCTAATTGTGGCAAGGTAACATGGCTTTCATCCATTATCACGAGAAACTTCTCCTTGGAACCATGGAAGGTTTGTGCACAGGCAGCAAAGAAGTCGAGGAGACAGTATGGTCGTTCTCCAAATGTTCTCCCATCAAAGTGCATGGAATAATTCTCGATACTACGACAATGACCGATTTCTCTCAGTAAATCCAAATCGTATCTGGTCTTGGATTCAAGTCTATGTGCTTCCATGTCTTTTCCTGCCTTTTCAAAGAAATCGATTCGCTGCTGCAGTTCAAATTCAATATCATCTAGAGCCTTTTCAAATCTATCTGGACCCGTCATGAAGAATTCCTTTGGGTGAATCCATACTTCTTCGATTTCATCAATCGATTCCCATGAAACTGCCTCACAAACTTGAATTCTTGTGATTCCATCCAAATCGAATAGAATGCGCATCGGGTCGTCCCTACTGGGCATCCACAAATCTAGAATCTCGCCTCTCAGACGCAACTCTCCACGCGTAATCTCCCCTGTGACTCTACGGTATTGTAATCCCACCAATTCCTTGACAACCTCTTGGGGCTCGACCTGTTGTCCCGTGTGTAATCTGACATGTTGTTGCAGAAATGTCTCAGGGGGATTGAGCCCGTAGATTGCTGAAACTGTAGCGACGGCCAATACATCGGGCCGGGAAACCAAGGAAGCGACTGTTGAGAACCGCTCTTGTTCGATTCGTTCATTCATAGATAGCTCTTTTTCGATGTACAGATCTCTCTTTGGCAGGTAAGCTTCAGGTTGGTAGTAATCGTAGTGTGAAACGAAATATTCGACAGCATTTTCTGGAAATAATCCGGACATCTCTTGCCAGAGTTGGCGTGATAATGTCTTGTTGTGAGAAAGAATGAGTGTGGGGATATTCAGGGCCTCGATGATGTTTGCCATAGCAAAGGTCTTTCCAGAACCCGTCACCCCTAGCATCACACATCTTGATTGAGAATTATTCAATTGAGAAAGCGTTTTTTGAATTGCTGATTCTTGGTCCCCTGCTCGTTCGTATTCGGCCTGTAATCGAAATTTTGCGATGGATGGATCGAGATGTGTCTTCGCTGCCCCTTCCAGTGCCTTTGAGAGATCGAATGGATCCACATCTTCACTCATGCCGCCATCAATCCTCCCAGTAGAACCCAACCGGTGACGACACTGGTGTAGAAAAATGTCTTCTGAAAATCACCCAATTTATTCTGAGCAATAATTACGCCCGCATTGATGACACACATCAATAGGGCGGCCCCCAGAAATGTAATCTCGTCAATAGGATTTGAAATTGCAAAGCAAGCGAACCACAGGAGAGTGAATTGAACACTTGTTCGAAGGGTATGGTGTTCTCCGAATCTTGCTGGAAACGATTGAATTCCTTGTTGACGATCACTTTCGATATCCATCAATGCATAATTCAAATCGAATGCTGCAATCCAAAACATGACGCCAAGACAAATCCAGAAAATGGTTGGATACCAATGTAATTCTGTAATGGCAGACCACCCTAAATCTCCCCCAACTATTCCAAGCCAAGCTCCTGCAGGCGCCAGTGCTAAACACAGGCCGAGCCAAAGGTGACATGTCCAGGTAACTCTCTTTGTGTAAGGATAAACGATGAACACAAGCACAGGTAACCAACTCATTGCAAGGGCCACAGCATTCAATTGCCATGCTCCGATGAGCAACATTGACAGGAATATTCCACATAGCCCCCATGCTGTGTTCAGCGACATGCTCCCCTCTACTAGATGCCTCCCAGATGTGCGAGGATTGTCCGCATCTACGTTGCGATCGATGATACGATTCAGACTCATGGCCAATCCTCTCGCTCCAACAGCAGCAATGAGAATCCAAGTCAACTGAAGTGCAGTGGGATTGCCAGCAATCCACGCCCCAATGAATACAAACGGTAGGGAGAAGAGTGTGTGTTCCACCTTGACAAAATCAAGAATATCTTTCACGCCCATGTTCTCACCTCTCGTTCATACCACTCGTCGACCTTCTGCTGAATATCAGCGTCATGTAGACAAACAGCTGGCCATCTTCGTACCGGCATTTTTCCCCCTTTAGATGGGATGGGTGCAGTTGCATCCCAGCAGATTCGACCACCATCGGGTGAATAGTGTAAATCCCGACTCACTTCGAATCTGCAAAACAGTTGCCACAACAAGTTCCTCATCGCATCATCTGCCTCAAGATTGACACTGTCATCCGTGATGAATAACCAACGAATATTTTCGGATTTTTCTAATTGCCAAATTGAATTCATCAATTGAGAAATTTGTCCTCTTTGTTTGCGACCCCCCTCCTCATCGATAACCTCGGTGTTTTCAGATTCAGATGGTCCACCCTCGATTCGCGTGGTAACCACCAACATGGAGGGCCGAATCCAACGATGTTGAGTGATGCCACTGATTCCATCTAGGGAGATTTCGGGTGCACTTTGTTCCCGATGGGTCGAGGCATCGATGAGGAGTTTGGAATGAACTCCTTCGTATGGCGCTGCATGTGCCAATTGATCGGCAACCATTCCGTCCAGAACCACTAAATCATCGGGTATGGATACATTTTGATCCAACACATCGAGTAACGCGTCAAGATTCTTTACTTCATGTTCTGGCCCCGTTGCTACAATGGTCTTGAGGAACATCATCTGACCAGCGCCCCATAGTCCAAGCGCAGTTTTCCTCGCTTGAGCAGGATAGCGCTGTTTGGACGAAACGATTGCTAGATTGTGGAATCCGGTTTCCAATGGTAAGAAGACATCACAAACATCACGATGTTGAAATCGTAGAACGGGTAGAAATGCATCACTGATTGCCTCACCCAGATATCCATCCTCCATGGGTGGTTTGCCGACAATGGTCATTGGCACCATCGCATCCTTTCGGTGTGTGATTGCAGTCACATGTAGAACCGGGAATTCCCCCTCTAGGGAATAGTGGCCAAAGTGATCCCCAAATGGCCCCTCCTTTCGGGTCTCACCTGGGATGGTGTATCCTTCGATGACGACATCTGCTTCCGCAGGAACCCACAAATCCTGCGTCAGACATTTTGTGATTCGTAATCGCTCCTTTGCTAACAATCCAGTGAACATGTATTCTTCGAGATTGTCAGGTAGTGGGGCAATTGCACTGAACATCACTTCAGGTGGCCCTCCAAGACAAATTGCGACGGGCATTTTACCATCGTTCGCTTCAGCATGTTCAGCGCCATGTTTGTGCATCTGCCAGTGTAGACCAACCTCCTTTGGCCCAAACACTTGTCCTCGATACATGCCTAGATTGTATTCATCGCTGGACGGATCTTTGGTAACAACCAATGGTAACGTGATAAACGGCCCAGCATCCATTGGCCAAGTGGTTGGAATAGGCAATTTTGTCACATCTGGATTAACCATTCGGACCTGTTGGCACGCCCCCTTTCGAACTCTCTTTGGTGGAAGAGACAATGCCTTCTTGGCCAGAGGCCATGCCTTCCACGGTCGCTTGGCAAAGGCACCGATATCTGGCTTCATCAGGTCCGTCAATCTCTCTCCAATCTCACTGGGCATTCCAACTCGTAATGCCTGATTTGTGCGCCTTCGAGTCCCATAGAGATTCATCGCCAATGGAAATTTCGAAATGGTTCCATCCTTGAGTCTGGGTTGTTCAAAAATGACCGCGGGCCCACCGTTTTTCACGAGCTTGTCAGCAATGCACCCTGCCTCAAGATAACAATCGACAGGATGCTTGACACGAATCAAATCCCCTTTATCCTCCAATGAGCGGAGGTAACGACCGAGTCGGCGCCATCCCATGGTCGCCGGAAACGTTCTTCCTATCAAATCCAGCGGAAGTGCGCCGGTGCCTACGGCACCGACTCATTCAAGGCCCGTATCCACTGCAAACCCTTCCAATGGCAGCCGAGTGCGATGTCCTCGTCATCGGAGCAGGTCCCGGTGGGGGCTCTGCAGCTCTGCATGCTGCGAGGGCCGGATTGTCGGTCATTTTAATCGAAGATCATTCTGAAATTGGCACTCCCGTCCATTGTGGTGAATGTTTGTCGGACCTCGCCGTTGCCAATCTTGAACTGGATCTACCTGACTCTGTGATTAGTTTGCGTGTTGACGGCATCCGTGTCATCTTCCCAGATGGCACGGAGAAGCGACTTTCTGAGCCAGGTTATGTCCTCGAAAAGCACCTGTTTGAACGTTGGATTGCAGATGAAGCGGTCGCCGAAGGCGCAAGCCTCCATTTAAGCCACAAATTGACCGGAATGACTCGTATAGAATCCGATGGTAAATTCGAAGGTTGGATGTGTGAAGGCAAAGGGGATTCATTCCCAATCACCGCCAAAATTCTCATCGATGCATCTGGTGTTGCTGGGGTTTGTTCAAAACTGACCAAACTCAACGAGCGCCCCACGGTGATTGCCGGTATTCAATACGAAATGCACGATGTACCTACAGACGGATATCTTGACTTTTACATCTGGCCCAAATATGCGAAGAAAGGATATTTGTGGATGATTCCAAAGTGCGATGGACGTGCAAATGTGGGGCTGGTCAGTGAGGACAAGAAAGGGCTCGTGAAAGATTTGGATGCCTTCATTGATTCCACTCATTTCTCCGATTTAGATACCGCCAACCCTCCTTGGCGCGACGATTCTGTTTCAGTTCGTGGATTCGGAGGAACCATTCCAATTTCGGGGCCACATGAATGGACCTATTCTGATGGATTGATGCTGGTTGGAGATGCCGCTGGTTTCACCTCTCCTCTCTTTGAGGGCGGCTCACATTTGGCCCTCAAGTCCGCCGTTTTCGCAGCAAAAACTGCCGCGAAGGCTATTCATTCCAATGATCTCTCTGGTTCAAATCTTGCATCCTATCAAGCAGCATGGAAACGAGAATTTCCGCCCTATGGAAAAATCCTCAAGGGCAAATCTGCACTCTATGCCCTCAGTGATGATGAAATGTCGGTGATGGGGCGTTGTTTCCCACAAGAAATGTCGTCCATGGGCCCACATGGGAAAGCGATGGTAGGACTTCGTCTATTGGTTCGAAAACCCAGTTTATACTTCCGCCGGATTATTCCTGCGATGCTAGCATTTGGGTACAGCCGCGCAAAGTACTACGGGTGGTGAGCCGATGCGAAGGTTCCTTGGCATTCTGCTGATGTTACCGTTCACGATTCTGTTATTCTTGTTTTTAATCGATGCTTCAAGCATTGAGTACGTATGGAACAACGGCGGTTCCGAACTTCCTTTCTTCTATCGAATTAGTGCAATATGGGCTGGTCGTGAAGGTCCCTTGTTGCTTTGGGTGGCCATGCTAGGAGCACTCCTCTTAATCGATGGTGGACAACATACTTCTGAAACCGATTCTCAACACCAGTTTCGCCTTCGTTTATTGATTGGATTTTCAACTCTCCTTCTCCTCATCGCGCTGATGTTGAATCCATTTCGTGCAACCCCTAGTGATGCGGTTACTCGCCCGGGTCTAAACGCTCTACTACAGACCGATTTGATGGTCATACACCCTCCGGTTATCTTTGCATTCTACACACTCTGTGTGGGGGTTGGTGTACATGCAGTTTCAGCGATGCTCTTCGCGGGCGCGCCCGCGAGAGACCGAATCCTCCACCTTGCACGGCCCGCATTGTGGGTGGGCACACTCGGCGTTGGCCTTGGGGGGTTGTGGGCTTACACTGTATTGGATTGGGGTGGTTATTGGGCTTGGGACCCGGTAGAGACGGGATCTCTATTGCCTTGGATTTCACTAATTCTACTGCTCCATTTCAGATTACCCAAGGGCATGGTCAATGAAGATCATTGGTTCGTCGGCTTGGGTATTTTGCCAGCGTTCTTTGCAATCCATGCAACGTTGGTCACACGGGCAAATGGCGTTTGGGACAGCGTTCACGCTTTCGTAGCCGAAGGTGAAATAGATCCATCCATGGGTCCCATTCAACGCATATTGGAACTCGGTTTTTCCGACTCAGCAGGCATTGAAGTCCACCTCTATCTACTCATTCTATTCTGCTTGATGTGGTTGGGATGCCGTCATTTTGCAAATTCTGAGGAACAGGAATGGTCCCCCCTGGTCATCATTGCAGGGGCCCTTCTCGGATCTTGGATAGGCACATTGGAGGTTGGCATTTTGACTGGCGTTTTTGCCTTCCTATTATGGAATCAAAGTGCGACTAAAGAACGCGTAGTCTGGATGACTGCTGGTGTGATGTTGATGCTTTTCAGTTACTGGGCTTTCCTCCTTGAAATGATTCCTGCGATTATTGGAATGATTGGTTTCCTATCGCCGATGTTATTGTGGGGTGATCAGGAAGATCCTCAATTGAATTTGAACGATGGACGCTGGCAGCAACGGGTTGCCGTCTGGGTTCCATTGGCCATCGGTGCACCCTTTCTCCTGCTCACCTGGTTGTTGCTGCTCGCTGAGGTCGACGGAACCAATCTCGCATGGCACGAAATCTTTGGATTACCTCTTCTCTGTATGGCCGCCCTAGGACTCACGGTCTACAGTTGGCGCAAGGTTGTCGAACCACATTTGATTCCACGGTTAGTAGGTGGCGTAATCGTACTCAGTATCCTGTTTTCTGCCCTCATGGGGGATTCCTTGCCGGGCGATTCCGACCACCTCTTTTCTGAAGGAATTTCTAGAGGGATGATTGCTGGCTTTGCCCTACCACTTCTCATATTCTCCGTGCCGCCGATGGTTCGATTGGTTTGGACTCGATATGGTGAATTCCAACAAAGACGAAAACCATTGCAACTTCGTCGATTGGCTATCCACATTGCTCACCTCGGCATCCTTCTGTTGTTGGTTGGACACGTGTTTACTACAACTCTGGTTCAGCGTGGTGATCCTAGTCACATTGTGATGCTTGCAAAAGATGCTCCCATAGAGCACGGAGAATATTGGTACACCTTCACAGAATTGACTGTCACCAGTCTTGATGATGAGGGTTGGGAAGGGGATGTTGGTGATGGCAAAATCGTCGTGACCGTTGAGGTCCGGAAAGAGGCGGATGGTGAAGTCATTGCAACAATGACACCTGGGATGCTAAGATTTGATAGAGAAATTGAAATTGGTGATTCAACAATTTCTTTGACTCCCGATACGCGTTCAGAGATTGACATCTGGCATAGGCCGCACGGTGACTTAGTGATGATTTTTGATCAAAGCCAAGCTCAAACCCTCGGCGATTCTATGGATACTGGGGAACCGGTTGACAGAGTACGGGTCGTAATCTATGATTTGACGGGCAGCCACCTCGTCTGGGCGGGTTGGTCACTCATATTGATTGGAACTGCATTGAATTGGATTATGGCACCACCGATTCCAAAAGAAGAGGAAGAATGAGCCCTACGGGCTCGGCTTTGCCATACGCACGCTCATAAAGGGGAAGTCGGTCGCCGGGCCGCCCACAATGCTGGGTAGGTGTCCCAAATGGAGAACGGCTCTATCATCCATATCGATTATGACCTATACAATGCGGATGACGACATCCTCATCGAGACCACTCGTGAGGAAGTTGCAAAGGAGGCAGATCAGTTCGATGAGAATCGAAAATACACCCCCCTCATCACCGTCATCGGAGACAGTCGTTTGATTGCTGGATTTGAGGCACACTTGGCCGAAGCTGATGCTGATACCGATTATGAGTTTGACATTGCACCAGAGGATGGATATGGCGAGCGTGACCCTAACGCTGTTGAAACAATGGGGCAGGATGTCCTTGCACGCTCCGTGCGTGATCCCGACAGTCTTGCCATCGGTGGCCCTGTTGAAATCAATGGAAAGCAGGGCATTCTTCGAATGGTCCGTGCTGGTCGCGCTCGAATCGATTTCAATCACCCACTCGCTGGCCGTACGCTGCGTTACAAGTATCGCATCGTCAAGGTCGTCGAAGATCGTGCTGAGAAAGTCTCCACACTCTTAGAAACTAACACGGGTCTAGATGGATTTGAGGTGACTTTCGATGGCGATGATGTGACCATCACACTCCCTGAGTCCGTTGGATACAATCAGAACTGGGCCTTTACCAAGTTTAGTCTCATCCGAACGCTGCGAGATCACGTCGGTGTACAGACGATTGTGTTCCGTGAAGTTCACGAAGCCCGCCAAGTCGATGAAGCCCCCGAAGCCGGCGAAGAAGAGTGAAGAAATCGCTTTCAAGTGATGACCCCGAGTGGTTTTCATGGCAGACGAGAATCCGGTCCTCTCAGAGGTACCATTGCCCGACCATAGATTCTCTCTGATGGAACGAGGTGCAGCCACATTTATTCTCACCATCGTCATTCTGGTGTTCGGTGCAATTGCAGGTCAAGATATCGCTCCCGGGAACATCCTTTCGGAAGGATATGAATCCTATTTCATCGAACCTCATTCACTGGATTCAACCACAGGAGATGCGGGTTACAATCCAGTGGATACAATGGTTTACTCACTACTTCTGGTATCATTTGTCATCGTCATATCTGCTTGGCTCCGTAGAATTGGCGTTCCTGCCAGAGACAGCTCCATTCTCGCCCTTGTCCCGTGGGTCATCTGGGCGGCTCTTGGAGAGGTGAATGAAGATGGCCGACTCTTTGACACAGAAGGTATGGGTGGATTATTCGTTTCACCGCTGATTCATTTCCATGTCGCTATGTGGGTGATTCTGACCGGTTGGATGTCCCACAACGTTTCCCGAAGAGTGGGCTCTGAAAATCGCGTTGCCATTACCCAATTGACCGTCATCCTGACTCTTCTTCAGATTGTACTCTTCATGCCACAAATAGGTCAGCATTGGGAACAAGATGCAACCTCCTTTCTCACCTCACCTCTATTCCTAGCGCCATTTGGTGGACTTCTGTTGATTATCCTACTCCATCCATTCCTAGAGTGTTGCACAGCCATCGAACAAGGGCTCATCCAAGTTGGCATCGGTGGCTGTTTCATGCACCTATCAGGGTGGCTGATGCTTTACATCGAGCCATTGAATGGACGAACCCCCATCTCTCTAATCCCCTTGGCCTTGATCGTCTTTGGTCCACTTTTACTTTGCACCTTGCTTTGGTTTACGGGACAGGGGGCACGTTCCGAATTACATCACATGGGTCTAGAACCTGGCATCATTCCAGGAGGCATTTCATTGGATGATTGGGATCGCCAACATTCGTCCACTTGGGAACGCATGGAAGCACTCACTCCACGCGCCATACTTGGGCTGCCAATCATTCTCCTAGCGATGTACGGCCAGATGATTGATGGTCTTGCAACCAGTGTTGGATTGGAGAATTATGGATATGGGGAAAAGCATGTACTCTCGCAGAAAGTTATCGAATTTGCCGATACAGCTTGGGGCTTCGGTGTACTGAAACTCGGACTTGCCGGACTAATATGGTGGCTTTTCGCCTCGGCTCGATTCGAACACCGCCACCGCCACCTGCGCTTATTGGTCATTCTTTGCCTTCTCGTGGTCGGTTTAGCACCTGGATTACGAGACGTGCTCCGTATGACCCTAGGCGTTTGAAACGGGCGAGTGTTCAAGGCCAAGTCCGTATTCGCACCCCTAAGGGGTGCGCATGGACCGACTTCAGACCCGAGTCAATTCCTCGGACGCATCATTCAAGTCGAACCATGAACACAACAGCACACTCCTTGCAACACTTCGCGAACGCCTCGACGGCGTTCAACAGGGCGGCGGTGGCAAATATGTCGAGAAGCACCGCAGTCGAGGCAAGGCACTACCACGTGAACGAATCTCTGCTATTTGCGATCCAGGAGCCCCCTTCCTCGAATTGTCACCGCTTGCTGCATACGATCTCTATGACGGCAAAGCAGCCAGTGCGGGCATGATTACTGGTATCGGCGTCGTCCATGGAAAGGAATGCCTATTCGTGGCTAATGATGCCACTGTAAAGGGCGGGTCGTACTATCCAATCACCGTCAAGAAACATATTCGGGCTCAGGAAGTTGCTAATGCAAACCATCTGCCCTGTATCTATTTGGTCGATTCCGGAGGGGCTTTCCTCCCGATGCAAGACGAGGTATTTCCGGACAAAGGGCACTTCGGCAGAATCTTCCGTAATCAAGCCGTCATGAGTGGAAAAGGCATCCCTCAGATTGCCGCAGTGTGCGGCTCATGCACCGCAGGTGGAGCTTATGTTCCGGCGATGTCCGATGAATCGATCATCGTCAAAGGCAACGGCACAATCTTCCTCGCAGGACCACCGTTGGTTAAGGCCGCAACGGGCGAAGAGGTCTCTGCCGAAGATTTGGGTGGGGCCGACGTCCATACTGCCCAATCTGGCGTGGCAGACCATTACGCCGAGGATGAACCAAGTGCACTGCGTATGGTTCGCAACATTGTAGAAAATCTCAACACCGGCTCGAAGACGAAGTTGGAGGTTCAAGCACCCGAAGATCCAGCCTACGCTGCCGATGAGATTCTCGGCATCATCCCTGAGGACAATCGAACACCGTTTGATGTTAGAGAGGTCATTGCACGAATCGTCGACGGTAGTCGATTCCATGAATTCAAAGCAAGATATGGACCAACGCTCGTTTGTGGTTTTGCCCGGATTCATGGGTATCCTGTTGGCATTGTTGCGAACAATGGTATCCTGTTCTCAGAATCATCCCTCAAGGGTGCGCACTTCGTTGAACTCTGTGGACAACGTGGAACACCCCTTG
>JASMFB010000021.1 GCA_030751995.1 Candidatus Thalassarchaeaceae archaeon
GAATGGAATGCCTTCCAAGCACCAATTCTTGAAAAATACGATGTCGAGGGTTCACCTTACTATTCTACAGCTCGACTATGGGATGATGGTATCATTGATCCACGAGATACGAGAGATGTGCTAGGGCTTGCGATTTCTGCAAGTCTCAACGCCCCGATGCCGGATCAAGATTATGGAATATTCAGAATGTGAAAGGAGCAATTGAAATGTCAAATTATGCAATTGGAGATTTAATGCCAGAAACCAGTCTATGTTCACTCAATGTCGAGGGTTCGGTCGCTAATCTGACCTTGACTCGAGAGGATGTATACAATGCGCTGAACATCGAACTCATCAGTGAAATCATCTCAGTTCTCGATTGGACGCGCGAACGTTCAGTTGGGGAGAGAGGTACTCTTGAGGATTCTACTGGTGCTAGTTACCTTAGGGTGCTGGTTCTAGCTGGTGCTGGTAAGCACTTCTGCGCCGGCGCCGACATCAACATGATGCGGGATGCAGGGGCGAAAAGTGCCGAGGAGAATAGACAGGATTCCGAGCGCCTAAATCGTTTATTCAACAGTCTCTGGTCCCACCCTTGCTTCACCATTGGAAAAATCCAGGGTGTTGCCCTTGGAGGTGGCGCGGGTCTAATCGCTTGCCTTGATCATGTGATTGTCGAGCATGGCGCTCGCATCGCTCTATCGGAAGGGAAATTGGGCATTCTACCTGCAGTCATCGGCCCCTATGTGTATCGCAAAGTTGGCAGCGCACAGTTTCGCAGGCTCGCCATGATGGCTGGACGAATTGGAGCTGAAGAAGCACTTCGTATTGGACTTGTGAATCAAGTATCAGAATCCCTTGAAGGAGCAGAATCCTCAGTAATCACTGAGGTGTTGACTACAGGTCCGATGGCCGTCGCAGAAGCAAAGAAACTCACACTCACCTTTGACCGTTGGACTGGGTCCGACGAAGAACTGCGAACATGGACACTGGACAAAACCAGTGCGATGCGCGGTTCTGAAGAAGGACAAGAGGGATTGTCCTCATTCCTTGAGAAGCGCCCCCCCAATTGGAAAGAGGAGTGAACTCCACATGGGTGGACCAGACTGGATGGAGGGTGCACCCAGCCCATTATCCAAGATTCTGGTTGCCAATCGAGGAGAAATTGCTTGTCGAATTTTTCGTTCATGCGCTGAATTAGGTTTGGGATCAGTTGCCATTTATTCAGAAGCCGATAGGGGTTCTCTACATCAGCAAACAGCAGACGAATCAGTATTCTTGCCGGGGGATAATCTTACAGATACTTACCTCAATATTGAGGCAATATTAGCTGCAGCGGAAGAGACAGGTGCGGATGCTATTCACCCGGGATATGGATTCCTTTCAGAGCGCAGTTCCTTTGCCAATGCGGTCAAAGCCGCAGGCCTAGTTTGGATTGGACCTTCGGCGCACGCCATTGATGAAATGGGGGACAAGATTAGTGCTAGACGCGCCATGGTAACTGCTGGAGTACCAGTCATTCCCGGTGAAGAATTAGTCCTTGAAAATCCAGATGATATGGTTGACGAATTGGTCCGTGCAGCAACTCGAGTGGGGTATCCACTATTGCTTAAGGCCAGTGCAGGTGGTGGAGGCAAGGGAATGCGTGTGGTCCGCGAACCACGCAATCTCCAGAGAGAATATGCCGCTGCTAGCCGCGAAGCCACAGCCTCATTTGGAGATGGCACTGTCTATGTTGAGCGACTTCTTGAGAAATCCCGACATGTAGAGATTCAAGTTCTGACTGACACGCTTGGAAATGCCGTTCATCTGTTTGAGCGTGAATGTAGTATACAGCGCCGTCACCAGAAGGTTGTCGAGGAGGCCCCCTCGCCCGTACTCAACGAATCCACTCGCAGTCGTATGGGTGAAGCTGCTGTGAACGCTGCAAGAGCGGTGGATTATGAAGGCGCAGGAACTGTTGAATTCCTTCTCTCTGAAGACGGAGATTTTCATTTCTTGGAAATGAACACACGCCTACAGGTCGAACATCCGATTACAGAATGTATCAGTGGTGTAGATTTGGTCGTTGAACAAATACGAGTTGCGGCTGGATTGCCCTTGCCCTTCGCCCAGTCTGACCTTTCGATTCGTGGCCACGCGATTGAAGTTCGAATCTATGCGGAGGATCCCGCTAATGATTTCCTTCCGGCTATCGGACCCATGGCCATGTTCCGTCCACCAACTGGCCCAGGCATTCGATTCGATACGGGTGTGCGCGAAGGTGATGAAGCACGCATTGATTTTGATCCTATGTTGGCCAAATTGGTCGTGCATGCACCCGAACGTGAATCCGCCATCCGTAGGATGAAGCGAGCATGTGAGGATTTCATTTTGCTAGGTGTGACGACCAATTTGGGTTTCCTTGCTGACATCATGGGCCACCCCGCATACCATTCGGGAGAGACAACCACGGATTTCATCGAGGTCAATTGGCCCGAAGGGTGGTCCGTAAAATCATCTGATGTGACCCCATTTGTAGCTGCTGCGGCTGAACACTATGGTCTATCTCGAAAGACGATGGCCGTTGATTCTGATGAGGGCCGAGGTAGCCCATTCAACCCATTCCTATCTCTTCGGAGGTCTTTCCCGTGAGGTGTATGTATGGTTGACTTGAGAGATTCGAGCGGCCGTCGTTGGCAGATCACCATCGGTTCAACTGATGCCATTTGCGATGACGAGACAGTCCCTAACGAGCACTCGTTCGAGATCGATGCACGCCCAAATCGATTGTGGGTTGATGGACAGCTGGCTCACACTGTGAAAGTAGGAGATAATTGGTGGATTCATCTTGATGGACGAATCCATGTTTTGGCCATCGATGAGCAAGGAGCTGGTGGTTCGGCAGATACGGGTGGAATGACCGCACCCATGCCAGGCAAGGTCCTTGAGATCCTCTGCAGTGTTGGCGACGAAGTTGAAGTGGGACAAACTCTGATTGTCATGGAAGCCATGAAGATGGAACACCGAATTGCTGCAAATGGTCCAGGGACAATTGTTGCAATTCATCATGAAGTCGGCGAACAAGTCGATGCAGGCGCCATCTTAATCGATATCGAAGAAATCGAATAATCCAATTGGAAAATCGATTTACCAATTGCAAGGTTCCAATATTTCCTGACCGCCCATATAGGGCTGTAGGACGTTCGGGATTCGAACCCGACCGTCAGCAATCTGATTTTGCTCCATGATGGCCACCAGTGCCCGACTTGTGGCGACCGCCGTTGAATTGAGTGTGTGTACTGCCGCATTACCTTCTGTGGTCCGGAATCGCATCCGTAACCGATTGGCTTGGTAGTCAGTACAATTTGAACAGGAGACGGTTTCCTTGTATTCTCCTCGCCCAGGCAACCATGCTTCGAGATCATATTTCTTCGCCGCAACCGTACCCATGTCGCCCGTACAGATGTTGACCACCTCGTAGTGTAGCCCAAGATCATCCCACAGGTCTACACAGTTGGTGAGCAATTCATCGTGTGCATCCCAGGAATGATCTGGATGTGAGATGATAATCTGTTCAATCTTGGTGAACTGATGAACACGCCATATGCCCTTGTCCCCTTGGCCGTGCGCTCCGACTTCGCGTCGGAAGCAGGGAGAGACACCAACCATCTTGATGGGCAGTAGACTTGGTTCAATCACCTCATCCATGAACATCGCCGTGAGTGGATGTTCGCTGGTCGCGATTGTGTAGTATCCATCGGGTTGAATATTGTACATCACTGATTCAAAGTCTGCAAGATCGGTGACTCCCTCATACGCTTCTCTATTCATCATCACTGGAGGTTGAACAAATGTGTATCCTCTTGCTGCTATGAAATCAACGGCATACTGCTGCAATGCTAACTCCATTCGTGCAAGATCACCCTTGAGGAAATAGAAGCGACTTCCGGCAATCTTTGCAGCTCTTGGAAGGTCAACCCAACGATTCATTTCAATCAAGTCGTTGTGTGTCCTCGGGTCGAAATCGAAAGACGGCTTTTCTCCATGAATACTGTGCTGGGTATTACCTCCTTCATCTTCTCCGGTGGGCACATCAGCATGGAGAATATTTGGAATCGACATCCGGATTCTATCTCGTTCAGATTCGTGTCCGTCAGCCACTTCACCCAATGCTTCAATCTCTTCAGCAATACTGTCGACTTCCGCACGGATTCTTTGGAATTCAGCATCATCTCCCGCCTTCTTGGCAGCAGCAATTCCTCGGGCAGCCTCGTTTCTCTTTCTGCGAAGTTGATCGGCATCATATCGGGCTTTTCGCCACGCTTCATCCAGCCTAATGACTTCGTCAATACCAACGTGGGGAAGGCCACGCCTATCGTGGTCTGCACGAATCACATCCGCATGTTCGCGGAACATTCGAATGTCCAGCATGGGCTTCTCCGGTTCCTACGGAACCGCCCTTCATGCTTGAAAGCGACGGATAATTAGAACAGACTAACGTCGAAAACAAAGGCAGAACTGCCAATGAAGATAGCTGCAGAGATGAAGTATCCAAGAATTGCTCCACCATTGAGCAATGGAAGCCCTGCTTGTGGCTTGCCTCGTGCGACGTACGTCATCAATACACAATAACCAACCAAACTGCCAATCATCGTTCCAATGGCCACCAATACAGGCGCTGACCACCCCATCGGACCTTCAACATCTGGCAACCACGACATTGCAGAGATGCACAATAGACCAGGGAAGATGACATCGCCCAAACCCATCAACATGGTTTCGTCAAAGTTTCTCTTCGGAGGCATTGCTCTTTCTAGCCCATGACTTTCATCAGATCTCTCAATCTTCACTCTCCCTCTAGTCGGCCGCTGTGGGGCGACTAGCATCACTGGAAGTTCCAAGTTGACCATTGTATCTGCCAATTCAAGCATGTGTTTGGACTTGTACACCGCCCATGCATCATACGCTGCCGCGAGTACCATGAAGAGAATGATAATCCACGGAACAAATGAGACACCCAGCATCGTAATCGTTCCCGCGCCCACAAGAATACCAACGGTGTTGATTACATACCATTCGGGTTGTACAATCAATAGGATTAGGAGGGCAATTGAGAGGACTAGAGCAATCACTGTAGTCAGGGAATAGTCTGCTTGATAGACAGTGTACCGCATCGACGACCAAGAACCATCTTGCTCCATCATGAGAATTCCATCATCGAGAACGGTTTCATTGTTCTCGACATTATGAAGCGTCATTGGGATTTGAGAATCAGTTCCTCCAATCTCAAGGCTACGGGGCATCTCTACCAAACTGCCGCCCATGAAGACTCGTAGATTGTCTCCTTCAATCACCCAGAGGTCATTGCTTCCACCAGAGCAACAATCTGCCAGCAACAACCCGCGAACCGATTCGGCGAGATCCATTGAAATTCCCTCTTGAACAGTTCCATCATCACTGATTTCCCAACCTGTGATATGTCCCGCTGAAGTTCCAAGAATCAACGAATCCTGTCCAGTGATATTCAGCCCAGGTGCAGCACCGAATGTTGCACCCGTAAACTTCTCTCCTCCAGAGAGGGACAAATTCCATGTCGTTATCACATCAGCTTGGTGCAATGCCTGACCTGTAAATTCTGTGGGATACTCCACCATACCCGCCCATTGTTCCGAAACAATGAGGAAGTGTTCCGTTCCAATCTCTTTAACAAACAGAATTTTTGTTCCATCAAATGGTTCTGGGAAGTTTCGTATCCAATCCGCACATTCGGTTGGATCGCCATCGTGGTCGTTGTAATATCCAATGGGCTCAAGTTTATCTCCATATATTCGCCAGTCTTGGGGCTCATCGTCGACTCCATCACAAGTCTCATCCATGGAATCTGTGTATTCATATCTCAATCCCAAATCACAGTTGATGCCGTGGTCATCGAGAACACTACCATCTTCAGCATCGAGTAGAATCCATTGTGTTCCTTCGCAGATGATGACTCCACCTGCAGTCTGGGTGAGTTGAACCGTTTTTTGGGGATTCCCTTCAAATTCGGGTTCCACAACATGACTCCAATACTCGATTTCTCCAGAATTTGCACCATATCTAAGAGTTCCATTGTCCGACAATGGGTCATCCATGTAGAAGAAACTCGAACCACCCTCTTCTACAGAGATGATGTATGCCTCTGAGGTATCCAATACATCCTCTGTGAATGGTGGTGCATCTGGTACAAGCACCATAGCAACCAATGGGAATAGTGTGTACATCATGGCAATCCAAAGAACTCCAAGGACACCCCAACGAATGAATTGCTGCAAATTCTTCCTAGCCAAATAGATGATTAGGGCCGTGAAGATGAAGATGAATACAAGTTCGAGCAGAACAAAACCGGCTTTGGTCGCCCCTTCTGCACCAAAGGCCCGAAGTTCATCACGATCATAGAACGGTTGAATTTCCATCGCCAACCAGATGGTGACGACGAACATCCCTGCCATCCCTACCATGGAACCTGCTTGCCCCTTCAGTTCCTCCATCAGCGACCTTTGTTTTTGTTTTACGGGGACATCCGCGCTCTTCTCAGAACGCCGCTTTGCGGCGAATCCTTCCCCCGACATGTCTCGGGCGACTCACAAAGGCCATTTCAAGGCGACCGTTAACCGGGGGTGCGGGGCGGTTGGATGAGTGATGATGTCTGGTCGTGGCTGGAATCGCTAAAAACATCAGGATACAACCCCTCGCTTGACAATGCCTCCATTCTTCTCAATCGCCTCGAAAGGCCGCAGCAAACCTTCCCTGCTGTACATGTTGCGGGTAGCAACGGTAAGGGGACCTGTTGTGCCATTCTGGCAAATGCATTCACTCTTTCAGGCAAGTGCACAGGTCTGTTCACATCCCCTCACCTTATTTCGGTGAACGAGCGTATTCGCATCGATGGTTCTCCAATCGCCGACATTCTGTTTGAGGACTGCTTGAAGCAGATTCAAGGAGCGTCCGAAATCGTACCGCAGGTTTCTCCGACATTCTATGAAGCGACATTCCTGGTTGCCATGCTTGCCTTCCGTGACCAAGGTGTCGAGAGGGCCGTAATTGAGACTGGATTAGGTGGCCGATTGGATGCAACCCGATTGGTAGATGCCGACTGCTGTATCTTGACCGAAATCTCACTTGAACACACTGAATTCCTTGGGAAAACGCTCGCAGAGATCGCCGAAGAGAAAGTTGCCATCGTTCGTCAAGGACGTCCCTTTGTTGCTGTTTGGCCATACGACAATTCGGCACGTAAGGTGATTGAACGCGCGATTCGAGATCATGACAAGGCATGGTGGTGGCGTGGCGACCGTCGTGATGCATTCAAATTCTCAGAAGCGGTAAAGGCATTCCGCCCATTGTCTAGCAAGACTTGGTACGACGGCTGGATGCCCTACCAAGAGGAAGCTGCAATGTTAGCTAAATCGGCATTGGGTGCCATGCGTAGTTTCTATGCTTACGACGAGGTTGAACAAGCCGTAAGGCAGACAAATTGGCCTGGTCGGATGCAGTGGCTAGAAGTCGACGACATCCCCTTTCTTCTCGATTGTGCACACAATCCGAGCGGCATGTCTAGAGCATGTGACCAGATTCGTTTTCAGAAGACCCGGGATATGTCACCGATGCCGGGAGTGATCATTATTGGATGCACTACTCAGAATGATCTAGGGACCTTCCTGCAACCCCTCGTCGAACTAATCGTTGAAGGACAGATTGGTCACGTCATAGTGACTCAACCCCAGGATGGACGCAAAATTGCCGTCGATTGCGAAGAACTAGCAAGCGTCCTTGAAGAGCAAGGAACCGACGCATCAATTTCTGCAACTCATTCTATTTCAGATGCAATTTCATTAGCCAAGGAGAAAGCAACCCAGTTGGATTCAGATCTCCCTCAACCCGTCCTTTGTATTGGCAGTATATACCTCATCGGGGAGATTCTACCCCTCATCGATGAAGAAGCGGAAAAGAATTTTCTAAACACCTTCATTCCCCCTGAAGGAGTTGATGGGGTCGACCCGATTGCGTGAGAAGTCTCAAACACTGAGGCCGTTAGGGTTGGGTTGGTGAACGCATGAGCGCTAAGTGGGACCAGAGATTCCTCAATCTTGCTGAGCACATTTCTGCATGGTCCAAAGACCCCTCGACAAAGGTAGGATGCGTGGTCGTTGGCGAAGATCGCGAGATTCGCAGCACGGGTTTCAACGGTTTCCCCCGCGGCATCGCCGATGATTCAGAACGGCTTTCTGACCGTGAGAAGAAGTACCCCCTCATCTGCCACGCCGAAGAGAATGCAATCATGCATGCAGCTCGTATCGGATTATCTCTGAAGGGCTGCACGGCCTATGTGACATGGCCCCCTTGTACACGCTGTGCCCGTTCTCTCATTCAAGCCGGCGTAATCGAAGTCGTCTATCCAGCTGGAAGTGAAGTTCCTGAACGCTGGATATCTGATTTTGAAATGTCAACACAGATGTTGGCCGAAGCAGGCCTCACGATTCGGCAGGCCTGAGCAGCAATTCCAATGCAACCCTAAGAGATGCTGCATCTTCATCATTGATGATGACGATATCTGCAAGTTCGGCCGTTGCCTCCAACGCTTGCCCACTGTCGTCTGCAGCCACAAGTTCCGCTTCTTCTTGGGCAACAAATGTTTCCCAGTCGAGAGGATCCCCCTCTCGACCACGGGATTGAAGCCTCTCCCAGCGAACTTCTCGAGAAGCGCGCACCTCAATCAATCGAAAATCTGGTCTTTGGCGCAACGCTTGGACTTCAGCCGGCGTTCGAATAGAATCTATGACAAGGTTTGCTGTATCCCCGTGGGCATCACGCAACATCTCTGCAAGAATCCCAGGTCCCTGTGCGGCGCGCAACTCACGTCCACCCGAGATTAGATTGTCTCGATTAATATCTACTCCTTGGTTTCTGAGATGCGCCCGAATTGAATCTGAGCAAGAGGCTGCATTGTAGCCATTCTCTACCAACCAATCGACAACCGTAGTTTTCCCCGACGCATTCCGTCCAGTAAGTCCGAACCACATCAGAGCAAGGTCTGCCCCCGCCGTCCATGAGGCTTCCTAACTCAAGTAGCATTGAGAAATACCAATGAAGATGATTGGGTTACTCCCAACCGTCATCATCGTCATCATCATCTTCCCATTCATCGTCATCATCGTCTTCGTACAGGAGTTCTTCATCGTAGAGACTGGTTGAACCTGAGAGTGAAGTTTTCCAAGTAATTCTAGCAATTATTGGCAATAGAATCAATGTGAAGAGTACGCCGATGACAGTGAGTGGATTTTGTCGCCAACTATCTACCCATCCAAGGCCCCACGAATACTCAACGGAAACTCCTGCGGACATCGAATTACCTTCTTCGTCAACCTCGACGACTTCGTTTTCAGCATCGACAATCACAGTGATGCGATCGATACCTTCTTTTGCGGTCCACATCGTTGTGATTCGATGTTCACCACCACTAGGTAGACCTGTGATTCGAACGGTGTCAATCACACCTTCATCGGTAACGAAATGCACCGAGAATGAGGATTCAGTAACTCCACCCGTATTTGCAATGATGGCGACGACTTCAATTTCAGTTCCATCACTGACAGTGTCTTGATCCAGTGTCACACTCTTGACGATGAGTTCTGCAACAGTCGCTCCAAGACGAACCCATGCGAGATCCTGGTCACCATCTAGGTCTTCATGTTCACGAACTGGGTCACTCTCAGTGTTTGCTGCCATAGGGAATTCATTTCCAGCTGCATCATGACCCGTGACCCAAAATCCAACCTTGTATCCACTTCGAGGGGTTACCAAGCCATCACTAGTCAAGTCCACTTCACCAATCCATTCTAGGGTCGTGTCGTTCAATTGCATCGCCAGTTGAGATTGTCCAGCAGCAATAGTTCGCGCATCGTCACGCATAACCCAATTCACCCATTGTGGCGATTGGCTGAATGCGGCACATCGATCATCCCCCTCGAGCAATACACATTCTTCCCAACCCGAGAATCGAACCGGAACAGATGTCAAATCTGATGCGGACGAGATGTCGATGACATCGACCGGTGCATGGCGATAGTGAACTCGGGGCGGTGTGTGATCGACTTGTAGTTGCAAAGTAGTCGCCACAGTATCGCGAGTCATGTCCTCACCTCGACCAGGAACGTTACGCACACCGGTAAGGAAAGTACGCGTTTCTGCACTCTGCAGTGTCGTGGCCGCTGAGAGTGGCACTTCAATGCTGAAGGCGCCATCATCGGTTAGACTTCCATCAGACCAATACTGTACTCCGTCGAAGACTTCGACGGTGATACCGAGATCATTTGGAGCTGGAACACTGCTACTCTCGTACACGACTCGGCCCGACCATCGTAGACGATCATCCGGCCTCACTGGTGTTGCATCATCAAGAGGCCCCGTTCGAGGTTCAGCCACATCTTCGACAACATAGGTCGCTGCGTCGAGTACCAAATCATTCTCTACACTGAACGTGTGTTCGATGAACTCCAGCCGCGTGGGTGTTGGTGAGCCCAATTCTTTGTACTCAAGTGCGAGGTCCGAAATATCCTCGTCAGGCCAATCCCACGAGAATTGGAAATCGAATGTAACTTGAACCCAGGGAAGCCCCGTATCGTTCGTAGTCACTTCAGCAGAGCTGCTCGGTAGCAAGGTGATGAATTCACTTTCCGAAGTCCAGATATCAGTTCGTCCATTGTAGGAAATCCTCTGCTGGTCTCTTTCTGGATCTGGGCCCTCAAAGTCGTAGATGATTGAGATGTATTCGAAATCGATAATGCCGTTCGCATCGACAAGACCGACAGAGATGGATTGATCCGTTCCGCTGAACACATCGGTCCCGTCTGTATGATCGTGCCATTCCAATCCAGTGAACACTGAAGCCATGTCTTGTCTTGTTAGATAGGTGGATAAATCGTAAGCAAATCCTGCCCCATCATTCCCTAGAAGCAGATTTCCAGCAGGATCATTCCCCGAGACGAAATAGGACACTCGAGCCATGTTCGGATTACGAGAATCATCGATATATCCGAAGAAATTCTTCTCTTCTGCCTCTGTTGAATTGAACATCATCTGCGTGACATATTCGTCAGCATCAGCCTCACCATTTCGGTTGGTGTCATGGTCGGCTTCGACCCAATAATTGAGCGCGAGTTCTTCTGGATGCCCCACAGCATCTTCGATAGTCACAGTAATCTGTTTGTCGACTGAACTGGCTTCATAGTCGCCATCAGCAGGCCAAGAATCAATGATTTCGGGGATCGAATCATCGATTCGCATCGTCCGTCTCCATGAATCGTCCGTCGGCATGACCTTGGTCGGGTCACGCACATTGTAGGCCTGTACTTCGAATGTAACACCCTCGGGAATATCCATATCTGGAACGGCTACTGAGATGAAGAACGTTCCATTTGGATTTGAATTGTCTTTCCAAGTGGCAGAGACGAAATCCCCCTGGCTGTCCTTGCGGGCAATTCTGATATCGAATACTGAGTTGAGAGGCGCATCTTGTGTCCCCTCGAACCAGACTTGGCCCTGGAAGTGAATGGTTTCACCAGCGACTACCCAATCACCATTCTGTACATCATCGTTGACCACTTCACCCTCCACATCATGGATGGTGAACCAACCCAGTCCGTAGGACTGGTTGACTACAATAGAGGAAACAGTGGAAAGGGTTGCTGGCGAGAATCCGTTGTCATCGGTACAAGAAACTCTCCATCCGACATTATTCTGCTCAGGGAAATCATCTGTCACACGGAACATCCAGTGAATCTCAAAGATACCGTTGGATAGATTCGTCCATGTCGCACTCTGATCAGGGACAATCCAATCCTCTGGATCATCATCGACCAGCGTTCCATCTTGAGCCCACGATAATTTAGGCGCATCTGAATTCGGCGATGCCAAGAATGTCAATTCGGCATCAGTGATACTCAATGCCTGATCACCGATTACGTGTCTCGTGACGATTTCGTAGGGATTTACTCGTTCGTGAAGAACCATATTCTCATCATAATTGATGTCGAGATTGACCGTCACCATGGTGTATTCAATTCGCATCGATTTGATTTCGACTTTCCCTGGGGTGGATGAATGAACCTTCACCCCTACAACTTCAGTTCCAGAACCTGACTGCGGAACGATGCAGTTGAAGGCATCTTCCAAATCACTATTCCCGCTCGAGGATTGCGCAGTAGTTGTACCCAAGAGCGTACCACTGTATTCCCATTCATATTCAGGGATGGTACAACTAACTGGTGTGGTAGAATCAGTATCATAGATGTCAATCTTAACATCTTGAGGAGCATTTTCGAAAAGTGCAATATTGATATCGTACAGAGTCGGCGTATATTGATTGGACGTCCCAGCATCTAAGTCAATGCAGAGAGATAGATAGCTTCCAGCCAACTGAGAGAATGTCATTGTTGAACCAGAACTTGGAACATTAACTCTTGTTCCGCTAGTACAACTTGATGAAGCCCTGAAATAAATATCTAGTGAACTTCCACTCGGTGTCGAGGCATTCCACCAAACCATCGCAGCATCAGGGAATGATCCTGATGTAAGTCGGTATGTTCTCCATTGTCCACTCGATGCAAAGGTAGCGGCATAGGTGATGCCCACGGTATCTAGGAGTGGTGCTGCAGAAGCAGTTCCATTGAGCCATGCTCGCCAACCCAAACTGTTGCCGGCATTTGTGAATGTAATCGTTTGACCTGCACTATTGGCTCGTTTCCAAGTGGTTCCACCATCATTGGTTACTTCAAAATCGATAGAAGTACCCGTTGGCTCCCATGTAATCGCAACTCCAATCGATAGTTCGCTAATCGAACGAGAGAGTGTTTGCATACTCGATGTAATCGTGGCATTGTTTGATGCCGGAGTACCCATCCAATCGGCGGAACCGTGTCCTCGCATCGAGATTTTCCGCATGGTGGTGGCACTAGGGCAATATGATGAAACCGATCCATACATGCAAGTTGTCGCCAATTCACCATCGATATTCTCGATGCCCATAATCGCGTAAGAACTAGGGAATTCTCCTTGCAATTCTGGCCAGTTGGAGCGTTGGTGATATACGTTCATCCACGACACTCTATTCCCATCGCAGTAGTAGCTGTATGCGTAATAGTAACAGTACACGTTTACCGAAATTCTGGGCATCTGCACATCCAATCCAGCAGGTCTGGCATAGGAATTGAGATTCGTTTGACTACCAGAGGGAGAAATAACCCCCAGGCTCCAAGTTTGTAGGGCAATATTTGGTGAACTACGACTGACTTCCCACAAATCAATGCTGTATTGGTTGGTTAATCGAACCCGTTGTACGACATACATTTTGTCAGTAATTGGGTCAATGGAAACTCCACCCACTTCGAGCACCGTCCAAGCTCTCTCACATTTGTAAGTGGAAATTACCCCCGAAGAACTGGTTGTGTAGGTTACAGACCACTTTGTTATGGCGCCATAGGATATGCTCGTGTAGAATGACGTCATCCAAACAGTTCCGTCACCATCGCTTGTTGCGTCAGTAATGTAGTATACGTTGTTAGTAGAACAGTTGTTGTATTGTATGCTCGCTGTTCCAATAGAAGCGCCAGTCGTTGCATTGTATCGATTGATCGCACTCAATTGGTAACCGCCGTAGGAACCAATCGAAGCATATCGAACAACATGAACCTCGTCCCCCTGCTTGACGACTGGACCCATGTAAGTCCAAGTACCACCGGACACACTCTTTGTGCTGGTATCAGTCATTCCGTTGTAACCAGCTTCAGCGGTTGAGAAGTATTGCCCAGTCGTGTTCATACTGCCGCCAGTGGATGATGCAGCCTGGTTCGTATTGCTCATCGACCAATAGGTGGTGTCCTCAGTTGGCCGCAATTCCAGTTGGCCATTGTCGATTTTGACATTTTGCCGATAACCATAGTTCCATCCATTCTGGTTGATTGACCATCCCCATTGACTTGATCCAGTTGTACCCTGTCCACCGAAGTCGGCATTGCTGGTTCGATTGAACCAACTTTGCGTTGATGACGAACCTTCAATTTCAAATTCAACCTCACTCACTTCTGCTCCGTACGGCAGTGTAACACCCTGTGTAGCCGCATCTCCAGCTTGGGTGAAGACATTTGTGAATGTCGATGAACCATCCGAAAATTGAGTTTCTGTGACTGCGGATGCCAGTGGCAATGCAGTCGAAAATAGTAGAATTGCAAGGATAGAGATGGCAACTTTTCGCATATATCCTCCGCCTTTCCGCCTGTCGGCTATGCCGACACCCGGCGCCTTCGGCTTTCAAACTATTCCGGGCCCGTTAGGGCCCGTTTGAGGCGAACACTCAACAGTGCCAATAGGTTCGCCGATTTCGGCCTGAAGTTTATCAGGCAGGATGTTGAATCAGAATGAACGGAATTTTCGCCCCACTCAAGCGTTGGTGGGAAAGCCAAAGAGATCGCCATTTATTCATCCTAGGAACAGTTTCATTTCTGTCGTTCAGCATGGTCATGTGGTCAATAATCTACTTCTTCTTCTTAGGTGGTACACAAGACCCCGATTTGGCGCATCTAACAGATGGAACATGGGCTGGATTATTCATCGGATTTACTGTACTCATCTTTGCGGGACCCGAATTTATTCATTATCAGGGCAAATGGAGTTTCCTGATGGAAATTCTTCGGTCGACGTCACGTCCAGAATTGGGTCGGCAACGCAAGGAAGCCGAAGAGGCTGCAACCCTGCTAGGTTCCGTTTGGAGCGCTCGCCTGAAAGCGCATTTCGTCGAACATGGTCTGGCAAAAGGTCGCGCCAAATCCACCGAAGGTGCAGAGAGCGTGCCCGAAGATATCCTCATTAATTGGTGGCGAACTGAAGATTCACGATTTTCACGAATGCTTGATGTGGAAATTCTCCGCGAACCTTGGCTTAATCGATCTCTTGGTTCGCTCGGATTCATCGCCTCCATCCTCCAACTTTGCAACATGTCGTTTGGGATTGTTCGCAATGCAGCCGAGGAACGCGTCAACACCCTCATTATCTGGGATTGGTTGAACGGCGAGAGAATCGATTCCGTCCCAGCACCGTATTTTGACGATATATTCGGATGGTTGATTCTCCTAGTCGCCGTCTTCTTCCTCTGGTCTTCCTTACCTGCTTCGGGTGTACGCCCAGAGCCTATTGAAAGTCCCATGGAAGAGGAGTGAGGCCGATGGGCGAGGCTTGGTCCTGGGCAAGGGAGGCCTTGCTTGCCGGCGGCCTCATTGCAACTCTCATCGCTGTCCTTGTTCTGATGACCGGTTCATGGCCACCCATGGTCGTCATTGAATCTGGTTCGATGATGCATGAGGACGAGGGAAACGTTGGGGCTATTGACCCCGGCGACCTTGTCCTAGTGATGTCAGATGATCGCAAGACAATCATCACCTATGCTGAGGCGACTGAAGAAGGTGGCCCCTACGAAGGATACGAGAATCACGGGATGCCCGGAGACGTCATCATTTACCGTAAGAACGGTGGCACGATGACACCCGTCATCCATCGCGCGCTCCTACAGGCTGTGGCCGATGAAACTGCAACGCCCGAACGCGGTGCCGAAGATCCTTGCGTTAGTAACGAGGGAAGTTGGGACCCGATTTCAATCGATGCCGACGGTCAGGCAGGAACCTGCATTCTCACATGGAGTGTGCCCGGAACCAATGTGAACAATGCGACTTCGATTAGCCTTGAATTGGATTATGACTGTAACAATGGACAGAAGTTGACAGTCAGCAATTGGGACCCCGGTCATGCGGGTTACTTGACTTCAGGTGACAATGTTGCCACCAACGGGTGCAATGTGGATCAGTATGCTGCAGTCGGCGAAACCACTCACACTTGGCGGGGACTCACCGATGAGAACGGGGAGGCGGTCAGCGCGGTCCGAGATGATTGGATTGTGGGCGTGGCTGGAGGCGAAATTCCTTGGATGGGCGCGATCAAGTTGGGATTGTCCGACAACAGTGATTTCGTTCCTAGTTCAACATGGACTAAACTTGTTGCTTCAGCCTTCATTTTACTCGCCATTCCTGCAATCTGGGAGCGCGTAGCCAATCGTACAATGGAAACTGCGCCAGAGGTTGCGCAGGCGCATGATGAGGAAGAGTAACTCAGATACGCTGGGCGATAATAATCATCATCAGCCCCATGAACAGGAACAGGCTGCTGAATGAAGAAATTTTCGAGACCGTCGCTTCTGTCTTGAGTGGGTGTGAATTCTTTGAAATTCGGTGAATACCGCCGACAACAACTCCGAGGAAATCCTTCATCAGATGCCCCCCATCAAACGGAATAATCGGAATCAGATTCGCCAGCCCCAGTCCTACATTCCACCAAATGAACCAGAAGAGAAGCGTGATGAGTGCCATTAGAACGGTAGTTCCCAAGAGGCCCCCCAACCAACCATCGGCTTCGATGTAATCCATTTCGTGCGGATCCATAATTTGCCCTTCGTGTTGAATAGGAGCATCAATGATGACGAGGGGTTGTATCGCTACACCCAATGCATCGACATAGAACGGCACATCTTGTTCCCACGCCATCGGTCCAGCCAATCGATCGATACCACTCAATCCATCATCCATGCCAGAAACACCGAGAAAGGCACTCTTACTATCGACATCAAACATTTCAATCTCTTCTTCTGTGAAACCTTGTGATTCCAGATAAGCCAATTTGCTCGTGAGAGTGACGCTGATGACACGTTCTCCTCGCATACCATCCGCGTCAGGATGACTGAGAACGGTGAGATCCACGGTATCACCTGCCGAATGTACATCCAATTGCTCTGACATCTCTGTGGCCGTAGTTACCTGAGTGCCGTTGAAATGGGTGATGATTTCCCAAGGCTCAAGACCGCTCTCAGCTGCCGCAGAATCTTCCACGATTCCACTGGCGTGAACACCCGGGTTGACCACCGCAAATTGAGTGGCCAGCAAACAAATTAGTAGCCAAGTGAAGAATCCAGCGTAGAGATTGGTTGCCGGCGCTGCAGCGAACAATCGTGCACGTTCCCTGCGTGGCGCCTTGGTCAGTTCCTCGTATTCAGGTTCGACAAAAGCCCCGGCTGGAAATGGGCCCAACAAAAGAAGACCAACCGAGCGTACGCGCATCCCGTGCGCGCGCGCCTGTAGCGCGTGAGCGAATTCATGAATCACCAGTGCACCGACAAAAGCAATCGCTGGCCACCAGAAGGGAATGATTGGACTGACTCCGGGAAAGGGAATCAGTTGACTTGCTGGAGCATCACTCTTGGGAACGCCCGTGAAAAGTGCCAGGGAAAAAGATAGCAACAAGAACAGGACGATGAAGACCATGACGATGGAACAAGTCCACAGGGAAATTTCACCATACCACCGCCAGAATTTGCGCGGTGTTGCAGCCTTCTCAATAGTATCTTGACCGCGCTTGGTTCGTAGCATCAACAAGCCACCGAGTACCCGAGATGCATTCCAACGATCAAGAACGCCTCGACGCTCGAGTTGTCCAAGTATGAGTACCCATATACACAGTGCCGCAAATCCCCAATGCACTTTCACAGCTAGAAACGCACTGATGAATATCAGGATGAGTGCCCGCGTATCCCGCGCTCGCCGTGCATCGCTCACGACTGGCCCTATCCCTGCTTCTTCTTGAAGCATCGGGAGAGAACTCAAGACGACAACCCCCCTCTCAGCAGCATGGTCGACATTGACGAGGCACGACGAATTCAGCGACGTGTCAACACGTTGCTTCGTGATAGGGACGCCATTCGTCGCATGCTTGAGCAAGCTGATTATGAGCGACTGGGGCGCGATGTGGGGCGCCAAAGTGTAGCCATCGACCGACTTGAGGCACTTCTATCCGGCGAGAAGGTCTAGGCTCGAAATCTGTCCATCCATGCCGGCAATGGTTCGGGTTCTGGTTCGATGACCGTTTCAACCTCCATATTGATGGCTAGGGCTTCTTCAACAAGTCTTGACAATCCATTTTCTTCAGATGCCCGGCAAACAACTCCGAGAAATTGGTGCAATGGGAGACCTTGGTCCCAATCCAGATGCGGTTTCCCGGTGCGCGTCAGGGGCAGCGTAGGAATTCGCTTTGATAGCGTGGCCAACCGACCAGTCAGGGTTGAGGTATCGATTCGAAAGATTCGCCATGAATCACCACGTACGCCCTTGAGTCGATGTGCATACAGAGGCATGAGGCCACAATTCTCTCCGATTTCTTTCATCGAATCCAGTTGATCTTGCGTCTGGCCAGAGAAATACAACTTCTTATCCGCGCGAGTCTTGACTTCAATAGGAAAACACAAGTCTCCCCGCAAGGCGACGATGTCTCCACTTCCATCCATCCCACTTCCGGCCACTCTAACTACTAAGAATGGCCTTTGAACGACTTGCATTGCGCGTGCACGTTCCAATTCGGTGCATGAGCGTGTAACCGCCCGAACACCGGCAGGGGAACCAGCCAACACCGCCCTTAATTCGCGCTCGTAAGACGAGGCCATCGGCGTAGCCGGCCCTTCCGCGGCTATTACAGTGTTCGCTAAACTCCCGCGTTCCCCATTGGTTTGTTCAATGAAATGCTAAATTCGTCACAGGTGATGCGAAGGTTTGACTATCTACAGAGGTATCCCTAAACGTGAGTAGGGTCATTGTTCGAACGGCAGATTTCCGTCTGGCCTATCGGTTGTTGGCCAGTTTGAAAGCACGCCAAGTTCGGTGTGCCCATCTAGAGGAAGGTTCCGACCTCCCTCCATCGACGGCCGTCTGGTTGGCATCTCACGAAGAGGTGATGGCGGCCGCGGATCCTCTCGGGATTGGTGCAACGCTAGAATCGGTGGAGTCCGACATTGATCGCGCCTTGAGATTCGTCGCCAAGGGAGGTACCGTCGGAGACCTCACTTTCGGCATCGACCCCGGTCCGCGTCCAGGACTAGCGTGGGTGGGCGACGGTCGTGTGTTAGGTACGGCGCAACTCGAATCCGTGGATGCAGCAGTAGACCGAATCTGTTCGTTGTCTGACGAAATAGTCCACAATTCTATGATTGTGAGAATCGGTGATGGCTCACGCACCATTTCCAACCGCTTGGCCAACGTCTGCCTCGCGCGCGGGCTACGCGTAGAGAGAGTGGACGAGCGTCGTACATCGAGAGGTTTGCATCGGAACCAACATCACGCTTCAGCGA
>JASMFB010000022.1 GCA_030751995.1 Candidatus Thalassarchaeaceae archaeon
ATCTACGTGGTCTTCCAGTCCCGGAAATTTCAGTATTGCCTGGACCTTCTTCGCGACCTATGCACAAGATCTTGATCCTGGATACATCGACGTTGAACTGCTCTTTGTACCCGATACACTCGGGGCCACCGACATTGCCAACCTCTCCGCGGGTTATGGCCTACAGACTATTCTGAACATCGAATACAACATCGGGCCCCTACAGCGCGGTCAAGATGCCACTGCGAACATTGGTTTGACTGATCATCGTGGAAACTATGTCGTGACAGCCAACGGAACTTACGTCTCTGAATTCAATGGCATCCTCATCGCCACAAACAACTCTGTAGATGCAGAATTTGGTAGTATCAGCATCGATTGGATTCCCGATGCCAATACGCTAGTCGGAGATTATGTGTGGTACACCAACTACACATCAACTACACAGTGGTACAAATCCAACAACAGCCAAGGCGACGTTCGCATTACGGGATTCGTCATTATCAGTTCGAACCTTGCAGATGATTGGGTGCATATCGGTAATTCAAGTTACATCACAGGCGACATTCGCGACGACCTGACAAATAACCTAATCACGGGAAATCAAACATCACTTATCTTTGAGTTTGAATTCCCTGGTGTAGGCCCCAATGATCCGATGGGTAACCCCCCTCCTCCAATTTTCATTCCAATTGGAACGGTTGCCGTCAATGCTACTACGGGTTTGTACAACATCTCGTTCACAATGCCCGCCTATTTCCCTGCTGGAATCTGGGGCATCAGTGTAGCAGCTGATTTCGCAGCCGGTGCTCCTGTGGGTGGGGCATACTATGCGCTAGAAATGTACCATCAACTCGATATTGGAACTGAATCTGAAGCCGCACTGTTCCTGAATACCTCAAACGTGCTTGTAGAGGTGAACAACCAACTGGTTCTCGAAGTGGATGTTCACGACGTCGCCGCATACTTCTCAACAGCACCTCCTGGCCAAGAGGGCTTGGCCAACATCTCGAATGCTGCTGTGGAATTCTTCTGGGATGCCAACGGCGCCAACACGTCACTGGGAATCTTTAGCACCAATTCTAATGGCCGTGTCACACTGACTTGGACTGTTCCACTTGAACAAGATCCAGGGTATTACGACGTATGGGCAGTAATGTACAACGATCAATCCGATTCCTTGTCGACAAACAACGGTGCCCGATACACAGGGAACAATACATTGGCCAATGTCACTGTTCAAGTTCAGAGTTCTGTGGTAATCGATCCGTCTGTACCCAACACCGTGGTCGCAGGAACTACTTTCCAACTATCAGGTCTTGTAGAAGATTCGGTCAATTCCACGCGTCCATTCTCAGGCCCTGTTCGAATTGACGTGTTCTGGCTTGATGACACTGAGGAATTGATGGCTGCAGGACATACGACTGCCGTCAATGGTACATTCAACTTGTCTGTAGATACAGATCCAATCAACGATGGCATAGTCAGCGGTAACCACACATTGGTCGTCTCGGTTATTGATGGTTCAAATCCATTCTACTTGACTGCCACCGGCACGAAAGAAATCCTAGTTATGGGCGTCACTGACTTTGAGAATCTCTACCCACTTTCGGGCATTGTTGTCACGCGAGGAGACTCAGTCGACTTTGGCGGAAAACTGGTCGAAACTACCGACTTCAACTGCAGCACGTGCAATGGTGCGCCGCGGGTAATCAATTTCACATCGGTCGCAGCTCAATTCCACGATACCTGGTTGACGGAGAATACCACTGATGTCACAGGCAGTGTCGGATTCACTTACAACATCCCTACATCGCAGCCATTGGGTCCCATTGTCATCACTCTGTACTACAATGGTACGTGGCATATGCTGCCCGATGCGAGCCCAATCACTACAGTTACCGTTCGTTCGATTACCGTTCTCGTGGTTGACCCAATTGTAGACAACCCGATTGCTGGCGGCGGATTCAACGTCACTGGAACTTTGGTCTCAGACAATGGTTCAGCAATCATTACGCGCGATGGTACTCCGATGTTACCAACCTTAACTTTCGATATTGATGGATCTACCACGACATTCACTATCGCTAACGGTACAGCACAGGGTGACACTACTTGGTGGGCGTGGGTCACACTCAATGCCGACTTCCCACGTGGAACACACACGATTACTGCTGAATACACACCAACGGTCAATTTCTATCAATTCAGCACAGCGAACAATACCTTTGACAGCCGAGGATATTCCGTATTAACAATCACTAATCCATTGGATCTCAATCTTGACGATCGAACGGTAAGGGGTGACAATTTCACCGTGAATATTTCACTCGTTGATAACGCGGGCAACCCGCTTGGAGGTCAAAATGTGACCATTGACCCTGTAGGTATGAACACCCCAGTGGTTGTGACCACCGATTCCAATGGCTTGGGTTCAATTGACATCACTATTCTGAACACAACCCTACAGGGGCCCCATTGGATTAATGCAGACTATGGTGGAATGAATGGTACAACGGGAGTCATTGGTGATGCCATGAGTACCCGCATCATCGTCCTAGCACCTTCAGTTCTAACCGTCGACAGCGTAGAAGGAGATCTCATCGCCGGACAGACTCTAATCGTCAATGGAACACTTCTTGATGAATGGGGCATGCCACTGCTGGATTCTGAAGGCAATGCTTCTGGCGGCGTCATCCATCTCTACGTCGATGGCAATGATGTCGGAAGCACATGGTCCGCCATGTCAAATGGATCCACTGGTGCGTACTCAATCATCTACACATTGCCCCAGAACACACTTGCAGGCGCACACAGTGTAGAGGTCCGCTTCCTTGGTGGATATCTATGGGTGGACCCAGTCGGTGCTGGGGATTCAGTCAATCCCGAATACTACTTGCCTTCGAATGCAACTGCACCCTTCAACGCAACCCAGCCCACACAAATCACCATCATGGCTGGTGGCGGTCAAATCGACCGTGAAGAACTCATCTCAGTAACTGGAATCCTCATGGATTCCGTCGAACGTCCCGTCGCCAACATGACAATTAGCATCTACCTTGATGGTGTATTCCTTACCAATGTCACAACTGACGAGAATGGCATCTTCGACGTATTCTATCCGGTCCCTTCAGACATGACTCTCGGTCCAGTGACTATGGATGTAGAATATGATGGCGCACCCTTCTATCTCCCATCAAGTGCCAACGTTGATTGGCAGGTTTACAGTTCTGTGAACGTGGAAATAACTCCACCAGATGCTGTGGCTATCGGTGACACATTGACAATCACTGGAACCGTACGCGACAATCTACCAGCGGGATGGATTCCAGGCCACAATGTCGACATCAGAATCGATGGTATGCTCATCGGCAACGCATCCACTGATGATAATGGAATTTGGTCATTGAATTGGACCATCCCATCTTCGATGACATTAGGCAGCCACCTCATTGAAGTCTACGCGCCCGCGCAAGGCTGGTATCGTAGTGGTGTCTCAAATGAGACGCTCTGGGTGGCCCACCACTCTGCTATCACACTCAGTGCTGCAAACGGTGGAGATGCAACCCGACAATTCGACTGGGAGATCACAGGTCGATTGTATGACAGCGACATCGTCGGACTTCCTGGAATTGAAGGAGCCACGGTGCAAGTCGCCCTAGATGGGGCATCGATTGCAACCCTGATTACGGATGAAAATGGAAACTTCAGCCTCTCCATCCCTGTCGACATGTCGAGTACCAGAGGCGACCATCTCGTCACAGTTCTCTACACTGGCGACCCATCGTGGTTAGGAAGCGAGCGCAATGTCACAGTGACGACTTGGGCCGATGTCAACATCCAGATTACCTTCGTCTCAGACAACGCCATTCGCAGCGATTCAACACATCCTGTTCGAATTGAAGGACGCATCGACGAAGTAGGTGGAAGTGGAAATTCACTCACCAACCTGACCTTGGTCTTGATGAGTGGAAATACAACCCTGCCTACATCCAACTTAGTCTGGGACAACCAGACAGGCGGATTCGTCATTGAATTCACCGCAGATCGATACATCGACCCAGGATATCTGACACTTGAACTCACTAGTGAGCAAGATAATGTTAGATATCTCAATTCAGGCAACTCCAGTACTGAGTTGTTCCTACGAGTTCGTGCAATCTTCGATGTGGAGTACGACATCGTTGCTTGGGGCGGACACACCATCAATGGCAGTGTCACTGTGCGAGATTATTACACCAGTCAAATCATCCCAGATATTGCGATTGAGGCCCACCTACGCAATGAATCACAAATTGATCCGTTCGAAATGTATCTCTCTGGATTCACCAATGCTGGTGGAATTTGGGAGTTTGAATTCTCAGTCCCCGAAAGTCTTCCTGCACTCTCAGATCAAGACCACTGGGGCACATTGCATCTACAATTCAACAGCTCATCGGTTGAACTTTCCGAAGATAGCCGCCAAAACCTTGCGCGTGACCTTTACGCGTTGGATTATGAGGCACAGAGCCAGGTTGATGACAGCGTCTCATACTGGGTCTACGCTGCTGTCGCTGCAATCATTGCAGCAGCAGCCGCGGGCGCTTGGACCTTCTATTTACGGCGTCGCCAGACTATTGATGAATTGTCTGAAATCTTCTCATACACAGCAGAATTGCTTGCTGCGGGTGACGCGATTCGAGAGGCCATTTTCCATTGCTACGAGGATCTCTGCGGAGTTCTGATGTCGCACGGCCATCTACGTCGTGACTTCGAGACCGTCCGTGAATTCGAAATGGCAATTCGAAAGGCAATGCCAACCATCAGTGATGAGGCATTGACTGCGCTAGACAACATGTTTGAGATTGCTCGCTACAGTCGTCATGAACTCGGGGAAGCACACCGTAATCAGGCGGTCGCTGCACTACAGCGTACCATTGCTGAGATTCAGAATGCATCACAGATGCCAGCAGCTGCGGCACCACCGCCAGTATGATCTCAATTACGAACTAGATCGAGAATCAACTCGCTCCCACGCCAACCGGCGCGTGCGAGTTCAGTCCCTGGTGGCAGAGTGAACGTTCGAGTGAAACTCACTCCCCCATTCCCCTCGGCATTAAGTCGAAGCGTCTTCCCATCGCCTTGTTCACCCATCTCAAGTTGCACCCGTTCATGTATTGCCCCCGACAGTGGGATGACCAATGCATCGCCTTCACGGAAGCCACCCAGATTAGCTATTGCCACATCAGCAGTCTGAATCGAGTGTACCTCAGCAAAGTGCGCTTCTACACCTCGACCTGCCGTTTCCACTACACTGGCATGTGCGGCTTGCGCCTCAGCTAGGTGCGGAATATCGGAGAGGAATGCATCGTGTAAATCGGAAGGTTTCGCCACAAGGCCCGCGAGAATCGGTTCAGGTTCTCCCTTCTTCTCATCCTCTGGGATGGAAACGAGTTCGATTTTCTCCCAATCCAATCTCTTTCCCCCATCCATTCGGGCATCATCGGGTGTCCTTGAACCCATCCATCTTCCTATTCGCCTCTGGCTGGCTCTGGATGACGTTCAAAGAATGCCTTCACTCTACGACCAGTTCTCTTTGCATCATTTGCAGTGGAAGGTGTCAGCGTGGAGGGCAGACACCACCGATATTGGCCACTTAGTAGCCGATTGTCCAAGAGGAGTATGAACGCTCGATCCTCCACCTTTCGAATCGCTCGCCCCATGCCTTGCAACACACTGTTCACCGCAGGTTGGATGCAACCGTACTTCCAGCCTTTGCCCCGACCATGCTTGGTCTCGATGTAATCACGTAGCGCTTCTTGAGATACGGATTGTGGAGCAATAGGGATACCCACACAGATGACTGCATCGAGGATATTCCCAGAATAGTCAACCCCCTCTGAAAGACGCCCTCCGAATACACCTGCTAGAACGACCTTGATTCCACCATCTCTTGCGTTGTACAGATCATTCAGTCTAGTGTCAACGATTCGTTTAGACCATGTGCGATCTTCGATGTATGTTCGTCTGCCAGGCCAATACTCTCCCCCGACAATTTCTTCCAACATCTTGTACGATTGACAGAAAATTGCAACATGTCCGGGCGTACTCTGTAAAACGGCTTTGATATGATTTTGAATTCGTTTCGTGTTTTCTGGCCCTCTCGCAGTGAATTTTGACGTCACATCTGCTGCAATCATAACCGGCCTACGATCTTCAAGGAATGGAGAGGGATAGGAATGGAATGCACACTTTCCGGGACGAATTCCCAGCGTCTCTGCATACATCTCTGGGGGAGTCAATGTCCCTGACATCAATACACCACCAATGATTTTGTCGAAAATCTCCGCGCTAACGATTCCAGGGTCCAGCAAGTGCGTTGTGATTCGATGATCATTTCCTTGTGAATTGAAGACTACACACAATGCAGAATCGAGTTCGTATTTGTGTAGTATCGAAAGGAAACTTCCAACACGGTGCACATCGAGTTCTTCATCCTCATCTTCATCTTCTTGATCGAGTTCACCTTGATCAACACTCTTCAGTTGATTGATGAGTGTATCCAACTCTAAGTCTTCTTTGGCCAACTCTTGGCGAAGCATTGCAAGTATTTCCCCCGCACCAACTTTCTCCTCTATTTTCTTCCCAATGTCCTTGGAATCTGTGGAAGAACCTCGCATTTTCTTCGTCCACACAGAGAATTTTTTCCTGAACGCCTGCAACGCTGTTTCGCAATCGCGACCAACATCAATGCTACCTCCCTCTACGAATCCTGTTTTGCCTTTCTTTTCCATCTCATCACAATATTCTCGTAATTGATCGATTCCAGATCCAAGCATTCTGTATGTCAAATGCCGATTCAGACTTCGCAGTATTCGATTAGGTAGATTGTGTGCTTCATCCACAACGACAATCACATTTTCCAATTCGATACCCATCGATGACAATGATGCTTTCCGCACGCTTTCAAGAAACATGTGATTATAATCACAAACCAAGATGTCCGCGTCGGATGCTGCTTCACGTGCTGCGGCCCACGCACAAATTCGTCGCTTCTCGGCAAATTCAATTGAATATTCTACATGTTTAGGCTCACTCATAATTTCGTTGATGAGTCCAAATCTCCGGTTCGAACGTTCGCTTTCAGCAATTCCTTGTTCACAAGAGCACTTCCCGGTCTTTCGATCGACATCTTTGCACATTGATTCGCGGCCAATGATGTCGACCAAGGTAACATCTCGACCCTTGTCATCGATTCTATCATTGATTTTACGAACGGTATCGACAACGATTCTGTGTTGTGACTGACGTCCGGTGAGGAATAGTACTCTTGCACCTGTTCTTGATCTGGCTACCGTGAGTGCAGAGGCAAGAGCCGCTGCAGTCTTGCCGATACCAGTTGGGGCATTGGCAAGAAGAAATCCACCCGCTGAAATGACCTTCAAACCATCATTGATCATGTCAATCTGCCCTTCCCGAAGAGAATCGTGCGCTAGAAATCGCACGTCTGGGGTCAATTCCTCCGGAGGCATGGAACTCGCCCTGTCACTCGGCCCCCCTTGAAGATTACACCTCGAACTTTCGAAACTGACGTCCTACCTAACCAGTAGGGGGGTCCCCGCCCGAAGGCGGGGAGGGGTTGACGAGTGTCAAGCATCGTCGAGGAAGGGGGCCCCCGATGTTCGGGGGCGGGGTGTGTGTGAGCGGAAGAATGCCTTCATTGCCTCATTGGCACGAAAGCGGAGTTTGGACAGGCCCAGAGTGAGGACCGCCTCACCCGCGTCATCCATCAAGCCGACTCCACGGCTGTGTGTAGACTTCGCACGAGCTCTGAGCCCTGCGAAGCCAGGAGAAGTTGCGGAGGGGCTTTCAGGCCCCCCCGCGTTGTGCATCCCATCATTGTACGTTGCCACGTCTCTCGCCCCTGGTTGGTGCATCTGCCTAACTAAGCAGTGTGATCCTCATGTGGTTGCGTGTTGTCACGCGAAGTCTCCAAGCGCTCTTGTAGAGCCTCGGTAATTCGGTCTGGCTGTGCCAGTTGGAGGATGTAAGCGTCGAGTGCTTTCTTGGCGACAGTCGAAGCATCATCACCGTGCATACGGTAAATCATCTCCAGTCGCTCTAGAGTTACTCTACCGATTTCGAACTTGACGGTTCGTACATCGGCGTTAGAAGGTGTGGACTCGAGGTAGGAGTGAATCGCAGCACGGATGACATCTGAGCGGTTTCGCATTCCATCGAATCCCACTCGCTGATCGATTAGCATGAGGTGGTCCTCAGGGACTCGGAGGCTGGTCATCTGGCTGGCTGGCATGCGGCATCACTACTCTGGTTCTGGGCTACGAGGCTGGCAACTCGGTATTAAACGTATTGCAAATTGAAATACAAATGAAATACGATTGGACGGGGATTTCAATGATCTCTTATCAGCATACTGCGTCCCATCTGGGTGCCGTGGATTTGGAAAAATCACATTCGATAGTGCATTATTGCATTTGTCGCGACAACATAGATTTCATCGATAATGCAGAGGGCAGGATTTGAACCTGCGAACCACTGAGGACTGCGACCTGAACGCAGCGCCTTTGACCAAGCTTGGCGACCTCTGCCTATTCCTAGAGACACAATCTCTCCATTTTAGAGAAACGAAGTGTACGCAGTCGATGGCATTCGGCTTATACACACGAACCGGGTCGACCGGTCATGGCGCTATTGGGAACTCGTGGTCTTCACCTCTATCTACGCACGCTTGAAGCTGCAGTTGAAGATGACATTGTGACTGATGATGAAATGTCTATTCTGAAAGTCATCGCCCGAGCCTTTGCCCTACCTGGGGATGTTATGGCTGAAGCATGGGATGTCCTTCGAGATCAAATTGACAATCCAGTTGCCCCTACAAATGTACACGCGTATGAGATGCGACAGATTGGAGATGCTACGACCTATCAAACGGCATTGATTGCTGCACTAGTGGATGAGGTAATCACTGAGGATGAATGGTCAATGCTCGATGTCATGCGCCGAGTTATGGGAATTCAGCCGGAAGAACATGCCCTGATTGAAGAAGCCGTTCGGGGCATGGCTGCTAATGTAGAGGATGGCGAATCCTTCGTCTCACGCTTAGATAGATACGTCACTCTCCACCCCTATCGCTGAGCGCATCCCTACGGGATGCGCAGTAACGCTCTTGATGGGTGAGGTCTGTCGGGGAACCGATGCACCCTCGTTTCGTTGCCTTCCTCCTCGTTAGTTTGATGGTGATTGCCCCAGCAATAGGATTGTCAGAATCTCTACTTGAGGAAGACAACATTCCTGAAAATTCCGCCCGCTCGACGAACAACGCCCTGCTCTGGGGGGCTCACGTTGCAGGTTCGGGTAGCACCGACTCGGTGATGAGCATCGAAATGGATGCAATGGGTCGCACCTATGTTTGTGGATATTTCTACAATACCGCAACATTTGGCAACATCACTTTGAGTTCCTACGGAAGTTACGACATCTTTGTTGGTCGTTTGAGCAATGGAGCCTGGGATTGGGTTCAGAAAGCGGGCGGCACCAATAGCGATCAATGTCATGATATCGCAGTCGATGATGGGGGCAACATCACGATTACAGGATATTATTACTCATCAACTTCGGCCAACTTCGGCTCACAATCAATGTCCGGCCAGGGCAGCAACGACATCTTCATCGCACGTCTTGACACTAATGGAAATTGGATATGGGCAAAATCCGCTGGGGGAACCAGTTCTGATTACGGATATGGCGTGGCCATGGACAATTCTGGTAACGCCTACCTGACTGGTTACTACTACAACACTGGATATTTTGGTTCCATTACTTTGAGTGCATACAGTTATGACGAAGCCTTCTTGGCGAAATTGGATAACACTGGAAACTTCGTTTGGGCCAAGCGCTTCTATGGTTCGTACTACCAGCGAGGGCGAGACATAGACGTCAATGCCAATGGCGATATCGCAGTGACGGGTGAGTTCAGTTATCGCATTAATTTCGCTGATGCAGGTGGGCCTGAATTGGTGCCCAGTTATTCTTCCCAGAGTTATTATCGTGTTTGGGTAGCAAAATTCTCCAATTCAGGAACACTGACATGGGCCAAGATGGCTGGATACCTTCAGTCATCCTACAGTTCCTACGGAGATGGAGTGGCAATCGATGATTCGGGCAATGTTGCTGTCACCGGGCGGTTCCAATACTTGATGGATTTCAACAGTAATAACAACCATCGCATGTATGCGTACCAGCAATCCAACAACTGGGATTGCTTTGTGGCGAAATGGGATGCCAATGGGACCTATGAATGGGCCCAGAATGCCGGTGGCTCGAATACGGATTATTGCTACGATTTGGATATGGACAAGACATCAGGCAATGTCACGATTGCTGGAATGTTCTACAGCACCGCGTGGTTTGGTAACAACCAACTTTCATCGTCCGGATCCTATGATGCATTCATGGCCCACATCCCATCGACCGGTGGCTGGGACTGGATGAAGAAGTTCGGCGGCTCAAGTTCAGAGTATGGTTGGTCGGTCGCCATGAGAAATGGAATGTATGCCTTTGGTGGATATTTCAATGGCATGGCTACTGATGGTTCGGGGCAAATCTCCTACACCACCGCGTCGGGTGCCGATGGATTCATCCTGATGTTCGGGGCGGATCAAGATGGCGATGGAATAGGCGACCAAATGGACGATTTCCCTTGGGAGCCTTCACAGTGGCAGGATACCGATGGTGATGGTTATGGCGATAATCTAGGTGGTTGGCAAGGAGATAGCTGCCCAACCGTATATGCCACATCAACCCTTGATCGCTATGGTTGCCCTGATGCAGATGGCGATGGATGGTCCGATGAAGGCGACGATCTCCCGTACGAACCCACTCAATGGATTGATGGCGATGGGGATGGATTTGGTGAAAATCCAGAAGGTGTCACACCTGATGCTTGTCCAATTGAATGGGGCGATTCTTGGAGAGACCGTTTGGGTTGTCGAGACTTGGATTCAGATGGTCAATCGGATTTGAATGATTATTTCATGAATAATCCTACTCAATGGTCAGATTCCGACAGCGATGGTTTGGGTGATAATTGGGGCGATGGTGCTTGGAACGAAACACGTGCTGAGCATTGGCCAGGGATGTGGATTGAGAATGCCACTATCGCTGACCCTACACCTCTCGATTACGATGGCGATGGATTTGAAGATTTGAACGCCGGAGGGCCATGGGGCCCATACGATGACTGTGAATACGAGCCAGGCACATCGACTCGCGATCTCGTCGGGTGCCCCGATGCAGATGGCGATGGATGGTCCGATGAAGGCGATGATATCGATGACAACCCCACTCAATGGGAAGATCAGGATGGCGATGGCTATGGTGACAATGAATTTGGTACAGAATGGGATGCTTGTAACGATCGCCCGGGCACCTCAACCCGCGACCGATATGGATGCCCAGACAATGATGGCGATGGATTGTCCAACGACAATGATGACTGCCCATCATTGGCGAGTCAATTGGATAATGGCTGCCCCGATAGTGATGGTGATGGCTGGGTCGACGAAGGCCTTCCTGGACAAGTCGATGATTGCCCTGAAGATTGGGGGACCTCTACAATTGACCGAAATGGTTGTCCTGACGCAGACGGTGATGGCACTTCAGATGACAACGATCCTTTCCACTTAGACCCTACACAATGGTCTGATGAAGATGACGATGGATATGGAGATGAACCAGGTGGCTATCAAGCAGATGATTGCTTGAACTGGGCCGGAACCTCCTATGAAGGCGGAGTGTATGGATGTGCAGATGGCGATGGCGACGGCTGGGCTGACCAGATTGACCTTTGGAACACCAACCCGTATTTGTGGTCAGATACAGATTTAGATGGATATTCAGACCAACGTGGAGACCCCGAGTTGTCTGATAATTGCCCTGATGACTATGGCACAAGTACCCGCTTTTACCTTGGCTGTCCCGATATGGATGGCGATGGATGGCCAGACACGAAGGATTCCGATACCGACGGCGATGGATATTCAGACATCACTGAATTGAGTGCAGACCCTCCTTCAGATCCCCTAGACCCGCTTTCAACACCTGCTGATGATGATGGTGATTTTGTTGCCAATCACGAGGAGATTGTCGAACCGGCTACTGTGGATGATCCAATCATACAGGGTGTCATCGTTGTACTTGCAAGCGGATTACTGCTCACATTCATCATGGCATGGACAATGTTCGCCTCAGGAAAGGGCAAGCGTCGAGAATACGAAGGCATGTTGTTGATGGTTGAGCAAGCTGAAGGATTCTCTGGGTTGGCTGCAGTTGAGAAAGAACTTGACGAGATGCTTGAATCCAACCGACTTGGTGCGGGACAGGGATTACTTCTCAAGGATCGGCTCGAATCCCGTAGATTTACTCTTGAGGATGACATCTCGGGTGCAGGTTCCCACCCAAGTAGGGGCACCGATTCTGGTTCAGATAATGATTTGGCCATGATTGAGGAACACGGCAAAGTCACCTCTTGGGGCGAAGACTCGTCAGAATGGTCTGCGGAGCAGCAAGCGTGGTACGAAGAAGCCAAACAATGGGGTGGATACTACGATGCTGATGGTAATTGGGTTCCACTACAGTAAGTGGTGTTAATACTACACCTACTTGTGAAGAAAAACGCTTTACTGCGAGCACATGATTGGAAACAAACCGCGTTTAGTTTGGGGCTCTGATGCGGACCCTTCAAAAGGGGGTCTGGGGTCGCCGGGCTAACCGAAGTGGTGGTCAGAACCCCCTCGGAATCCTGCAGGTGAAATGAAAATGCACCCTGAAATGAAGGCAATTTACGACAAGGTCGTTGCTAGAGATCCGAACCAGCCTGAATTCCATCAGGCGTGCCTTGAGGTCCTTGAGACCCTCGGGCCAGCGATTGATGCTCATCCTGAGTATATTCCAATCGTTGAAAGAATATGTGAACCCGAGAGAATCATCCAATTCCGTGTCACATGGGTGGACGACGAAGGAAAGCAGAATGTCAATCGAGGCTTCCGCATCCAATACAATGGTGCGATTGGCCCGTACAAAGGCGGTCTACGATTCCATCCGAGTGTGAATGCAAGTATTCTCAAGTTCCTTGCCTTTGAACAGATTTTCAAGAATAGTTTGACCGGACTACCTCTTGGCGGCGGTAAAGGCGGTTCAGATTTCAACCCAAAGGGCAAGTCTGACGGAGAAGTCATGAGATTCTGTCAAGCCTTCATGCTCGAATTGTGGAGGCACATCGGACACAACCTCGACGTGCCTGCCGGTGATATCGGAGTGGGTGGAAGAGAGATTGGTTACCTGTTCGGAATGTACAAGCGTCTTCGAAACGATTTCGAGGGCGGCGTCCTAACTGGAAAGGGTCGTTCCTACGGTGGTTCACTGATTCGTCCAGAAGCTACCGGTTACGGATTGGTATACTTCGCGCGCGAGATGCTAGCCACCAAGGACAAGTCGTTCAAAGGATCGACAGTCGCAATCAGTGGTTCAGGAAACGTTGCACAGTTTGCCTGTGAAAAGGTCCTCGATCTTGGTGGCAAACCAGTGACCATGAGTGATTCCAGTGGATGGATTCACGACCCGGCCGGTATCGATAGAGAGAAGTTGGCTTGGATTATGGATTTGAAGAACAATCGCCGAGGGAGAATCAGCGAATACGCTGATAATTTCGACGGAGTGACCTTCACCAAATCACAACCAGACCCCTCAGTCAATGGTCTATGGGCCGTTCCCGTAGATGTCGCTCTGCCTTGTGCAACACAGAACGAACTCAATGGCGATGAGGCACAATCTCTGGTCGATGGCGGTTGCACTGCTGTTGCAGAAGGTGCCAACATGCCATGCACACCTGAGGCAGTCGAAGTTTTCCAAGAAAACGGGATACTATTCTCTCCAGGTAAGGCGAGTAATGCTGGTGGCGTCGCTACCTCAGGTCTTGAGATGAGTCAGAACAGCCTGCGCATGAGTTGGACTCGCGAACGTGTCGATGGTGAACTCGAGAACATCATGATTAGAATTCATCAGAACGCTTACGAGACTGCCGAGAAGTTTGGCCGACCCGGAGATTACGTGTTCGGTGCTAACATCGCTGGATTCCTCAAGGTCGCTGAGGCAATGATGGCGCAGGGCGTCGTTTGATTGCCCTAAATATATCCTGGTCCCAGTAAATATACCAAGGCCATTGCGAAGGCCAACAGAGCGAACAGTATGTCTGCAATCATTCCGATAGTAGTCCCACTTGTATCAGCACCCGTTTGCTGTTGCCAACTTGATTTTCCACTGTAATAGATTGCATCTAGGACACAAGCAACCCCGACTGCACCACAGCACATTGAATTCCCCAATCTGTATGCTATTTCTGATCCATCAATTCCCGAAATGAACGCAAATAATAGGGAAATAAGAATCCCAATTCCCAAGACCACATATGAGATATGCCTGTAATTTGGACTTGGCTTGAACGCTGGGGCTTGAACATAGATGACTTGTTGGTTGGTTGGTTGCCCTGCGAGGACTTGAGGCTGTGTGCCTCCGATGATAACCTGTCCAGCGGGCTGATTCGATTCGCCCCCCCAGGGTGGTTGAGTTTGCATGCTTTCACCTAGATTGCCGTTGGTGCGACGTGATCATCGTCCTTGTCATCAGGTGTGCGAACACGGTTCCATACACCAGACATGAGATCTCCATGATGCTTCTCACAATAGTGGAAGCGACGGTAAGCCTCTCGGAATGAATAGGCCTTCTTTCCAGTAGCTACCAGATATCCTTCAGGGGATAGGCGCGAGACCGTTGTTCCATCGCCATCACAACCAGGGTAATCGCACCGTGGCATTGAATCACCAGACATGTCTACCCCTCACTCTCCTTCAATCCTCGTCCGGCACTGCCGGCTCAATCACAATAAGAGGCACGTTTGCCTGAACATTTACCCCATCTTCACAGTGAACGGCAATGACCGTGCCAGAAATTGGGGCTGCAACCTCATTCTGCATTTTCATCGCTTCAAGAATTAGTACCGTCTGCCCTTCTTCCACTGAATCTCCCACACTCACTTCGACAGTGACCACTTTACCGGGCATGCTGGCACTTACTGTACCACTACGCTTCCGACTGCCACTACCTCCTCGCTTTCGGATTGAACTGGTTTTCGATTCTGGAATCAGGAATTCAAAGGTCCGCCCCTCAATCGTTGCTAGATATGCCTCACCCTCGATTTCAACATCGACATCAAACTCCTCACCATCGATGATTACTTTCCGGATCACACCCACGAAATCACCTCCAAGTTGCGCGTTTCTGACGCGATTCCATTAGATTCGAAACTCCCATGTGGGTTCTTCGATGATCCTGGCTCCAAGCCGAACCCAACTGACGACCCAGAGAAGCACGTTCATCTACAGATTCAATCATTGACAAGACAGCTACCAGAGCGGCAGCCCTCAGCAAGTGTTCACGAGCATCAGGCTCTGGCGATTCTTCTCTTTTCGCTGGTTCGATGTCTCGCGCCGCTTTGAGAACGCCTTCAAGAGATTCTGCATAGGATTCGGACGACATCAATGAACCTCACAAGGGGATGTTTCCGTGCTTCCGCGAAGGTCTTGTTTCCTCTTTATCGAGTAGCATTCCAAGAGCCTTGATGAGGCGACGACGAGTATCGCTCGGCTCAATTACATCGTCGATATAGCCCATCGCTGCTGCTTGATACGGATTGGCAAAGCGTTCAGTGTACTCATCGACCAATCGTTGCCGTTCTTCATCTGGATTTCCTGCCGCTTCAATACGCCGCCGATGAATAATCTGGACGGCACCATCTGCGCCCATGACTGCCAATTCTGCCGTTGGCCATGCCACGTTGTAATCTGCGCGAATGTGCTTGGAGCACATCACATCGTATGCACCCCCGTAGGCCTTTCTCAAAATCACTGTCATCTTTGGAACCGTGGCTTCAGAATAGGCGTAGAGAAGTTTGGCGCCATGTCGAATGATTCCCCCCCATTCCTGATTGGCACCAGGCAGGAACCCTGGGACATCGACCAGAGTCACCAGGGGAATTCCGAAGGCATCACAGAATCTGACAAAACGTGCGGCCTTCGTTGAGGCATCAATGTCCAAACAGCCAGCGAGAACTTTGGGTTGATTGGCCACGACACCAACTGTTGTACCATCGAGGCGCCCAAATCCAACGACGATATTTCCAGCATAGTCCGATTGAACCTCCAAAAATGCGCCCGCATCTAGAATTGTCTCAATTACATCGACGACATTGTACGGCTTGTTGGGATCTTCGGGAATAATAGAATCCAGTTCCTGGCACAGTCGTTCTGCTGAATCCCCTAGTGATTTGTTCGGGACACCTGAAAGGTTGTTGGATGGTAATAGGCCAATCAAATCTCGAGTTAATTCTAGTGCCTCCTCATCGGATTCGGCTGTGAAGTGTGTGACTCCTGACTTACTGCCATGAGTATTTGCACCACCTAGGTCTTCGAATGAAACCTCTTCGTTAGTGACCGTTTTGATTACCTCGGGGCCGGTGATGAACATGTGTGCGGTTTGATCGACCATGACGATAAAATCGGTGATTGCGGGGCTGTAAACCGCACCCCCTGCACATGGGCCCATGATTACACTAATTTGTGGAATCACACCACTTGCTCTGACATTGCGGAAGAAAATTTCAGCATATGATCCCAAACTGGCCACACCTTCTTGGATTCGAGCACCTCCTGAATCGTTTAGGCCGATGACTGGGGTGCCTGCCTTCATTGCCATATCTAGAATTTTGCATATTTTCAGTCCGTGCATCTCGCCGAGGCTACCCCCATACACTGTGAAATCCTGAGCGAAACAGTGGACGGCCTTACCATCAATCAGTCCATGGCCACAAACCACGCCATCTCCTGGGATGATGTTGCCTTCCATGCCGAAATCTGTGCACCTGTGCTCAACTAGTGCATCGACTTCTTGGAATGTACCATCGTCAAGCAACATCTCAAGTCGCTCTCGAGCAGTCATCTTGCCACGATTGTGTTGCGCATCGACACGTTGGGAGCCCCCGCCAGCCTCTGATTGGGCCTTGCGACGACGCAGTTCGTCCAGTCGCTCGTCTGCGGTTTTCATCGTCCTCAAACCCCTCGTTATCACAGTCCGCCCTTGAAGATAGCCCCCTATGGGGGCTCTTTTTGCCATCCGTGGGGTTCAAGGGCACTCCACCGCTCGACTAATCATGGCAACCCCATTACGAATCGTCATCGCCAAGCCCGGCCTTGACGGACACGATCGTGGCGCAAAGGTGGTCGCTCGAGCTCTCCGCGATGCTGGACATGAGGTGATTTACACCGGCCTTCGTAGAACTCCTGAGCAAATCGTGCGAATCGCCATGGACGAAGATGCCCAGGTTGTCGGTCTTTCGTCCCTTTCCGGTGCACACGGTTTCTTGTTCCCAAGAGTATGTGAATTGCTGCGTGAAGCCGAACTGCAAGACATCGTTGTCTTTGGTGGCGGCATTATTCCAGAGCGAGATCGCCCCCAATTGTACGAAGCAGGTGTCGCTGCAATTTTCGGGCCTGGAACCACCTCAACCGAGATGGTCGAGTTTCTTGAGGGCCTGGGGGATTGAGTATGAATCGGCGCGAACTTGCGCGTGCCTTATCTTCAGCAGAGATGATTACGGCGCCTGCACGGCCACGGGAACCTTGGCTTGTTCTGGGTGTAACCGGTTCTCCTGGTGTAGGTAAATCCTGTTTGGTCGACCGAATTGTATCGAATTGGTTGGACCGAGGGGAGAGGGTAGCAATTCTGGCCATTGACCCTTCATCTCCTGTGACAGGAGGCGCCCTTCTGGGGGACCGGATGCGTATGGCCTCAGTCGATGCTGGAGAAAACGTATTCTTTCGTTCTATAGCAACAAGAAACTTGCCAGGGGGAATCCCAGCCAGATTGAACAGCATGGTCGATTTACTGGTTCACGAAGGATGGACTCGCATCATCATCGAAACCGTCGGTTCAGGGCAATCAGAGATTCGAATCGTTGCAGTTGCAGATCGTTTGCTCCTGGTCGAAGGTCCAGCACGAGGGGACGTGATTCAAGCGGAAAAGGCGGGTGTACTCGAATTGGCCGATCTCATCGTAGTCAACAAGAGCGATATCGAAGGTGCAGATCGAGTCGCTGATGAAATTCGACTCTCACTTAATTTATCTGAAAACGAACCAGCCCCTGTGATTCTTTGCTCAGCCGAAACTGGTGAGGGCATTGA
>JASMFB010000023.1 GCA_030751995.1 Candidatus Thalassarchaeaceae archaeon
GTTTCTGGGCCCATTGCAGAGTCAGAATCTTGTCAATGATTTTCCGAGTTCCATCTAGATCCTCAGTCAACCCTTCAACTCGAACTAGCTTGATATTCTCGTATCCTCGCTCATCCAGACCGACTCGAATCGCCGATTCTGCATGTTCTTGATCATAACCTAGAGCGATGATGTCGGGCTCAACCACTGGGAGAATATCGTACATCGGGATAGAAGGTGGATTACCAATCATGGCGTGGTCAACTGGTTTTAGCCCGGAGACCATCCGGCACCTCAAGTCCTGTGTGGTGACCGGTTCGTGCTTTCGAATACGCACAGTCTCATCGTGCGCAACCACCACAGTCAGGTGATCACCCAAAGCCTTGGCTTGTTCCAGATAATGGAGGTGTCCTGCGTGAAGAAGATCGAAAACGCCCACAGCCATCACACGCACCATCATCTCCCCTCCATTTCTCATAGGTCCAAAGCCCTCATGATTTCTTCGCCAGTTAACATCGGGATGTCATGCTTGGCTGCATAGGTTCTTGCATCTTTCACACTAAGTGCACGATCACCATCCGGTTGCAGCATCTCGGCTCCAATGGTACACGGGGCCAGTCCAGCCAAACGTGCGATTGCAACCGCCAATTCAGTGTGCCCTTGCCGAGTTTGTAGCCCACCTGGCGCTTCTCTGCACAGCGGGATATGACCGGGTGTCCTGAACTCTTTACCCAACGCAGCAACTGCCTCTATAGTCGATTCATTCTCCATTTCATCAGCCAATTCTCCGAATCTTCGAGTGGTTAGGGCTCGATCATAATCGGTAATTCCTGTGTATGTGTCTCGATGATTGAGAGAGAGGGTGAACGCACTTCTCGTATCATATTGTAAATCGTCGGTGATAAGAACGCCAAGTGTTGGATTTTCTGCAACTAGAATGGGGTGAGTATGGATATCTTGCAGCCACGGTAGCCCGAATTTTTCCCCGACATCATCGCCAATCGCTAGGAACAGAAGTCCACCACAATCTTGGCGCAGTTGTCTCATGACAGCAGGTGTTGCCGCGGCTGCCGGCCAAAGCAAATCGGTTTCACATTCACGAAAATCAGAATCAAACACCATGACTGGCTTCCCTTCAGCGAAAGCTGCAGCAGCCGCATTGATTAGATTTGAAGATTCCATCGCCCTCAACCTCCGCAGGGGCTGAACAACCCCGTTATTTTCGGTCCCTCGGCCACGGCCCATCTTTGAAAACACATCGATACCGCATCGTAGATGCGAATAGGTTCGGCACACTATTCTTATGAGTGTCACCTCACCCCAGTACATGCGCTCTGCACTACCCTTTCTATTGGTCGGCATTCTTCTGACTTCAATTACAGCAAGTGCAGATTTTGAGGAAGTCACAGCCGGTTCCGGATTGGAGTCAATCGACTCTGGCCCGTTGACAAATTGGGCTGCTTATGGCCCAGGTGTCGCTTGGGGGGATTATGACCAAGATGGTGATCTAGATGTATTTCTGACAGCTCGATTTGACCATCTGGGCCAAGAAACCGCTGAAATTCTGAATTACACCCATGTTTCTGAAATTCCAGAGAACCACAGTGACCTAGACGTTCTACAAACCGCCTCTAATGGCCAGAGCCACCTAATGCGAAATGAAGGTGATGGGACCTTTGTCGATGTCTCGTCAGAAGCCGGTATAGGCGAAGCCGGAGTCACAACAATCGGTGCTACATGGGTCGATTTCGATGGTGATGGTGATGTCGATTTGTATCTCTCAAATTATGGCCGTGCCGATTTGGCCAATCCTGAAGGAACCGGTGCTGCCAATCAGATGTTCCTAAACGAAAATGGATTATTCCAAGATGTGACTGCCCAAAGTCAACTGGGCAATCCAGGCCATTCATCCGGTTCAATATGGGTCGATTATGACCATGATGGCGACATGGATTGTTATTCGCTGAACTTCGGAATGATTGACGAATACACTGGTCTAGCCCGTGCTGAGTCGAATATCCTGTATCGCAATGATGGCGATTTGAATGGAGATGGAATCCCTGAATTCAACGACCAGACCTCTGAGGCTGGGGTGTATGGGCATCATCACGAAATCGATTACGATGCCCCCAATTTTGAGACCCAACTTGGTCCAGCATTGACCGTCGTACTGACTGGTTCCGCCAGTGCAAGTGGACAGATGTCATTGCCAGAAGGTGTTCGAGAAGACCCTCACGGTTCTGGGCTATCTTGGGCTGGCGTTTGGTTTGATGCAGATGGTGATGGTTGGGAGGATCTCTATGTAGCCAGTGATTTCGGTGTTTCTCCAATCTATCACAACAATGGAGATGGAACATTTACTCTATTCACAGATTCACTGGAAATGACCATCATTGGAACTGGCATGGGGGCCCATGCTGCTGATATTGACCTTGATGGGGACCTCGATTTGTGCCACTCCAACTTTGGTCCAAATTTCCTCTGGATGAACCAAGGAGACTCATTTTCTGAAGACGCGGAGGTTGTCGGAATCAACACTAACATTCTGGTCAATTGGGATTGTCATTTCTTTGATTATGATTTAGATGGAGATATGGATCTCTGGTTTGGCGTAGGTCGTATTAATCAATACATTTCCAATCAATACAATTCCTTGTATCGAAACGATGGTGATGTCGATGGTGATGGAATTCTCGATTTCACCGATGTAGCGACCGAATTGGGGATTGCCGGCGCCAACAAAACGATGGGTACAGCACTTGCCGATTTCGACAATGATGGTGACTTGGATTTGTTGATGGCTCACTCTGATAGCCCACCACGACTGTGGCGAAATACAGCGGTTGAGGAGGGCACAGGTGGTTGGTTGAAAGTGCGTCTACACGGGGTTGAGAACGGCTCCAATTCACATGGCATTGGTTGCTTAGTTCAGGTTTATCTGGAAGATGGAACAGTCCTCATGCAACAGGCATACGCAGGGGATGGATTCCTCGGCAGCAGCGATCCAGCTGTATACTTTGGACTAGGACAACAATCCATTGACCACGTCGAAGTCACATGGTCTACTGGCCACACTCAGGTTGTCGAAGAGGTCACCGTCAATTCAGTCCTCGACGTCGAAGAAGAATTGCCTCCGTACGTACCTGATTTCTCAGCATACATCCTTGCTGCAATGAGTCTGGGCCTCATTCTTCTTCTCTGGCCGCTGCTCCAAAGAAATTCATAATCAGCATACCAGCAATTCCCAGCCCAAACAAACCGAGAATCAGCGTGCTCAACTCAGAACTACTGTCTGACTGAGTTTGAGGCTCTTCACTAGGATTGGGCATGTAACAATCGAGTTCACCTACACTGTGTTCTGCAAAGAACACGTTACACTGCAACGATTCAATCTCGGTGTTCCTCAAAATGACGTGTGACAATTTCGTTTCTGCGAGTTCCGATTCGACACCATCCAATTCTGGGTCGTTCTCATAATAGAATGGATCTCCATCCCGCAAGCGAGTGAATTGATCACGAATCAGTGCATCCATGGTTTCACCCAATGCAGAATCAGGCAGATGATCTTCTGCGAGCATTCCAATGAGCGGGTCGATGTGCCCGGGGTCATCATTTCCGTATGCTTGTGCAAGATTGTTGGCAACCTCGCTGTCGCTGGTAATCTGACTATAATTGCTAATTTCATTGAGTCCAAATGCTTCTCTCATCGCTGCATAATCTGGCACTCCATGATCCCGTCCGCGTTGAATGTCAATGGCACACAAATCCATGCCACCTGCCCCAGGCATTCCGAACAATTGGTTTCGCAAATCGTCTCCGAAATAGACATCATTTGCCGGCTGAGTTTGCATCGCCATTCCGCGAAACATCGGTGCAATTCCACCTTCTTCGGTGATGGGCTGAGTCGTCCAGAATCCATCGAAGAGACTCATGTGACCTTCTTCGATTGGCGCACGTTGCTCATCCACACGCAGGAATGTATCGCCAATTTGCGAGTGGCCCATACGGAATGCAACTGTGGCAAATGCACTGGTCACTTCCGGATTAACTTCGGGATTGTGTCCAGAATAAGCATCCAATGTGACTCCCAAACTGGGAAGGAATTCTTCGTAGGTGATTGCTTGGATTTGGGCGGCCACAATTTTTCTGGCCCGCTGGTAAATATCTTCGTCATCCCAATCCGGATTTCGGTCTTGGATTCCTTCGGCTAATCTATTGTGTTCGCGCATGAACAGGACTTGTATCCCCATCAAAGCGATGTGTTCGTTGGCTCTTGAATCCCCTGCGACAAAGCGAACATCAGCACTGAAGCCAGCAAAAGACATGGGAGGTTGCGTTTCATCGTCTTCTTCCGCGATTGGCAATAAATCTCCGAATACATTTTCGCTGACTTTGAGTTTCCCACTCTCGAACGTGCGCAGCCAATCACTCGTCTGCTCCGAGGAGCCGTAAACAACACTGCCATCAATCCATGAGGTGATTGAATTTGGATGTTCTCGATGTTGCACTCCATTCTCATCGGTAACGTTGACGTACAATGATCTGAAGAAGCGTATTTTCGAACCACCGGGTGCCCCCATCACTGGATCATCCTCGGCGATATCAATGTCTGCTGCCTCGGGCGTTCCATTTTCGCCGACTCGACCATTCTGTGTGAGTGTGAAATCAATTTCGTGGGTGATGAATTGCCCCCACAGCCAGTTGAAATCCGACAACCCTCGTTCATCGTTGATGACTCCAGGTTGCGCACAAACGATGTTGCTAATCTCTCGTGCGTTTGGCAAATCGGCCATTCCCATCCAACTTGCATTGGAATCATGGCTTGCATTCGCCACGCGACCAAGCAGTGTCCCCGCTTGGCCCCAATCGTCGTGAGCGGAATTTACACTCGAACCGTTGGCATTGTAGAACTCGACCGGTTCCACATCCGTACTGTAATCTGTGGCCACCAATTCGGCACCCACGCCACTCGGCAGTATCATCAATAGACATAGTCCAAGAACGATGATAATATTGACCGAAATATATCGAGGTGCTACCCGTTGCATATTACGCGGAAGAGGACGAATTGCGTTAATTTGTCGGTAGAAAATTTGCGAACGTTCAAGACATACGAGGGGCAGGTCATACCGGTCTCTTGAAAATGAAAGGAGAATGCACCCGCACATCCTTTTCAACAGAGACCGTTTCGGCCGAGAGGCCGGAGGGGACCCTATGCCACTAAGACTTGGACCAGCCGGTGTACCATTGTCCTGCAAAGGACGCACTATAGTGGAAGGAATGGACGATATCACGGCTCTTGGATTAGAGACGATGGAGATTCAAACAGTGCGAACCGTAGCCCCGCATCACTTCGATCAGTATTGGCAAGCTGGCATCTTATCTTGGAAGACTGGATTCGAAATGAATCTTCATGGCCCCTACTATGCTGAAATCCTCGGCAACAAGCGCGAACGCAGCCGAACTCTGTCCAAGATGGAGGCCAGTCTCCAGGCTGCGAAAATCATCAACGCCCGCCACATCACCTACCACGTCGGCCCCTATGGTGAATACAATCGTGGAGCAGAGGCCAATGAACAGGTTGCCAATGTCATGGCCGGTGTTGTCGACAGATGCGCCCAAATTTGGAACAACAAGGACGAGGCCGAAGATTACGCCGCCTTCCCATGGGTCATCGAGAACAGCCCCACACTGATTGGTGTTGAAACCAGCGGACGACAGGAATTGTGGGGTAGCCTCGAAGAGGTCCTTGAGGTGACTAACCACGTTGAAGGAACAGTCCCTGTTCTGAATCTCGCTCATATTCATGCGCGTGGACACGGGGGCCTTCGAACGAGTGAGGATTTTGGTGAATTATTCGATCAAGTGCGCGAAACCATCGGGGGCAAGACGTTCTACTGTCACTTCAGTGGAATCGAACATCGAATGGGGAATGCACTTCACTATACACAAATCAAGAAATCGGACCTCAAATTCGAACCTCTTGCTGAATTCCTTGCTGAGGATGGCGACTGGCTCGACATCACGATGATTTCAGATTCCCCGTTGCTGGAACACGACGCCATGTTCATGATGCAACAATGTGAACGGGCTAAGCACCGACTGTTTGAGAAACAGGCTCGCGATGATCGCCGGAACAAGTTGGCTATTGCACAAGGAATAGACCCTGCTGAACTGGCTGCTAGAGAGGCCGAGGAGAAAGCAAAACGCGAGGCCGCTGAACAGGGCAAAACAGCCCCTCCACCAGCCAAGGAAAAGAAGGAAAAGGCCGCGCCACCAGCCAAGGAAAAGAAGGAAAAGGCCGCGCCGAAAAAGAAAGCGGGCAAATCAAAGGACGATGGTCCTATGATTATCGAAGAAGAGGACGACGACGACCTCTTTTGAAGCCCTCATTTACTACCCGAAAGGGTTGATAATGCAAGGCCAGTGGCCTCGTTCCCACGCGGTGGTAACTCAGCTGGGAGAGTGCCAGACTGAAGATCTGGAAGTCGCCGGTTCAAGCCCGGCCCACCGCACCAATAATTGCCTTTCAGACTTGATTTTCCAGTGCATTTCTCTGGATTTCATAAAGACGGGCCAATCCTTTCTCTGACATGTCCATGAGTGCATCCATCTGCGCGCGCGAGTAAGTGGACTCTTCTCCCGTGCCTTGGACTTCCACAAGCATTCCATCACTTGTTCCGATGACATTCATATCAACATCAGCATTTGAGTCGAGGATGTAATCCAAATCCAAATAGACATCGTCACCTAGGAGACCGACGCTAATTGCAGCGACATCAACGGGCAATACTGCTGCTTCGTGGGCCGTTTTTTCTGCAGAACTCAATTCACGAGGTTTCCAGTCTCGTCCAGCGTCTGCTGGTTTACGATCTGCTGCGGGTAGACACAAACCTTGGTCGATGAGTCTTCGAACACCCAATCGAAGTGCAATGGTTGCTGCTGTAATCGATGCACAGCGTGTACCACCATCAGCATTGAGGATATCACAATCTACAGTTAGGCTGTGTGGCCCAAGTTCCTCAAGATCAATCCCTGCACGAAGACTTCGCGCCACCAATCTTTCGATTTCGTAGGTCCGGCCCTTTGCGCCCCTGCGCTCTCGCTGGAATCGGGAATCGGTTGAACCCGGGAGTAGGCTGTATTCTGCATTGACCCAACCTTTTGTTGCATCACGGGGGAACCAACGTGGAAGATTCCTCGCGCGCGTGCAGCATGCTAGGACGACAGTGTCTCCTTGTTTGTATAGAACACTTGCAAGTGCATTGGGTGTAAAGTCGATTTTCACTTCGACTTCTCTCATCTCATCCTTATCGCGAGAGAGTTCTAAATCCGCTTCCTTGAATTTGGCCATGCCTCGCCGACTCGGGTCTCATTCTTCAACCGCGCGGCGCGCGTGAGGAGGCCTCCAGGCAGCCCAAACACCGTCCGTCGTCTCAATATAGGGTCCGCCAATCAAGTCAACACAATAGGGAACAGCAGGCCATATTTCATCGATAATTTCACGAATGGAACGTGGACTCCCTGGCAAATTGAGAATCAGACTTTGCCCCCTTACTCCTGCCGTTTGCCGACTGAGGACAGCTGTAGGGACATGCCGTAGTGAAATGGCCCGCATCTGCTCACCAAATCCAGGTAACATTCGTTCGCAGACCGCTTCAGTTGCATCCGGGGTCACATCGCGAGTTGCTGGCCCCGTTCCTCCTGTGGTGATGATGACTGAACAACCAGTTTCGCACAGTTGAATCAAGGTCGACTCAATCAACGCTTGCTCATCGGGTATGATGCGCCGCTCTATGGTGAATTGATTGGATATTGCGAGCGAAAGAAATTCTGTAATCGCGGGCCCTGACAAGTCTTCGTAATCACCCGAGGAAGCCCTGTCTGAGGCTGTGAGCACACCGAAAGTCACAGGGTCCATGGCCGGTCGATGCCGTTCTCGCTAAGAAGACTACTCTTCCTCATCGAGGAATCCAGATCTAGCAGCAGCGCGCCTCTCTTTACGTTCATCTCGTGGAATCGGCGACCTTGATTCGATATCTCTAGTTTTGCTTCCACCTGGTATTTTTCCGGTAAAAACACTGGCTTTGGCATCATGGAATTCAGTTGCAGTTAGCCATCCATCTCTGCGCATATCTGCCAGTCTCTCCAAGCGCTCAATCATCTCGTTTGAATCGACGTGTTCATTGTTGTTTTTTCCGAATTTACGACCTCTGGCCCAGATTAACTGTGAGAGTGTTGCAGTCAACAATCCATACAAGGCAATTCCGGTGAACATCAGGAAGATTGCAACCGCCCTTCCCCCGTGCGTTACTGGTGCATAGTCTCCGTAACCGACCGTGGTTGCCGTCGTAATCGCCCACCACATGGCCTCTGGCAACGTTTCGATACATGTATCTCCACACGCAGCCTTTGAAGCGTGTTGTTCGAAGAGATAAGCGATGAAACCTCCTGCGAATCCGATTGCGGTGACAACGAAGATGAGATGTTGAATCTGACGTTGTACTGGTGATTCCTCACTGGTTTCTTGCAAACCGAGTAGATTTGTAGCCAGTGAATACACCTTTGTCAGATGCACCAATCTGAGTAGGACGATTACACTAATCTCTGGAAATGCTGCCAGAATGACTGGTGTCAAACCAGCCATGCCCCAACTCTGAGCACGCCACCATTCCCCTCGATCCTCCGTCATTGACAGATCCTTGGCCAGTTCAGCAACGAAGAATCCGACGATGGCCAAATCGAGAATTGCGACAACCCAGAACAACGTCGGGTTGGTGTTCACTAGGTCCTCTTGAATGACGAATATGACGATTCCAATTGAGATGAGGGAGAAAATCAACTCTAGGTTCTCAACCCTAATCCAGTTTGACCACCAGAAAGTCTGGTCATCAACGACAACCTCTTCTTCCTCAGTCATGAGATGCAGCGGTGAAGAGGAGTTCTTCAGTGTTCGGTGCGCCCTAAGGGGCGCAACGGCGATTCAATTGATTTCAATCATCGTCGACGGCTTCTTCGTCGTCGACAGATTCCTCTTCGGGATCCTCTGCATTGAATTCACTTTGTGCCCGCTTCCATTTTTTCGCTGAACATAGAACGATGTTTGCGATTGGATCCCCTGCTCTAACCAACGGGTTCAATGCCAATCCGACAATAACACCTGTTCTGGGACTCTCGATGCTGTGGGTTTGCTCCCCAAGAGGATCAGTGACAAGGGCAATTTCCTGCCCTTTCTTGACGTGGTCCCCCACATTGAAAAGGCTGTACAGAAGCCCACCGGACTCTGCTCGGGCCCATTTTGAACGACGTACAAGCAGTCTGACTGCAGGGAGTTGATTCACTCTTTCAATCATCCCAAGGTGCCCCATCACGTTGAGCACTCCTTCTATTCCAGTATGTACCGCATCCATCTCAAATCGATGGGCGGTGCCAGCTTCCAACAGTATGGTTGGAGTCCCATCATTGGTTGCCGTCCGTCTCAGAGAACCCTTTGGCCCAGATGAATGCAGGATGATATGTGTTCCAAAGGCCCGAGCGAGTTCCATGCACTCCTTGCGATCGAAATTCGCACGAATATGCGGAAGGTTGGTTCTTGAGTGAGGTGCAGAGTGTAGGTCAATCAGGAAGTCTGCCCGCTTGACGACTGATTGGAACAGTGCGTGCGCAATCCGCTGCGACTGATTGCCCTGTTCCTTGCCAGGGAAGAGCCTGTTGATGTCCCTATTATCCGGAGCCCCCCTCTGTTCGAGGAGCATGCCCTCGATATTGACCACAGGGACGCAAATGATGGTGCCTGCCAACTCGTCGCGTGCTATTCGATCATCTTCCGTTCCAGCGATATGATCATCTCCGTGGATGAGGTGGTGTACGACAGATACTCCGTTCAACTCATCTCCATGAATGCCAGCAGTCAGCGCGAGTACAGGTCCGGGCTTCGTCCCATGCATGATGTATACTGGGATGCTGCGTGGATTTCCTGCCGGCCCATCGCCCAGTTCCAGAGAAACCTCTGCTCCTGTTCCCGGGGCAATCTCTATGCCCTCAAAATGAAAGGAATCACCGTCGGCCACGTTGCCCCCACATCCTCATTTGATAACAATCCCTGCCCTACTCCAAATCCTTTGCAACGCCGATATGCGAGAGTTCAAGAACCCCCACAACCCGGTACAAATTCCCGGAGGTAATGGAGTGCCGCGTCTTCCACAAACTGCACGACCGACCATTGTTCTCTGCCCGGGCTGCAATGCAGCCCACGCAGAACGTGCTCGTGCGGACGCGGTCTTCTGACCCTCCACAGGAGTAGCTCGAAATGTCTAACCCAGAAGAGTTTGAAAATGAAATTCGTACGGTCAAAGAATCCGTACCAGATGCAGATGAAAGTGCGATAGCGAAAGAATTCGCTCGCTACAAAGATGAATTCCTTGTCCCGCCAAAACATGCTCTTCGTAGCGTGATTGAACATTTTCAGAAAGAGGCAGGAATGGAAGTATCTGCCCCAAACACATCGACGCGTCGAGCCGCTAAATCGGTAGAACGATTTTCCGATCTTGCCTCAGATGATACCAATGTCACCATCGAGGTGGCGGTAATCTCCTATACACCAAGAATGACGATGGTTCGCGGTGAAGAGAAACAGACTGCATTTGGTTGGATTGAAGACAATCCTTGGGAAGAAGGAGGGGAACGCACCCGTTGGGATTTCAAGGACTGGGGAAACCATGCTGAGAATTTGAGTCCTGGTAGCGTGGTCCGACTAGAGGGTGTTTCAGTGAATGAATGGAATGGAAAATTCTCCCTTAACATCAATCAGACCAGCCGAGTTGCCGTTCTACGTGCGAGTGAACGTAAGGTGGTCATGGCCCCTTCTGAACCGATTTCCATCGAGCGTGTGCTGACAATGGATGGATTCGCAACGGTTGTCGCTCGCGTTATAACTGCCGAACAACGAACTGTCAACAAGAAGGATGGTAGTGGCACAATTGATCTCGTCAAAGGTCGCTTGGCCGATGATACAGGAACTATCGGATTTGCCTGTTTTGGGGACTTTGAACATCCTGTTGGCGCCCTTCTCAAGATTGAGAGTGCTGCCATTCGACGCTTCCGTAATACTCCAGAATTGAATATTGGTGAACGAACCAAGGTAGAAATCTATCACGATGAAGGATTTGCCAGCCTTGAAAATCTTGAAGCATCCTCCGTCATGCAAATTAGCGAACTTCGTGATGGGGCCACCGATGTTGCCATCACAGTTCAACTGACATCATGGTCTAGTCGAAAATTCACTGGTAAAGACGGTGCTGAGAAAACCGTTTGGGGTGGCGATGCCGTTGATCCAACGGGTGTCTGCCGACTAACTGCGTGGTCTGAACTACCCATCGATGAAGGATCCGTGCCGCTCGCTATCCGACTGAGTAATGTCCGCGTTCGTTCCTGGCAAGGCACCCCTGATTTGACTGTGGATCGAATCGAACAAGCCGAGATTCTCGATGCCATCCCGTGGGATGTCATTGATGCCAGTACTCACTCTGTAGAGGTTGATTTTTCAGAACTGCTCTCAGGTGGCTCACGTAGTGGAGTGACCAGTTCGGCCACTGTAATATCGGTTCAATCCGGTTCAGGCATCATTCATCGGTGCCCTGACTGTAAAAAAGCCATGCGCGATGGTGCTTGTCGAGAGCACGGCCCGCAAGCAGGAATCGAGGATCTACGCCTACGCATTATCTTAGATGATGGCCAAAATAATGGTGCGTTAATCCTCGGTCGTGAAAGTGCTGAAGCATTTTTGGGGCAAACAATGGACGACGTTCAGGCGGCCACCAAGGATGACGGTGGTGAAGCATTCTTGGCAGATCTACGAAGTCGAATGCTTGGTCGCAGACATACATTCACTGGTAGAGCAATGATTGATCCACAAGGCGCTCTGCTAATGGCAGACAGTTTTACTTTAACCGATTTAAATCTCGAGGAATTAGCCAATGAAGTTCGCGAACGCTGGGGGGTGTTCGCATGATGCCCAATCAACAACGCAACCGTCGCCAGACGGCAACCCGCCTTTTCGCAAGAGAATTCTATGAATCCAGTCTGCCCGATGGGGGCCAAGGTGAATTTGACCCGCGTTTTATCGTCACCAAGTTGGGTGCTAGAGTAAATCGAATGTTTGTGTGTGGGGTCGTCGAACGACTTGAGCGAAGAGATACTGAACGAGGCCCAATGTTCAGTGGCGCTGTTCGTGATCCTACAGGCTTACACCTGTGGAGTGTAGGTTCATTCCGGCCCGAATTGCATCTGGAGATGGAGGAATTGGTCGCTAGATTTGATGATGGCGATAGATTCCTGATGGCCTGCATTGGAAAATCCAATCATTATACTACGGAGGATGGTGGGTTCCGTTGCCGTATGCAAATGGAAGATTATGCAATAATTGATCGGGAAGTTTACGCTACATGGTTGGTTGAAACCGCGAACCATACTATGCGCCGAATCGATGCTCTAGGAAAGGCGCAATCAGCTGAAACAACGGATTCGAACGCACTGCGTGATGCGGGTGTTCCAGGGGATTTGGTCGATGGACTCGGCCTCGCAATGAACCATTACGGTGATTGGGATGCAGAGGGTTACAAAGTTGGAGTTCTCCAAGCACTCAGTGCAGCCGAGGGACGTGTAATTTCATTTGAGGAACACGAAGCCTCTCCTCCGGCCCCTGAAGAGACCGAGACGGAGAACGAGGATGCTGCCGAAGAATCCGCTGAATCCACACCGACCTCGAAAGGAGATTTGAATATCGAGACCGTGGTTCTCGAGATTATTGCAGAACATGCTGGCGATGAAGGCATCGATTATGATTCGATTATGAAACATTGCGCTCAACGCGGATTGACTGACGAAGATTCCATCGAGGATATGATTTACTCCCTACGGGATGATAAATGCGAGATTATGGAACCTCGATTCGGTTGGTTTAAGCCAATGTGAGAGCCGTCCCATAGGGACGGTTCCCCCCCGCTAGTTTCAAGGTCGTTCCATGGTGCTGCCCCATTGAGGCGTGGCCATGGCACAAGCGGGTACAGTGTTTCTCCGAGGGTTCGAGGGGGACTGGCTGCAATTTGACAATTGCCATATTTCAGTCAACATTCGCCGCAGAATCACCCGTGAAGTAAAGCGCGGCGGCGAGGGCGATGATTTGGTCGATGAAGGCGCCGAATCCGCTGTTTACACGATGGAAGGACACCTCGGAATCTCTGGTTACCGCGAGGTCTTGGAAATATTTCGTAGTGCCGAAGTCTGGTTACTTGATCCCTTCACAGAGACCGAGATAAAAGTCGCATTCCACCGTCTTCAGTATGACGGCGATGATGGCGCCTATTCCTTTGAGTTAATCGAGGATGTGATTTAGATGGCAACCAACGCCCAGGAATCAGCCGATCTACTCTACGCCATGCGCGCAGTTATGGTAATGCTAGGGTCTGGAATCGGACTTGAAGCTGCAATGCAAATGATTGGAAGAGGTGGCTATGGCGTGATTTCGAAAGATTTCCGCGAGGTCATCGACAATCTCCAACGCGGCGCGAAGTTGGAACAGGAATTCTCACGGCTTAGTACGAAAGCCAGTAGCAAGGGATATTCACGATTCCTCAACACGCTGAGGACCAACGTCACCAGTGACACCGATTTGGTTCGTGCACTGACTCAGCAGTCAGATCGCGAAGAAGAGGAGCGCAATGATAAATTGGCAGATTACATCGAAAAATTATCGGGTATGCCTACAATCTTGTTGACATTCGGAATGCTATCTCCGATTATTTTCGGTATAGGTGCAATGTTGCCTGTAATCGCCCCAGGTGCGATGAGTCTCCCGGGCATGGGGATGTTGAGTACCGTCAAAGCTCTATTCGGCCCGGTGTTGTTCATCACGTTGATTCTGATGGTATTGGTGGGCTACAAGGCCCATTCAAGTGATCCAGGGGTGATTTGATGCAATTGCTTTGGAATTTTTATGAATTATTGGGCCAGAGTCTTTTCCTCGTTCTCATCGTTCCCCTTGCACTCCCTTGCCTTGCTGGAGCCATGCCCGGATTCCTTGAACGCCGCCGCCGCCGCCAGTTAGAGGAAGCCCTCCCCGAAGTTCTAGAATCGATTTCAACCAGTATTGGTGCGGGCCTTGGACTTCAACAGGCTTTGACTGAAATATCTCGACACCGACAAGATGAAACTGGAAAGTTGTTGAGTCAGGCCATCGAACGCTCGCGTACTACGTCATTCGATGCCGCATTGGCCGAATATGCAATCAACAGCCGTAGCATCCTCATTCAGCGTGTCGTCAATCTCTTGTCTACCGCTATGGAACAGGATGCGCCATTGGGGGAGGTCACTAACTCGATGTCCGTTGAATACGATCGTTTGAACAAACTCATCAATGTCAGAGAGAAGGAGATGACTGGACAATCCTTCCTGATTCTCATGCTGATGTGCCTCCTCCTCCCAGGGGTAATGGGATTCATGTTCGCAGTCTTCGGCCTTGCTGCTAGCGGGGCCTACTGGGGCGACATTCACGGTGTGATGATGCCCTATCTCATGGCTTCGGCCGCTCTCAGTGTCGTCATTTCGGGTCGAATGCTCGGACGAACCAAGCAGGCGTTGTGGTGGATTCCATTTTGGGCTACCATCTCTGCCCTGCTCTACATAGGTCTGTTCGAAGCGATTCAGAACGGGATGGCGTGAGGTGAAAAATAATGTCAGAATCTGTACTTGCTCGCTACGGCCCAGTGACGATTTACATGGAACCTGGACACCCCAGCCCCATGTATCATTACGATGGACAAGCCGCTGACAATCCGTATGGCGAATTGGCCATTCTGCTAGAGGACGACCAACTTGAAGAGGTCATGTACAATGGTGGAGCTCAATGCGTGAAGGTGGCCCATCGCAATTTTGGAATCTGTCGAACAAACGTCTGGATGAGTGATGATCAAGGGGTAATGGTCGCCAAGAACATCGCAGCATTCACCAATGTCCCCCTAGGAAATGGACCTGGTCTGGTCCCTCTTTTCGACGGTCGTTTGCCTGACGGATCTCGAGTCAATGGCACACTCCCTCCTATATCACCCGATGGTCCGACACTCACCATTCGAAAGTTCAGAGAAGATCCGATTACCATCATTGATTTGATGAATTGGGGGACAATCAACAGCCGATTAGCAGCCATGATGTGGGTTTGGGTCGAGGGCCTAAACGCCCGTCCTGCAAACTTCGTCATCGCAGGAGGCACAGGTTCCGGTAAGACGACCACTCTCAATTGTCTTGGAATGTTTATCCCCTGGGACAAACGCCTCCTCACGGTAGAGGATACTGCAGAACTGCAGGTGTACCACGACCACTGGTTGCGAATGGAAACACGTCAAGAACGTCCAGACGGAACCAGTTCAATCTCGATGGATGATTGCTTGAAATCAAGTCTCCGCATGCGTCCAGATCGCATCATTGTGGGTGAGGTTCGCGGCCCAGAGGCCGCCACCCTATTGACAGCGATGAACACTGGTCACGATGGCTCGTGTGGAAGCCTTCACTCAAACACTGCTGCTGAGACAGTCACCCGACTCACCAGTGCACCGATGAACGTACCCCCCATCATGCTGACGGGGCTTGACCTCATCATCATGCAGAGCCGCGTTCACAAGGGTGGAAAGATGCTGCGTAGAATTACCGAGGTTGCTGAGATTTCAGGTATGGAGGGGAACAAACCCCGACTCAACCCGATTTGGAAATATGAACCATCAACCGATAAGATCGTTGAAACGGGAGTCCCTAGCAAATTCAGAGAGACACTCTGTTCTTCGGCCGGCATCCGAGCATCGGATTTCGAAGCGGCCATTCAGATGCGTGAGCAGATTCTAATCGATCTTCAGGCAGAGGGTCGCCGCAGCATCGAGGATGTCACGAAGATTTTCCAATCGTATTATTCAGCCAGCCGCTGATTATTCGCTCGCTTCGGCATCAAAGCCACGCGAAAGTCGACCCAATAATTCGTCTGCTTGGTCTAGTTTTCCACGAACTCGTCCAATGCTTGAAGCTTCTTCTGCTTGCTCTGCATCATCCGCCGAGACACCGTGTGCTACACTGTCTGCCGTTGGGGGGCTGCGCCCCATATCAACGAGTAAATCCCGAAGAGAATCGACGACATCGGACACCTTGTCTGGGTCTAGGGAGATTGATGTGGGTAAACTAGGAACATCCTCGGGATTAATGTATCCCATCGCAGCAGCCAGAACTCCCGCAGCAGCAATTGCTCGAGGCCGAACTTCTGGATGACCCACATCCCAACCTCTGCGTTCTAGGAAGCGAACAAGGAGTGCGTGTTCAACAGGTCCGAATTGCCCTTCTGCCCGACGAACCAATGTCTCAACAATACGTTCAAAATTTTCCATTTGCTCTTCAAATCGCTGCAGGGTCCGTATCGCATCGCTGGATACATCCTGTGTGCCTCGATATAGAACTTCTAGGGCCCGTTGACGGCGTGCAGTTACTGGATCCACATCTTCCTCTGCTTCTCGAAGACTCAATTGGAGGTCAAACAGGCCATGTACACGCCCACTGATGCCCGGCAAGTCGAGATCGAGCCCCGCTTCAGCTGCTGCGGTCTCAAAGCGAACCCTTGCCAGTGCGATGTCTCCTGCATCCGAGTCGAGAATGGATTCCAACATGTCCAATAGACCTGGGCGACATTCTTCGAGTCTTCGAAGTGCCTTTCGTTCTCTCCAAGATCCCGGCACCTGTGCACTCGCATCACTTTCCGCATCTCGACGATTGGCCATCGCTGTGATTTCAGCAAGAATTCGATTCCGAACCATCGCGTGTGAAACTTGAAATCCTTGTCCACCGAGGTCTTCTACAAACGCTGTAACGTCATTCGCATCGTGCTCACGACTAATCAGCAAGAATTCTCGGATATGACTGTGTAATTCTGCAACTCGGGCTTCCAGTTCAATGATTGCTGAACCCGACCCTTCGTCGATGGTCAAATCCGTGGGCGCCGTCATGATAATCTCCGAATCAACAATTCCTTCGTTGTCAACGGGCCCAGGTTCGTCAGGCTCTCCAAGCACATCAGTCAATTCCTCAACATCCACAGCATCGATTGATGCCTGAATCATCGCTGCCAATTCGGCTGCTTCATCATCTTGCACTTGCACTTCTTGTATCACTGGAGTGGTCGGCACGACAGGCGCCGCTCTACCTCGACGCAGACTCTTCTTCACCTTGCCCCAGCCCCCCTCATGGTTGGCTAGAACACCTGCGACACGAGCAAACAACTGTTGTTTACTTCCCGAACGTGGGAGTTCCAATGCCTTGCAAAGTTCGTGTAATTGGTCCCGGGTGGCATCTGCAATCTCCTCTGGATTGAGTTTCTTTGGATCATGATTCAGATGTAACCACAATCGCTGCCTCTTTTCTTTGATTGAACCCGATCGTTTGACGCCGAAGACACCCAGCATTTCACCAAGTTTCTTATTCGGCATTTCCTGTAATGAATCCCATGAAAGATCGTGGTCAGATAACGCCACTTGATTGATGAGTCTTGCACGTAATTGTTCGACATTCCCGGCCTTTGACATATCGTGGGATATTGCCATCTCACGCAATTCATCAAGGCGGGCCGAATACAACTGTGACAACAGATTTTCATCGACCATCCTTCACCCTCGCCAATGTTTGCACTCCTAGGTGCCTGTATATGTTACGCTTCAATAACGGCCCTAAGGGCCGTCTGAGCACCCCAGCAGAAAAGCCGTCACAAGTCTAGGAATGCGGGCCTTGCTGGCCCCAAGCGAATGTCCTCAGAGTGTTCTGTTGTCACTGCCTCAAGCAGATTTCGCCAATCAACAACCAAGAGTCGCGCATGCGTCACAGCATCCTCTTTGTGAATTAGACGTTCTAGCAAGAGTGTGCGTTCCCCAGTTCGCCCCACGACTTCAATCAAGATTTCTACCAAAGAGGTGGTATCAATGACGTCCCCCTCTCCATCCAACAAAGATGTTGAACGCAACAAATCTTTCTCTTGTTCTGCTTGATTGAGCAAGGAAGCGACTTGTCGATGCCGTACAATCATCCCGACTCTATCTAATATTTCTGGGTGAATTTGTTCAAGAATAACTTGTTCA
>JASMFB010000024.1 GCA_030751995.1 Candidatus Thalassarchaeaceae archaeon
TTCAATGACGCGCCCGACTTCTTCATCGGTCAAGAGTGGCATTACGGGGATGCTGACTATGTCGTCACAAACTGCCTCGGTCAATTCAAGGGCACCCCGCGAAGCTTGTGGGTGATCGGAATACACCGGCTGAAGATGGCAAGGAATCGGATAATGAATGCCTGTCGAGATGTTTTGTGAATCCATGTGTGCGCAGAACGAATCTCTGTCCGCGACGCGGACAACGTACTGGTGCCAGGCGTGTACAGCACCGTCGCGCACCTTTGGGATGATGACGTGTTCCAAATCAACGAATGCAGATGAGTACTTTGAAGCAATCTCGTTGCGTCGCGCAACCCATCCATCTAGATGCTTGAGTTGGATGCGTCCAATGCCACACTGAATCTCTGAGAGACGGAAGTTGGTGCCTAGTACATCGTTACGATATTTGTCCAAGCGACCATGATCGATGAATGTCGAGACCCGTTGGACAAGGTCCTCTCGATTGGTGAGAATTGCTCCACCATCGCCACCAACTGCCATGTTCTTGCTTGGGAAAAAGGAGAAGGTTGCAATATCCCCGAATGAGCCCACGGGTTGACCGTTCAGAGAGGCGCCATGTGCCTGTGCTGAATCTTCAATGACTGGAATGCCGTGTTTGGTAGCGATGTCGAAAATTGCCATATCAATTGGCTGTCCATACAAGTGTACTGCAATGATGGCTTTTGTTTGAGGTGTGATAGCATCTTCAACTGCCGCTGGGTCTAGTGTGTAGTAGTCTTCATCGATTTCAACGAAGACTGGATTCGCGCCCACCATGGTGATGCAAGTCGCGCTTGCAATGTAGGTATGACTGGGTACGATGACGTCGTCACCGTGACCGACGTTGAGTGCGTGTAGTGCTGCAATCAAGGCCACAGAACCGTTGCTGCAAGGAGTTCCGCCCAATGCGCCGCAATACTCAGCCCATTCAGCACCGAACGCCTTCGATTCTGGACCCTTGATCCACTGACCCGAGGCAAGGATTCGTTGGGCTGTATCTAGCATTTCATCGTCGATGAACATGCGGCCCATTGGGATGCGTTCGGCTGTCATCTGGTGGGGGCGGGGGTGGAACCCCTACTTGAGAAGGGTGGCTCCAAAAAATAACCAATTTGACCCCGTCGCTTTGATAAGAAAGTGGTCGGTCGCTGGATTGCCTCTTGCAGAGGTTGCCAAGCTTGGTCAACGGCGCTGGGATGAGGTCCCAGTCCTCAGTGGTTCGCAGGTTCAAATCCTGCCCTCTGCACCACCATATTTCCACTAAATGGAATAATAATGCGAAATTGTTTCCTATATTCGGGATTAGGCGTCCTGTTTGGTGAACACGAATGGTTATGTGACCGTCTCGTTCGGACTCTACCCAATGGGTGGCGAATGGAGTCAACGAAAACGCTCCCGTGCCGTTGTACGAGAGATTTCTCCGAACTTTGATCAGGCACTTTCATCGTACTTTGGAACCCATACACCCAACCCCAATGCGGCACGTGATGCACACGCCGATTATGTGGCTGCACTCCGTGAACACGGTGTCATCGTCGATGTGCTTCCAGGATTGAGTGAGCATCCTGATTGTACCTTCGTTGAGGATGCGGCCATTGTAGTCGATGGGGCTGTTGTGATTCCACACATGGGTCACCCTAGTCGGGAAGGTGAGCAGGCAGTTATTCGAGAGGTGCTTGGTGAACATCTAGAGGTGATGGAAATGCCTCAGGGAGCCACTATGGATGGCGGAGATGCTATCTTCTTCGATGATCGGTATCTACTGGGTTTGTCCAAAAGAACAAATGCGGCTGGATTGGCTTTCTTTCAACAGGTGGCTGCGAGTCGTGGGTTTGATTCAACGATTTTTGAGGTTCCAGAATCCACACTTCACTTGACCACAATTTGTTCATCGCCAAAACCAGGAATGTTGGTTACTGCAGAAGGTCACCTGACACCTGAACAACTTTCACCACTCACTGATGAAGGGGTAGAAATTTTGTGGGTTCCCAATGAAGAATCGTATGCTGCAAATGTAATCGGATTTGAGGGGGATTCGGTGATGATTTCCTCTAATTATCCTGAGACCAAGCGAGCATTGGAATCTGCTGGATTCACCACGAGAAGTATCGATATGGAACACATTCGTGCAGCGGATGGAAGCCTTACTTGCTGCTCAATTTTCTACCAATAGGTCGCTCTGCGACCTACGTGTGCGGGTAACGCGCGAGAGCGGTGGGTTCAACAATGCTCCAAGTATCCCGAACCAGATGCGTCGTAGTCCACTGTCGTTGATTCTGGTTCTCCTCATGGTGGGGGCGAGTATTCAGGGATGTTTTGGATCAGAGGATGATGGTGCTTTGACTGGTTCTGACCTTGATGTGTCGCCTGATATGCTCACAGCAGGAACATTCCAAAGTGTGCATTTCCATGCCGATAAGGCGATGCGGGTGCTTGTGCCCTACCTAGTACTTCAGCCTGAGACGGGGTATGTTCAGAATGGTACTGTGATCGACTTAGGTGCAAACAAAGAAACCAATCTTGTCATCTTGATTCCGCCTCGCACAGACACATTCGCTGTTCTTCTGGGTGAGCCGGGGCGTGACTTCTTCCCGATTCGTGAAGGGAACATCTCGTGGTCCACTTGGGCCTCAACCGGGATGGAAGCAACAAGAGGTGTTGGTGTGATTGATGCTGAGAATGGAAGTGGGCTCCTTCAATTAACAAACAGCACTGAAACGGGTGGTAAAGTCGCAATTCGTATGGCTTCCATTGTTCGACCCATGGCTGCAAATGTGCCCATCGAAGAAGGTGGGGCGCACAGCACAGGATTGGTTGCCGGAAAGCGAACCTACGATACACTGTCTTTCATCACCGATGATAGTCTGTCTCCTTTAGATGTAGACTTGGCTAAAGGCTACTTGGATCGTTGGGCTGGTCAGGGGAATCCTGCATACGAAGATGCTGCGAATTGGGTCAAATCAACACTCGAATCTTTCGGATATGATGATGTTCGTCATCACCGATTCCAATACACTGAGAGCAATCCTGAAGCATACAATATCTGTGCTTACAAGCAAGGATATGAATTTCCAGATGAATGGATGGTGATTGGTTCTCACTTTGATATTGCACCTATGGTTGTCATCAACGATCCTTCGTCGGGTACGCCTCGTGGATATGGCACTAGGGTGGGGGCATACGACAACACGGTTGGAACATCGGTCAATCTGAATATGGCTCAAGCGCTGTTCGACATACCGACCCGTCGAGGAATTGTGTTCTGCTTCTGGAGTAGTGAAGAAGGGGGTAAGCGAGGAAGTATCGCTTGGGTTCACGATTTGCCAGATGACATCACGATTTCCAATTATATCAATATCGATATGGGTGGAGTGAATTGGCCGGGCAATGGAACACCTTCTGATCGAACGGATAACAACGGAGGTGGGTCGTACCCTGCAAGCTCGGAAAACTGGCCATTCCGTGTTTACATCGGCCCAGATACTGATGAGAATACCATCAATCAACCAGAGATGGTTTACCTCGCTGAATGGTTGGCTGGCGATGCGCTGGGTGTCGAAGAGCAGTTAGCTGTACTCAATGGTGAATTGAAGGCAGACTGGGCAGCAAAGGGTGAACCTGGTGTCATCGTCAATGAAGCAACAACCGCTCGAAGTGATCATGCTTCATTCCAAGAAATCGGTACGGTAACCGTTGGTTTCGGTGGCCTTGTCGATGGTTACGATTGCTACCACCAAACCTGTGATACCGTGGAAGAAATGGAATACTGGATGGAGAACGATTACGGAACCGGAACAGAAAACCTCGTCAATTCAATCGATTTGATGACCTGGTATGGAACGATGATGTTCTTGCATCTCGACCACCAGCCGATTCTCAATTCCTATCTCTAATCAAGCCCCTAGTAGGGCGCGACCGGATGAGAACATTGTGAGATAGATGAGTCCGGCGAAGATGCAAATGAATGACCAGAAAACCGGTTCAGACCAACTCTTGATTTTCTTACCATCCAATGGACCGAACGGCAACATATTGAATCCGCCAAGAATTGAGTTCGCCACCATCCAATAGAATACAACCAACCCAAGGCTTCCTTCTTGGAAAAGAATGAATGCGGGTAGGCCAATCAACCATAGTATCAGATTCGAGGCTGGGCCGGCCAATGAAATAATGCCGTTTTGTTTTCGATTAACGTTTCCAGCAACCATAACAGCCCCGGGTGCCATAAACAAAAATCCAACGAAAAACGCGATGGCAACACCCGTTTTCAAGCCAGCGGGATCCGCTCTAAATTCTGCCCAACACCCATAGTGTCGTGCAACAAATTTGTGTGCCAATTCATGGATGATGAACGCGGGACCAAAAGCAATGATTGCGAAAACAAACATCACAGGAATTGATTTCAATAAAGCAGGGCCATAACTCAGCATTCCTCCGAGAAGGCCACCATGAAACATGAAGGACAGGCCCAACGAAAATGCGGCAAGGGAGATTGTCAAATCTTTGATTTCGGTTTTTGAAAAATGCCAGAAGGATCCCGTGTGTAGAGTTGGTGCAGGACGATATGCTTGGGTAAAGCCTCGGCTGAAGGGGCTGAATTGGACCTGTACAACGCGTGGTCCAGTCTGTGCGCGCCAATTTCCATCGTCTCTGGCTCTAGAATGAGATATGGGGCGTACTGTCTTTGCAAAGGGGTCATCCTCGACCAAATCTTTGCGGGGTTTACGCGAATCGTCCATGGCCACCACCGCTTGGAATGAATGCTACCCTTTGAGGGTTCGTGGATGGGGATGTTTCATGCGTAGGGTCTGTTCGTGTCGTGTTGATGTCACTGCCTCGACGTGCGATGAGTGACATGGGTCTCGCCGTCTGTTGTTTGATGTGCGACGCGCCTGATGATCCCGGTTCAGCTCGCTGTAAGGCTTGTATCACACAGCACGGAAAGGTGCGTGAGCGTCTTGCTCGGGGTGATGATGTTGTATCTCGGTGGGGTCAAGAGCTGTTGGCGATGGTGGGTAACCCCCACCAGTACGATCACGATGGAGTGCATGGTGAAGTCTTGCAAGGATATGTTCGACTTTTGACTGAACATGAAGGTCCAAGGGCTGCTCCAACGCAAGAGGAAATTGATGCGCTGTTCGCAGCGGCAAGGGCTCGTCCCAAGGGTTCACTCATTCGCGATATGGCCAATAGAAATCCATGGAAAGATGCGCCGCCCAGCCCCCAATCCGCTCGAGCGATATCGGAAGGAATTGGGGAAGTGGTTGAAGAAAATGTTGGACAACGAACTATTCCTAGTCGTGAAATTGAGGAGGTCGATCGGTCAGACCGGCCTGGAGAAGATACGGCGTTGACAGATCGGGTCGCGGCCAATGTGGCTGTTCGGGACGAACCTGAGGAATTGCAAGACATTCTCGCTGATGTGCACGTTGCCAAGCGCAAGGCCAAGCGAGACAAGCTCAGTGATGCTGTGGAAGGCCTAGATGACCTTCTCGACGATTGATATTCACTCGAGATTGCTGCCTGTAGCCATCAATGGAATGGCGATCATCAATGCACAGAATGCGTTACATCCGAGGGTCATTATGATTCCAAATCCACCAAAAATATCTCCGGCGGTTCCACCACCCAATTCATCGCGTACGGTCATGGATACAACGATTCCCATCAGCGTCGATACGCCAACCGCGCCTAGGCCGATCCAAACACCCATCTTCTTTCGCTGGAAAGTGAAAAAGCCACCAACACCGATGGTTAATGCAACGAGAACGCCCACTAATTGGTTGACCATGTATATGCCTTCTTGCAATCCTTCAGCCATACCAAGTGCACCAAATGCTGTGGCGATTAATCCGTACAAAATCATAATCACACCCATCCATGTGGGTGCGGGCGATTGTTGGGCGACAACCATCACTTGTTGGCCGCCCATCATCGCTGGTTGTCCTGCTGCTTGTGGGTCGGTGAATCCTTGAACCATCTGTCCTTGTTGTGGCTGCATGATATTGGGTTGGAAAGGCCGCCTATAATCTGCAATCATAGGTTTTCTTTGGCGAATTTAACGGCGTTATGGAAGATTGCCATACCTTCGCCTTCACCGTGCTCAACCAATTCCCGAGTCCAAGTCGCACCCAGCCATGTGCTGTGATTAGCCTCTGGATGTGGCATCAACCCGAATACGCGTCCTGTAGGATCGCATACACCAGCGATGTTGCGCATGCTCGCGTTGGGGCAGATTGGGAATGGGAGTAGTTCGTCACCTGCACTTGGGTATGTGTCATCTGGATCTACGTAGCGAACAACAAGTTGGCCGTTCTTTGCCCACTGGTCGAGATTAGTATCGATGGTAGTCACGAACTTGCCCTCTCCGTGACGCACTGGCACGCGTATGCGTTCTAGGCCCTTGGTCCACACACAAGGACTGTCCGAATCAAACTCAAGATGCACCCACCTATCCTCGTAATGACCCGTGTTGTTGAGTGTTAGACTCGCAGTTTGAGTGAGGCTGACATCTTCGTCGCCAGGAAGTAGACCCATCTTGACAAGGACTTGGAATCCATTGCAAATGCCTATGACGAGTTTGCCTGATTTGACGAACTCCTGTACCATGTCGCGGATTCCAAATCGTAGGCGGTTGCCGAGTAGTCTACCGCTTCCAAGGTGATCTCCGAAAGAGAATCCGCCGGGTACTGCCATGATGTGGTAATCTGCGAGTGTTTTGTCACCATTGACCAATTCATTCACGTGAATGCGTTCAGCTTGCGCGCCGGCCATTTCGAAGACTGCTTTCGTCTCGTGGTCACAGTTGATTCCGAAGCCATAGAGGACGGCTACACGTACGGTGTCTGCCATCATTCACCACCCCCCATATTCAGTGTGCCTTTCCAAGAGGCGAGGAGCGTTCCAAGGTTCGCCTTGAGAATGGTATTGTCACCGATTGTGAATTGGAGGGTTTTCTTGTCGTCAACCGTGCCAATTCTTGTGATTGCATTTCCAGTCATGGCGGACTCAAACGAATCAGCATCTTCGGGCCTAACAGATACCAAAATTCGGCCAAGTGATTCGCCGAATAATGCAGCCCATTCGTCTACGTTGTCATTGACCAATGCATCTAGATTGATTGTAGTCGCCCCATCGCAACCGAAACAACACTCTGCAACGGCAACTGCAAGGCCGCCGTCACTGCAATCATGGGCGCTTCTAACTAGTCTATCTCCCATGGCAGCGGTCAGGGCTCGATACATTGTGAGATTACGTGTTGTGTCGATTTGTGGGGCATCATTGCCTATGCCGCCACCTGTTTCTTCAGCGAGCATGAAACTCAGTTCGCTGGCGCCCAATTCTTGGTGAGTTTCACCCAAGATGTAGATGATGTCGCCTTTGTCTTTGAAATCGCTTGAAACGGCCTTTCGAACATCCTGATGATCGCCTAGAACGGTGTAAAGTAGGGTTGGTGGGATGCTGATTTTCTTACCATCGAGTTTAGCATCGTTTTTCATTGAATCTTTTCCTGAGATACAAGGTAAGTTGTACGCCCTACACACATCATCCAGTGCACGGTTGCTGCGGACCAATTGAGCGAGTTTGAATCGTCCGTCTGGGGTCTTCTCACTCTCGATGGGGTCAGGCCAACAGAAATTATCCAATCCTGCAATCTTGTCGAGGTCGACGCCCACACAAACTGCATTACGAACGGCTTCATCGATGCTGGCTGCGGTCATTGCGTATGCATCGATGTCGGAATATCGAGGAACGATGCCGCAAGAGACCACAGCCCCGCGTGTGTCGCCATGAATGGGTGCTATGACTGCTGCATCGCCCGGGGCGTCGTGATTGACGCCACAGAATGGTTTGATGACTGATTGGGCTATAACTTCGTGATCATATTGTCTGACCCACCATTCTTTGCTAGCGACATTTGGTCTAGCAAGAACTCTACTGAGGATATTACCCATTTCTTTCTCTTTAACGTCTGGGAAATTGGGTTCTTCATGGACGGGGGGTGTCCACTCACTTTTGAGTTGAAGTTGGGGGCAACCATCATGCATGAAATCCATTGGAAGATGGGCGACGTTTGAATCTCCGTGTTTGACGATGAATGCACCACTATTGGTGAATGTTCCAACTGCTGTGGCTTCGACCTCGTGTAGTGTAGCTAGTGCCTCGAATGCCTCAGCATCTTGTTCGCTTACCCCCACAGTCATACGTTCCTGGCTCTCAGAGACGAGAATTTCCCATGGTGATAAGCCTGGTTGTTTGAGAGGAACCACTGCGAGATCCAATTCGGCCCCACCGGTGAGTTCTGCCATCTCACCCACGCTACTGGAAAGGCCGCCGGCCCCGTTGTCGGTAATCACCCGGATGAGTCCTGCATCGCGTGCTTCTAGAACCATGTCGAGCATTTTCTTCTGAGTGATTGGGTCACCAATTTGAACAGCGCTGCTCGGACTCTCTTCTGTCAATTCCAGACTAGAGAATGTCGCACCATGTATTCCGTCACTACCAACTCGCCCACCGAGCATGTAGACGATGTCGCCCGGAGAGGGTGTCTTGTCGTGGCTTTCGCGGCCGTCAGGTAATCGGCGTGGCATTATTCCAACAGTACCAGCATAGACGAGTGGTTTGCCGATGTATCGATCATCGAACACGATTGCACCATTCACTGTTGGAATTCCTGATTCGTTTCCACCGGCACGAATTCCTGCATGTACACCACGTAGTACTCGAGAAGGATGGAAAAGGCCGCCCGGCAAATCACCTGCGTAATCAGGGGGACCGAAGCAGAATACGTCCATGTTTGCGATTGGTCGGGCACCCAAGCCCGTACCGAGAATATCTCTGTTGACACCAACGATGCCAGTCATGGCGCCGCCAAAGGGATCCAACGCACTGGGGGAGTTGTGAGTTTCAGCTTTGATGCAAAGACTCCAATCAGGTGTCCACTCAATGACGCCCGAGTTGTCATGGAAAATACTCAGTAACCAATCTACTTGTTTTTGCATATCTAATGTCGGTTGCATGATGTGAGTCTTGAACAGTGAATTGATTTCGCTGTTTTCTCCAGTTGTCGTATCAGTATGATGTATTTTGGCGGCGAAAATCTTGTGGCTGCAATGCTCTGACCATGTTTGGGCTAAGCATTCGAGTTCAACGTCGGTTGGTGCATTGGGTGGCAAACCCAACCCTTCACGGATCGTTTGAATCTGTGGATTTCGGTAGTGTGACTGGACTGCCTGCATCTCTTCTAAATTCAAAGCCAAAAGGCCTTCTTCAGAGATTTGCACTAGTGTCTCATCACTCACTTCAAGATCAATGGTTGCTGGTGGAGCGAATTCAACCACGGGGCGTTCTGGGTATGGTAATTGAGGCCATACTGAATTTGCGCAGTGTTCTGGAGTTGCCAGCGCCGCGCGTTCAATCATTGGATTGTGTAGGGTATTAGCCAACCATATGACGTCGGTATCAGAAGGTATGTCCCAGAACAAGTAAGTCATCGTCGTGGCAATCTGGGCATCCTTCTGTCTAGGGAATAAGGTAAGCAACCCATCGAGAGCGGCTTGGGCGGCGTTGTCGGTCACGCCGGGTTTGAAGCCGACCATGATTGCAAGGTCAGGTTTGTTAGCAAACAATGTGGAGTCGTCAAGCAGGCTCTTGTTGGCAACACCCAATTCGATGATGGGATCGGTGAATAGGTTCTGAAGTCCTTGGAGTATTTCATCCGACGATAGGTTGGCCTTGATTTGGTATCCTGTTATCGAACGGACCTGTCCCACTGTGAGATTGTGATCTGCTGATAGCATGCTACGAATGCTTTCTCCCCTTGTATCTTGGAGCCCAGGCAATTCACGAGGGGTGACCTCAATCAGATGCACAGGCATTCCGCTCACACGCCTCCCCCTACGGGGAGGCGGCCCTTGACGACCGTCCTTGAACAAACCGGAATGCGTTCATGGTTTCTCAAGTTGTGCTGAGAGGTACTGGCCGGTGTAACTCTGTGAATTCTTGGCGATCTCTTCAGGGGTGCCAACAGCAACCACATTACCGCCTTCTTCACCGCCTTCTGGACCCAAATCAATAATCCAATCAGCAGACTTGGCGACATCGAGATTGTGTTCAATGATGATGACGGTGTGTCCGTTCTCACGAATTCGGAGTAGGACCTGAATCAATTGATCAACGTCAGCCATCGAAAGGCCGGTTGTCGGTTCATCGAGGATATACACAGTGGGGCGGTTTGCTGGGCGATGGAGTTCACTTGCTAATTTGACGCGTTGAGCTTCGCCGCCCGAAAGAGTGGTGGCGGGTTGGCCTAATCGAATGTAGCCTAATCCAACATCATCCAATGTTTTCAGAATTCGATGGATCTTGCGTTGATTGGCAAAGAATCCCACGGCCTCAGCCACACTCATCCCTAGAATGTCAGATATTGTGCGACCCTTCCAAGTCACCTCAAGTGTTTCTCGGGTGTACCGTGCGCCCTTGCAAATCTCGCATGTGACCCAAACATCTGGAAGGAAATTCATCTCGAGTTTAATTGAGCCGCCGCCCTTGCAAGCTTCGCAACGCCCTCCTTTGACATTGAATGAAAAGTGACCAGGGGCGTATCCTCGTTCACGAGCCAGTGAAGTTTCTGAGAAAAGTGTGCGGATGGGAGTGAATACGCCAGTGTAAGTGGCTGGGTTGGAGCGAGGGGTGCGCCCGATTGGTGATTGATCAATGACGATGGTCTTGTCTAATTCTTCATGACCGGTGATACTGTGGAATGGGCCAGGTGTGGCCTCCGCACCATTGAGGTCGCGTTGTAACGCTGGAGCCAGCGTGCCGGTGACTAGGCTGCTCTTTCCGCTCCCAGAAACGCCAGTAACAGCAACCATACAACCCAATGGTATTTCCAAATCAATATTTTGTAAATTATTGAGGCGGGCTCCATTAATCTGAATTGATGCACCGTTTGGTTGGATTCTGTTTTCTGGAATGGGAATTGATAATTTGCCAGAGAGATATGAGCCGGTGATACTCTCTTTTGATTTCAGTAATTTTTTCAATGGGCCGTTGGATACGATTCTCCCACCAGCTTTGCCTGCACCGGGACCGAGATCTACCAACCAATCTGCTTGACGAAGTGTTGCTTCATCGTGCTCGACGACAATGAGTGTGTTACCAAGTTCACAGAGTTCGCGTAATGTTGACAACAATCGAGAATTGTCGCGGCTGTGCAAGCCAATACTCGGTTCGTCAAGAACGTACATCACACCAGTGAGGCGGGTGCCAATTTGTGTTGCCAATCGAATGCGTTGACTTTCTCCCCCAGATAGGGTGTTCGCGCGGCGGTCCAATGTAAGATAATCCAAACCGACCAAAGCAAGGAAGCGTAATCTGTTGCCGATCTCTTTGATGATTTCACGGCCGATGAACATCTCTCGCTCATTCAAGGCTCGAATGTTTTGCAAGGTAGGGGGTGCGCGTTCAATCTCTTCCCAGAATGCTTCATCCACCGAACCAGTAGACCATGTTTGGATGATGGCCAAGGCGTCAAGGGTACTGGCTCCATTGAATGATGGAAGGTTTGTGCCACCGACGAAAACGCCCCGAACTGCAGGGTTGAGTTTTGCACCATTGCAAGCCAAGCATGGTTCGTCTGTCATGTAGGAAAGAAGTCGATTTCGTGTGCGTTCACTCGATGTTTCTGTGAATGTCCTCTCCAATCGTGCGAATACACCTTCCCATGGTCGATACATTTGGTAAGATGATCCTTTTTTGCTTGAGAATTCATATTGAATAGAGGTAGTTCCAGAACCCCACAACAAAATGTTGCGGGCATCCTCATCAAGGTCTTCGACGGGAGTGTGAATGTCGAAACCGTAGTGGAGGAATGTTTGCCTCATCAATGACTTGTACCACCCCGACATCATTGATCTACGGAATGGGTAAACACACCCATCATCGATTGTCGCTCTTTCATCAATACACAAATCGTGGCTAAATCGTCGCTGAACACCTAATCCCTGACAATCTGGACAGGCTCCCAGTGGATTGTTGAATGAAAAAATGCGGGGTGACATTTCTGGTAGGAATGCACCGTGTGTGGGACATGCAAATTCTTCAGAATATGGAGTAACGGTTCCCAGTTTGGTGCTGTTCGCTTTCGAGCCTTCTGTGAGTTTCACACTTGCCTTCGGGGCCTCAAATGATTCGATTGCAAGGCTGCCACCACCTAGAGTTAGGGCTGATTCAATAGATTCTGTCAATCTTTGTCGGTTGGCACGAGAAAGGCGCATTCGATCAATACGTACATCGATACTGTGGCGTAGATTCTTCTCTAGTGTTGGTGGGTTCTCAAATTCCTCGTCCCTTCCATTGATACGGCCAAAGAGATAGCCTTGTTCAGCCAATGATGTGAATAAATCTGCATGCGTTCCTTTACGGTCACGAATAACTGGTGTCCAGACAATAATTCCGTGGCCTTCATAGTGCCACATCACATCATCAACAATTTCCTGTACGGTTCTGCGGGCAACTTCAATTCCACACTCAGGGCAGTGTGGTTGCCCGATTCGTGCCCATAATAAGCGAAGATAATCCATGATTTCTGTCACGGTTGATACTGTTGAGCGTGGATTGTGGCTTCCTTGTTTCTGATCAATACTGATTGCGGGAGAAAGTCCTTCGATGCTGTCACAATCTGGTTTCTTCATCTGTCCAAGGAATTGTCTAGCGTATGAGCTCAAACTTTCCACATAACGGCGTTGTCCCTCTGCATAGAGGGTGTCGAATGCTAAACTGGATTTGCCCGATCCAGAAACCCCTGACACGACCACGAATTGTCCCCGAGGGATTTCGACGTCGATATTCTGTAGGTTGTGTGTACGTGCTCCGCGTACTACAATCCACTCTTCATCGGCGGGCATGTTCGGTCGTTGACGCGCTTGTTCTTGAACTCATTCTAAAGAAACCATAGTGCATCGATGATGTCGCCAGGATTTGCACTAGTATCTGGTGGAAGTAATGTAACTCCATTGTGGGCAACCATAGAGTGAATGTTACCACTTCCTTGGTGAGTGTGGGTTGTCGCCACAAGTTGTTCGGCCTCAGAAGAAATTTGGATCCTACGCAAACAAACTTTGCCCGGTGCGCCCTTGACTGTATCTTTCAATAGGACCCGGACGTTGTTACCTAATGGGGCCTCAGGGGATAGCCACGGTGCGACAATCATTGTGAAAACCAAGTGACTGCTCACTGGATTTCCTGGAAGGCCGAATAGTGGTGTGCCTTTCCAAGTGCCGAACAGGGGTGGGCCGCCAGGCCTCATTGCGACCTTCCAAAAGTGAATGGTGCCTTCTTCTTCCATGAGTATTCGAACATAGTCGAAGTCGCCCATACTGACTCCGCCGCTGGTCAATATGACGTCGCATTCTAGTGAATCCAATGTGGTTCTAAGAGCGTCCAAAGAATCAACAACAACCTCCTGGAGTATGGGTGTGCATCCAATTTTCTCTAGTAAGGCACACAATCCATATGAGTTCGATTCATAGATTGATCCGGCTTCTAATTCCTCTCCAGGTGTGACAAGTTCGTTGCCCGTGCTGATGACTGCAACGCGTGGCTTTACTCGAACTGGAATCGTTGCATGGCCCATGGTCGCCGCCAGTGAAATTGCGGCGGGTGTCATAATTTGACCAGCACGCAGTGCAACGGTTCCTTTGCTCAAATTCTCACCTTGATGGCGGATGAAATTGGTGTGGGCCTTACCGTGTAATCCATCTTCAATGAGGACAATTGCGTCTGCTCCATGTGGTATTGGGGCTCCCGTCATGATTCGGGTTGCTTGCCCTTCCCCAATTTTCGAAGGGGGTGAACCGGCTGCCGTCGTGCTAATCTCAACGCGTTCATGGTCGCTGCTTCGAACAGCCCAACCATCCATTGCTGAATTGTCAAATGGTGGATCATCCACATTTGAAGTCAAATCTTGGCTAAGAATTCTGTTGTGGGCTTGTGAAAGTGGAATCGATTCAGAGGTTTGAATCATCGCCGTCTGACGAGCAATCTCAATGGCTCGCTCAATGGTGACCAAGGTCTCCATGGTGAGCCGATGGTACCAGAGGGTTTGAGTTCGACGGCAGGGTGGGTCCGTTGTGGATTTGGGTCTGCTTGCAATCTGTTTTGCCTTGTTCATCGTAGCTACATTGTACGCAAGTGTAGGCCACGGTGGGGCTTCGGGGTATCTTGCGGTTCTCTCATTGAGTACTTATGGAGCCATGGAAGCGGCCTGGCTCAAACAACACGCATGGTGTCTGAATCTTGTAGTCGCAGCAATCGCTTTCTGGCATTTCCATCGCGCTGGACATCATGTACCTAAGTTGACGATTCCATTCATTGTGGCAAGTGTACCTCTCGCCATGTTTGCGGGGTATCTGAAAGTAGAGGGTTCTGTGTATGATCTGTTGTTGTCGGTTTGTTTGGTTTTAGCAGCCTGGCGATTGTATACTGTCGGAACTGAAGATGTAGTTGTTGTTGGTGCGCCTGAATGGAATGTTGCTGCTCCCACGGGTGGTGTCATTGGATTTGCTAGTGGTGTAGTTGGAATTGGGGGCGGGGTTCTATTGTCTCCAATTTTGGTGTTAAGACGGTGGGCTACCCCAAAAGGCGCGGCCGCCACATCAGCGATTTTCGTGTGGGTGAATTCACTTGCCTCACTTGGTGGGGCCACACTCTCTGGTCAAATGGTTCTCGATATTGAGACGTTGTTGCCTTTTGTTTTCGCAGTTCTAATCGGTGGTTTCATTGGATCTCGTTTTGGTGCTGATGTTGCGCCGCAGCACATCATTAGGAAACTTCTCATTGTTGTGCTCGTTGTCGCTTCAGTGAAGCGAATTGTTGGTGTGTTTTGAATATTAATCAAAGAACACCTAGTTCATCGATGTGGCCGCAGTCAGGATATGCGCACTGAACTGAATATCGCTGTCTTTTTGGTCGTGGAACTTCATTGATCGAGCCGCACATAGTACATTGGTGTCGGATGGTGCTTGATTCGATTTTCTCGGTTTTTTCAGTCTCACCCTTGACTTGAGACCACCCAACTTTGTCAGAATAGGTGTCTGATTCTTTCTTCAAGCCACGGGATCTAAGCGTTAATTTCATCTTCCTTCGGCGTCTTTTCTTCTTATCGCCAGGAGCTGCCGCCTTTCGGGCCATGGGGTGCCCTATTCACCACCTATATTCAATATTGGGGGTCATTGAATGTGGACGTTTTCACCATTATTTGGATAATGGACAGTCATCCCCTTTGCTTCCAATGCCTCCCCTAATATGGGTCGGGTCTCGGGGTCACCGTGGAATAATACCACGTGTTTTGGATTGCATGCTTCTGCGAAATTAACCAATTCGGTGTGGCCGGCATGATTGGATAAATCAAACCGATCAATTTCGCAAGCGACATCAACTGTGTGTCCATAGATAGGGATTCTACCTGTCTCAATGAGTTTGCGTCCACCACTCTTTTCTGCCTGATATCCAGTGAACAAAATAGCACACCGATTATCGGTTCGTAAACGATTAAGGTACCATAGGATTGGTCCGCCGTCCAACATTCCTGAAGTTGTGATAATCACATCTGCTTCTAGGGCGCGCTTACGATCTGACTTCGAGCGAACTCGTCGTGACCACTTGAATGCCGCTTCAAATGAATCTGCATCACGAAGATGTTCAGGATGATTCAACCATTGTTGACTGATGGCTTTGCCCATCCCATCATAGTGAACATTGAGATCTAATCCTGAATCATGGAGTATTTTGAGCACATCTTGGCCTCGGCCACTAGCAAATGCTGGGATAATTGCAATACCACCCCTTTCAACGACTTCCACAACTTTTGCAATAAATCGGGCTTCTTCATCGGCTCTGTTTGGGTGTTCGTTACCTGCATATGTTGATTCTAGAAGTAGGATGTCGCATTCAATTGGTTTTGCTCCGAGGGTGTTTGGACTATCTCGAGTATCGATATCCCCGGTGTGAAGAATTCGGTGAGTGGGTGTTTCAATTTCTATCATTGCAGCACCAGGAACGTGGCCTGCGGGATGTAGTTGCCATCTCCAATTGTCATGTTGTGCCCATTCATGATATGCATGAGTTTTCCATGCGTCTTTAGCATAATCCTCATCTCTACGATCCCAAGGAAGCGGATATCCTTCGATTGAACTCACTTTGTATGTGTCTTTCCACATCATCCCTGACAGAGCTGCAGTTAATGTGGTTCCGTGGAGATTTGTATCGTGATTTCCAACCAACCATGGAGCCATTCCAATATGATCAATGTGGGTATGTGTAAATATCGCATCACCAATGGGTGGGGCTTCTGATGGATAACGGGGTGGTCTTGATGGTGCCAAACCATAATCAATTAACAATCGAGTAGCTGTCTGATCTTCCAGGACTACACCTACATTTCCGACTTCATTTCCACCACCCAGAAAATGAATTCGAATTCCAGATTTCACAGGTTCATCTGGATATGAACTCGTTCGACCTGGTGTATAGAGGACCATGTGTCGACCATCAGGTGGTTCCCGAAGAATGTTCGGATTGAACAGCCCCCCTCATTTCCACTGGAAATTATAAAATTATTCTGTAGATCTATCAATTTTCATTTTCCTTAACTCAATCACTATACACTACAGTCATTCTTCTCTTGAACGTGTATGTCAAATTAACAAAAGACAGCATTCATGATGTCTTTTCAATCAAAAATATCAGTTCCACTGGAAATCAAGGGGAGGGTGTCTTGATGTGCTAACTAATCCTCGCAAACACATGGGTCGCATCCCCAATCACATATTCATCGTCGATGATGATCTATGCTATGGTTGTGGAGCTTGTATTGCCCTATGTCCAGTCGATGCACTTACTCTCGAGTCCCTATTAGCAATTGTAGATGAACCTACATGCACCCATTGTGAACATTGTATCCCAGCATGTCCAGTCTTCGCCTTAGAAATAATTCCGGAGATTCCAGCATGAATATTCTCGTAATAGGTGCCGGCCTTACAGGATTGAGTTGCGCCCATGAATTACATACTCAAGGTCACGAAGTCACCGTTGTTGAGTCCCGAGCAGAGATTGGCCATCCTCAAGATAAGCCAGGGTTAGTTACAGGTCAAACCGATCTAACTGAGTTCGCTTCCCAAATTTATCTCACTAACAATGGATGCCGCCGCCCATGGTTGGCTAAATCCATGGCCCAAAAATTACCAATCACATACCTCCTTCGAACTCAAGCCTCTACAATTACACAAGATTTCGATCGAACCATTGACACTACTTCACCAGCAACCACAATTTGGGAAGGTGGAGTTACTCTCAAGGGGCGAGAACCGACCACAGAAATCATCGCTCATCGTAGTGATGGAACAGTTGAATGTTGGACGACGGGTCCGTTACCGGAAGTCGAGGGGGGTTGGCTTGAACGATTCACTGGAACGTTTGACGAGAACCATGCCAGCGTCGACGCATCCATCTCCCGTGGTATTGAACTGGCGTCAGAGCCAAAGACGTGAACCCACTCGACTACTTCATGCGACCATCCACACACCCCGACGTAATCTCGTACGTGCGGGCGCACGCGGGCGCATCTCACATCATTCTCATAGATCCAGATGATGCATCACCAGATGTCGCAGCTCAACGATGTGTCGCTGCCGTTTCTGCGGGTAGTAAGATGATTTTCGTGGGTGGTTCCAGTGGCACAGATGAAGACAACGTCCATTCCACAGTTGTTGCAATCCAAGAAGCACTTGAACTCTGTAAATGGAATGCCAGCCAGGATGCGGGACTTTCAGAAACAGATTGGGAAGTCCCAGTGGCTCTCTTTCCCCAAGGGGCAGCAGCACTCTCCACATCTGCAGATGCAATTACATTCATGATGCTCATGAACAGCACCTCACCCAGATTCTTGATTGAGGAACAGGTTGCCGGTGCCCCCTTCATCCGTGAGGCAGGAGTAACTCCTTTGCCGATGGGATATCTAATCTGCGCTCCGGGTGGAAAAGCCGGGCAGGTGGGCCAAGC
>JASMFB010000025.1 GCA_030751995.1 Candidatus Thalassarchaeaceae archaeon
TGTACTCCTTCTGAATGGCGTTTCGAGAATCAGCATTGCGTTTACCTGCATCATTATGCTGCTGGCGAATATCACGTAGGCGTCGGAGTTTGGCCTCCATGGACTTCAATTCGTCACGGAGGTCGGCATCGGTGCCGTCGGGCTCCGTCGCATCTGTCATGGTCGTCCGAACCCACCTCCCCATTTGAAGCGACCGATGGGCCCTAAAGGGGCCCAAATCACAATGCGGCGAGTGAAGCGACCCATGGTACAATCCGGTAGAGGATTGCAAAGATTCCAGCTCCAATCGCTGCCATTCCACCCCGCTGACGGATTCGATCTTGGAGTTTTGGTCGAACTTGAACGGCGAGAACTTTGCCACCGAGTAGATTTCCATCCGTGTCTTCAAGTCTTACTGAGACGGTAGATTCACCATCGTGCTGAGGAAGAAGAGTTTGCCATATCATTTCTCCATGATCCATCATTTTGGCCAATATATCGTGAACATCATCGGTTGTGTTGGAACGTGTTGGAAGATGTGCGTCAATTCCTGTAAGCGCCGTACTGGACTCCAGAGTTAGAGTAAATGCACTTTCATGGGGCTGGAAATCAGGAGTTTGAATCTTGATTACAATGGTTCGACGCTCGTCACCACTATTGTGGAGATAGGCGAATAGATGGCCCGCTCCACTGACAACGTTTTGCATATCAACATCGAAGTGAAGGGTGTCTGCCCGCAATGATTCAAGATCATCGGATAAATCATGTTGGAGTCTAGAGAGTAGGCGGAAGAATGGGGAGCATTTTTCCCTGATGTGCAGGAAAAGATTTGTCCAAGTCTCTTCATCGAACCAGTCATTATCAAACAATTCAGGAACCCTATCGAGGCGGAAATAATATTCCATCGATTGGCGAACTTGACGATTGGTCAATTCACCCAATGCTTCCAAGTAACGCATATGCAACAGATGTTCAATAGCTGAATGGATGTCTTTTCCTGGCTGCAATCCATCTCGAAGCGATTGAATGTGTGAATCAAAACGAGCGCGAAGAACAGGGTCCATCCAAGTGGTGAGGATTTCAGTGAAAACGCGATCGGGGCAGGATGGATGCAGAGGTGGTTCGTATGCCTCCAATAATCCCCAGCGTTCCACGGTATTGTGATGCGACCCACTGCGAAGAAGATCAAAACCAATCGCAGCAAAAGTACCTCCAATAGCCAACCCCACTAATACTCCCCCTCCTTCTGTGAGTCCGCCTTCCAATGTTGCCGCCAATTGAGCCAAGGCAGAGAATGTGACGATGGTGAGGACGCCCGAAACTCGAGTCACGGCCATTCTAGTCACATCATTGATGGCTTCGTAACCGTGTAGGCTCTCAAAGGGCCTACCCCTAAGCATGAATGATTTGCCTTCAGCAAGGAAAACCTTGCGTGAAGTGTTGTGTAATGCCCGAACCACGAACAGAGAAACCATCCACGCAAAGAGAATGATGGTGGCAAGAAGACCAGCGACGATGCTAAGGGTCGCTTCCGTGAATCCGGATTCGACACTGGAAATCCACCAATCGGGGGAACCTTCGGCAAAGCGTCGACCCACCAACTGTAAGGCGAGTGCGAAAATTGGTAATGTCAAAGAAAGGTGGATTCCCCTTGAAAGGAAAAGGCGGTCTAATCGAAGGAGGTGGTGCTCCCGAGCACGGAGTCTGTCCATACGCTTCTCTACAGCCTCAATATCAGATAGAGTGGGGCCAGAATTAGCCGGCGCCCGGGTTGCTGCAATCGCATCTTCAGTTGAAAGGGCATCTTCTGAAGGGGAAAGCAAATCCAGAGCATCCTCTGTGGTGATTTTCTCTGCCCCCATGGGTCCGCGTACGCAGGCGCGCATAAGGCCGTTGCGCCAGCAAAATTTCACTGGGTCCGGATTAGTATTCGAGCAGATAATGCCTGTGTGATTTGGATTCCTTGGTCATTGACTGTGAATCCTTCATCCGTGGATTGAATCGTAGAACCCACTGCAATACCAAGACCTTCGAGGGTTCTAACGTCAGCGCCTTCAAGAACCAACAATTCTACCTCGCCAGACAGGCCAACAGGAAGCGCGTGAAGAGGGAGGAGCATTGTATTGGTAATGGGTTCAATTTTTCGGGACACAACTGGAATTTTTTCCCCATCGGGGGTAGTCTCGGGATAACCCAACAATCGATCGATGGCTGATTCAAGATCATCCGTCAAAGCATGTTCAAGGCGACAAGCTGCGGCTTTAACGTCGCCCTTGTAGTCAATCATACGGATGAGAAAGACTTCCATAAGACATTCGCGGCGCTTTATTCTAGCTGCTGCCTCAACCCCTGCTTCTGTCAGCGTAGCTCCTCGATAGGGGATATGGTATAGGATTCCTTTGCCTGCCAAGCGCTGAACCATCTCACTGCTGGCTGCTTGGCTCACACCGAGGGTTTCAGCAATTCGACTGTTACGAATGGGTTGTTGTGGTTCTTCAACGTAAAATTCGTAGAGGGTCTTGAGATACATCTCCTCAAATTCTTTAATCGGTTCACTCAAACGAATCATCCCTTCAATGCACGGAATTCACACTTGCACGCCGGGCAGCGTGCACGGACAGGTCGTCGATCATAGGGGACCTTCAATTTCTGTTGACAATCTGGACAATGGATGACATCATCAGACGATGAGGATTTATTTTCTCCTTTTGCGACTACGGGGGTGGGTTGTGCAACTTCGGTCACAGATTCAACCGATTCCTCGACAGATTCCTCAACGGATTCGATTTCATCTTCAACTTCTGGAGATTCTGCAACTTCTTCTTCAGCAGCTTCCACAGGGAAGGTTTGTGCACATGCTGGACATCGAGCCGTACCACTGTATGTCGATGGGACTCTGAGTCTCTGATCGCATGCTGGACAGGCGACCTCGACTTTTTCATCAGCTGTTTTCGCAACGGATTTTTTGGGTTTGGACATTCGCCCCCCACGTTCACTTCGAGGAAGCAATGGTTTACCGGCCCTAGCACGCATTACGGTGCGTGTGACAAGTCCGATGAATAAACCAGCAAGAGAACCATAGATGAGAGAAAGCCAATCTATTGTGAAACCTTGCTCTGTTGTTTGTGCTGATTCAGATAGGAATGAATTGGTACCAGTTGCATCTGTTGTAGCGGTGTGCCAGATTAATCTGAGATCGACCACAGAACCGGCAGGCCATTGTTCAAGAGAGAATGAAGCGGAAGTGTTCTCGCCTGAAGTGACAACCGGTGCCGGTCCAGTCCACAGAACTTCACCTTCGTGTTTCAGGTCAATGAGCATTAGTTCGCCGGCCAAGGTATCACCGCCCCCTTGGTTGACTAATGAATAGGAAATTGTTGCCGATTCGCCCTGGGCTGGATTTGAAGGGCTTACCGAATTGAGGATTACAGAGGTTTGAGGATTGGGCCGAACCAAGGTAATCTCATCGTACGCAATTGAAGTTGACTCCCAACCAATAGGTGTGAGTTCGACCGTTGCGAGTGAGGATGAAGTAGGATGTCCAAGATTGTAGGTCAGTGTTCTCTGACCCGGGGAAAGGAGGATTTCAACTGAAATCTGAGAATCGTCTCCAGACGATCCTGAAGTTCCAACATCGAGCAACACCAAACGACTCTCGCCAGACGAGAGGGAGGTCGTGACTTCGACTTCCAATCCATCACTGAGTGTCCACCCCAATGAAGAGATTGTGACACCTAGGGATTGAGAAGGTTGAACGATGAGTGAAATAATCCCTGACAGATCATTGGAGACAAGGCTATCTGAACTCACTATTCGCCATTCAATCTGTCTCTCACCTGACACAATAGGAATGTGTTGTGAACCCAATTCTAGGCTGCTACCTACCTCCAATGTTCTAGTCTCCAAGGAAGTCCAAGAACCCATGTTATTGCCATCGGAATCACCTTCTCTGACTTCAAGGGAAGCCGCACCTGAAAAATCGCCACCATTGTGTATCAGAATGGCCAATGGAATGGGGTCACCCACATGGAATGGACCACCGGTGACTGTGAGTCCATCACTGCCAGCTCTCATCAGATGTCCAGCCGACATATCATAGACATGAGATGTTGATGTAATCGAATCGATATGCAAGCGTTGGGAACTGGTTACTGAACAATCGAGTTGGCCAGGGCGAACATCCAAAATGACAATCCAAGTTTGATTTTGTCCAGAGGGGACTGAAATGGATTGGTTGAGAATCTCGACTCCTGAAGGAAAACTACAGTAGAGGCTGCCCTCAAATGGCGATTCACCGGAATTTTCAGTTGAAATTGTCCAATTCATGGAATCACCAAGATTTGGGTCCGTTGACTCAGGTGCCATCAATAGCAGGGGGCGCGGCAATGGTGGTGGACCGATATCGAGAATAAGCGAGTCGGATGCAACAGAAGTTTGATCCTCAATCAAATCAATCGAAATGGTGGTGGTTCCTTCAAACAATGGACCAATGGTGAAATTCACGGACGCGGTAGACAAACCATCGATGTTGAGGGCCAGAATCGAAATTACAGAGCTCTGATTGGATAATGTGGCATTGCCTGACCATGTGACATCCCCTGTGTTCTCGACGGTTGCAATCACCCAAGCATGATCCCCGTCCCGCAGAGTGTTGTTTCCACTCGCTGCACCGGAATCAGAATGGACAGGGACAACAGTCCAATCACCTGAATATTCTATAGATGCGTTGCCTGGAGATAATCTTTGGATGAAAACTTGAATTTGTGTCATGTTGTTTTCAAAACCAACGCCAACGTCGCCCCACAGTTGGAGTGAGAGAGTATGTGTGCCGATTGGAACTGAAGCGAAATCGAAGACTTCGGTGATTGATTCGTCTGCCAATAAGTTGATTGAACGGTTATCTGAAGCCAATGGGGTGTTGTCTTCGGCGGTGAATGTCATTTCTAAGAATCCGTTCGAATTTGAGTCGTGGGCCACGACATCCACACTGATATTGACGTCCCCTGCCCCCATTTCTTGATCTCCGATGATGCTGAAACTGTCGCCCGTCAATAGGAGGCCTCCGCCTGCTGCCGAAGCAAATGGGACCCAGAGTGAAGAAAGTAGGAGTACGGCAACCCAGATGCCACGTCCATGACCTACGGTCATGCGTGCGCTTGGCCACGTACGGTTCAAGACCCTTGCCTTGTTTGAGCGGGTTAATCGCTGAACCTTTATGCGGAACCTGTGGTTCCGCGAGTCGTTCTGCATGAATCTGACAGGCCTGCTCGCCCTCAAACCGGAGGAACTTGCCGAAAAAATTCTTGAGCGGAGAAGGTTGCTTGCGAAGGCATTGCCCGATATTGAAACTCGCATGACAGATGATGCGGATACCCTTGCTCCTGAAGTCGAGAAGCTGAGGCTGGCTCGAGATACTGAATCCAATAAAGTCGCTGAACTGAAAAACAGTCGAAATGAAGCTCAGAAAGAAGCACGCGAGTTGTTACAACAAACACGTGTACTGAGGGAACAATTGGACGAAACTGGGGGATTGAAGAGCCTTGATCCAAAATGGGCAAAAGAGAAACTCGAAGAGGCACTTGAGAGGGTAGAGGAGAAAATCGAGAAGCAAGCGCTGTCACTTACTGACGAACGGAAATTGCTGGCTGAACGAAAGGCTCTCTTGCAAAAAAATGATGCTTGGCTAGAAAGGCGTCGAAAGGACAACCCTGAGATGTCGCAATACGTTGACTCGAGTCGAAAAATGCAGAAATTGTTCAAACTGGCAGACAAATTGCATCTTGAGATGTTGACGCATGTTGAGAAAAATGAACCAATTCATGCCACATTTGTAGAGAAGAGAGTTGAATTGCGAAATTCAATGCGCCAAGTAGAGCGCTCTCGGGCCCTCATCAAACAATCCGAGTCGGCCATATCTTACTGGGAATCTGCTATCAAAAATGGCCTGGATGATTTGCTACGAAATGCCAAACAAGTTGAATCTGGAGGAGGTTCAAGTATACGCCGGCGTAATGCCGAATTGCCCATTTCCATAAAACCAGACGGTGGTGAAGAAGAATGAGTGAGGGGAAGGGTAAGCGTAAGCGCTCAAAACCAAAGGAAGGATTGTTTGACGATCTTGAAGATCTTTCTGATTCCGAAATTAGTGATATGACTAAGGCCCTCAAAGCATCAAAGCAAGCCACTGAACAGGAATTGAAAAGGGTTGAACAGGAACGCGAGGCAGAAATTACACTAGTTCAATCACTTCGTGCAATCCAAGCGTCAACGCGTGGAATCAGCAAGGAGAGAACTACTGTACTCAATGAATTTAGAACTGTTCGCGAACAATCGCGAGTGGTTCGGCAAGAACGTGACGCAATCAACCAAAATGTGCCACCCCCGTTAGAAATCATCGAAGAACGATTGGCTCAAACTCATAGGAGATTGGCGACCATTCCAAATGATTTAGGCAAGATGCCCAATAGGGACCACGAAATTAAACTATTTTCATTTTTCTTTGAATTGCAGGCAATGTATGCTCAGAAATCTCGTGGAAATGAATTACACCAGAAATACATCGAATTGCTGAGAAATCAAGAAGAGAAATTGAAGCAACTCGACAAGTTGAGTGCTGAGAGGAAATCAATCGCAGAAGAAGCACGAGAAGAGGTTGCTGATCAGAAGGCAAACCCCAAAGAAATTCGTAACCTCAACGATCGAATTGCAAAAATGTTGGAAACCATCAATACAAATCGAGCTGAACTCAAGAAGATGCGCAGAGAGATAGGGCGTCTTGAAGCCTTTGCACGGGTTCGCAAGAAAGCCGAGAAGGGCGCAGGGGGCGGAAGAAAAATCGGTCCACGTCTAGATGATGTCAAGGCTCGTGCAAGCACAGGTGGTGCACTTACGTTGGAAGATTTGGGGGCCTTGTTGAACAGTGGTGGTCTTGGGGCCCTTTCTGGTGTTGAAGAGACTAGTAGTGAGACTGTGCCTGAACCTGAGAAGCGGAAGCGGCGAAAGGTTGGCGCAGCGCGTGGTCGCAGACGTTCCCTCAATCCAGAAGAAAGGGAAAAACGGCGCAGGTGATGTCCGGTGACAGGGCTCAATTGGATCCCATCTCCATCACTCAAAGAGTGGAGTAGGGGTCGTCTGCAGAATATTCGTGAATTGATTTTGGAAACTACAGGTGAAACGTACGAAATCGAACGGCTCAAAAATCTTCCGTTGAATGATGAATTCGGACGATGGATCCTCACTGATGGGGAAAGAGATCAAGGTATACTGTGGGTAATGCGATTGTCCAATCAATGTGCGCGCGTACTCGCATTTTCAGTTGCCAACGAACTCCAAGGCAATGGGATTGGAGCGAAAGGTTGGCGGAAATTTGCTATTGCGGCTAAGACGCGCGGCATTCGAACCGTTCAACTTGAAGTGCGCCAAGACAATGTAGTCGCCATCTCGATGTACCACCGACGTGGACTCCGCCCGAAGGGACGGATAGTAGGCTTCTATCGTGGTCACGATGGATGGTTGATGCGGGGTCCATTGCTCTCTGAAGCAGCGTCACAATGATGCCCTGCCTTAGACTCGCACCCAATCATGAGAACTCGCCTCATGGAGGATTTACTCAATCAAGATGGTGTAAAATGGGTTGCTCTCATTGGCCCTGATGCATTACCAATCGATTTTTCGCCCGCCGAACATGACGTTGAGGCAGCAGTTGCAATGTGGACTGGATTGGATGTTCTCGTTGAAGATACTCCTGCTAGAATGATGATTCGTACCAGTGAGGCAGTGATGCTATCACACCGCGTAGATGAAGATAGATTACTTTTGATTCAGGCTGAATCAAATACAAATCTTGGTTCACTGAGAAATCTACTACAGGATACCGCAGGTCGAATAATCGATCTAGCTTAATCGAATAAGGGGCCGAGTAAAACTAGACCAGAATTGGTGACCTCCATAGCCTGTTTCTCCATGGAATGTCGGATATGTCGCATTTTCTCAATCTGCATGGTTCGAACAATCTGGCCATTACGTCGATCCAAGCCCAGATTCAGGATTGAATCTGCCAAGAATCCTTCATTACCCTCAAGTTCTGCATGTTCGCCAGCCTGCCTTTCGGTAATCACGAATGTATGCAGATTCTGACTACGGCAGAATTCAAAGAATTTGAACATCCTCTTGCGCATTTCTTCATCGACACTAGTCAAACTGTAAATCGCGCCCAACGAATCTAGCACAAAAACAGAGAATGCGTCCCCTCGTTCTCTCTTGAAATGCTCAATCATCTTCTGAGTGAATTTCAGATAATCCATCGCTTCGTTCTCGTTACGCAACTCAGTGAAATCTGTAATTTGTAGATTTTGAGGTAATGACAATCCCAGTGAGTGGGAAGAACGGAGCAAACTTCCTGTGGTCTCCTCCACAGTGCAATACAATCCAAAACCACCGGATTGGCGTAGGTGGTTTGAAACCAGTGAAAGACAAAATGAAGATTTCATCGAACCGGGGGGCCCGGTCACTAGGGTCAGGTAAGGGGGGTTCACATCCGTTGCGAGTACTCGGTCCATTCCAGGCATTCCATCGATAAACATGTGAATCAACTCGTGCGTCTTGCAGACGGGGTTTAATCGTTCTCTCCAAATGTTGTCAACGGCTGAAAACGCCCCCGTAGGGGGCGATGAACGGAGAGCAGCGATTATATGGCACAGCCATTTGGGGTGGTTGACTGAAGGCCTGACTACGTCGGCCAATATGGTGATCTCACATGGATGGCATCGTTCCGAATTTACAGGAAATGAGAGAAATTGTCAACCGTAAAGCATCTGAAAAAAGGGATTCTCGTGATGAATTGAACAAGAATGTCGGTGGATTCCTCAGTACACGCAACGATTTCAACCGACAGGTTCGCGAACTCATTTCAGAGGTTCAACGTCAAAAGGGCATCCGAGATGAGGCCAATGGCGCTGTACGTGAAGCGAAATCAGAACGGGCAGATAAGAATCAAGGCGTTCGCGAGGCCAAAGAAAAATTACGTGAATTGTCCCCTGAACCAGAACGTACTGACCGAAACGATCGACGTGGCCGAAGAGACAAGGAAGATACGCCAGCCTCACTAAAGAGAAAAATCGAGAAACTCGAAAATGATTTTGAGAGAGGCTTGTTTCTGGGCAAGAATGAAGAGAAATTTGTGCAACAGGTTAAGGAAGCGCAGAGTAAACTCCGCAAGATGTCCGAGAAAGAAGATTCGAATGTTGAGTTGAAAGATGCGAGAGACAATTTACGACTTGCAATTGATGAACAAGAGGTTGCTCATCAGACTGTTACCAGCGCTGCGGAAACTGCACAAGAAGCCCATGATTTGATGATTAAATTGAGTGATGAGGTGGATAGATTGCGTGAGAAAGCCGATGCCAGCCAGGCTCAGGTTCGCCGTGTGAAGCGTGAAGCGGACAGAGAACATCAGTCCTATATTGTCAGTCTACGGTGTCTACACTCAATCCAAGACATACTACGTGCTAAGAGTAACAAAGACAAGGGCATAGATACGGGCGACAAGTCTCAAGTTCCAGCTAGAGTTGAAGTTCAGGATCTTATGTCTAAACTCATGTCTGGGGAGACCTTGTCTACTGACGAGTTGATGGCCCTACAACGGGGCGGTTGATACCATGATTGGTGCGGGTGAAATACAGTCAATTCTCGAGGAATATGACCGTCTAAAATTACGTATCGGAATGACTGCCAGTCATAGTGCACTTGACATCTGTGATGGTGCGATTGAAGAAGGGTTTCCGACTGTAGCTTATTGTCAAAAGGGTCGCGAAAAAACTTACTCTGATTATTTCAGAACCCAACGTACTTCATCGGGGCGGGTTGTTCGTGGAATGGTCGACAAGGCCATTGTTCTCAATTCGTTCAATGATGTCCTGGAACCAGATTTTCAACAACAGATGCGCGATAGAAATGTCGTGTATATCCCCAATCGTTCCTTTACCTCATACAGTTCTATTGAGAGTATTGAGAACGATTTCAGAGTTCCAATGTTCGGGAGCCGAAACATGCTGCGAATGGAAGAAAGGACTGAAGAACAGGACTATTATTGGATTCTAGAACAAGCAGGATTGCCCTACCCTGAAGCAATTGAAAATCCAGAGGAAATAGATTGTTTGGCTATCGTCAAGTTACATCATGCTCAAAAGAAATTGGAACGTGGTTTCTTTACCTGTTCATCATTTGACGAATACAACGAAAAGGCGAGAACTTTGCTCAAAGAAGGGGTCATCGATCAAGAGAGCCTAGATGGGGCGCGAATTGAGCGTTATGTAATCGGCCCAGTATTCAATCTAAACTTCTTCTATAGTCCACTTGAGGAGGATATGCCAAAACTCGAACTTTTGGGGGTCGATTGGAGATTTGAATCTTCACTTGATGGTCATGTTCGCCTACCAGCGCCTCAACAGATGACGATGCCTGCACATCAACAAATTCCCGAGATGACGGTTGTCGGACACAATACAGCTACAATTCGTGAGAGTTTGCTAGAGAAAGCGTTTGAACTCGGAGAGAAATTCATTCAGGCCAGCAAAGAGCATTACGACCCTGGCATCATCGGCCCATTCTGCTTACAGACATGTATTGACAAAGACATGGACTACTACATCTATGACGTCGCACCGAGATTAGGTGGTGGCACCAATGTCCACGTCAATGTCGGTCATCCTTACGGCAATGCTGCGTGGCGTAAACCTATGAGCAGTGGACGTAGAATCGCGATGGAGATTCGTAGGGCAGTTGAACAAGATCGCCTAGATGAAGTTGTAACTTGATTACGGCAGCGGAATCAATTGGCCAGTCAGGCCATGTACAAGGGCCATTCCCCGTTCGGGAATACGAAGTTGCCAAGCAGGTAGTAGGGCCAATCTAGGTGTCATCTCAGCACTAGAAGGGTCTAACTTCCACCAATGTAGGACGCTGCCCTGAACTTGGTTTGGGCCACTCGATTCTGTCACTGTATAGTGACGTCGTTCCTCGCAAAAATTTGCCAATTTAGGGGCTATTTCGGACTCATCTGCCCAGACTTTAGGTTCCAGTCTCTCTAAGTTAGGGATGAAATCCAATGTTTCTACAGATCCTAGATGATCGATTTCCCCTGTGAAAGGATCCTCAAGCAATTCCCACCATTGTCTTTCAGCAGCATTTTCCGGGCCTCGTAATATCCCCGTCACGGCCCAAATTCTCGCAGTGAGGAGGACTGGGCGGGGTTCGGCGTGAGTGAGTGTGAGTTTATCCAAGATTGATTCGAGTTCAATTTGAGGGCGTAGTGCTGATGGGCCAGATTCTTTGAGAGATGGAGTTGTTCTCTCTACCTCTTCAACTTCGACTACAGATGTAGGGATTGCTTGCGGTATGTCGGCATTCAAATCCCCGTTGAGAACGGCCTCACCCAACCATTGGGCGAACCGATCAGGTCCCCACACCTCGTATTCGACATCCGAACGATGTGGCTTATGCTCCAAACGAAGTGGGCGTTCAGAAAGAAGCCAATGGGAACCAGAAGGAGTGTCGACCAACCAACGTTCAATCTCAAGATTGTCCAATGGCGCCCACCCATCATGTGCATGCCACACGTGTGTTCCAATTGACAACGCGGGGCCACTTTGGGTGGCAGGTGGATTGCTGAGAACACCCAGGAGGGAAATGCCGGGGCAAGGGGTATGCGAGGGAGAGGGGTCTAATGAAGCGCCGAGTTGACTGAGTAAATCTCGAATCAAGGACTCCATGGTCGCCTACGGCGACCGTACCACCCTTGAACACTCCGTCCAAAAAAGGACTGTGAGGTGACTTACACTATCTCAATCAAGATTCGGCTGGAGGCTGAGCAATTCGCTACCACCTTCGCTCAGAACACAGATGGTGCTAATTGGGAATGGCTTTGCACAAGCAGCACCCAATTCTCGATTTACCAAATCAGTTCGATGCATCGGGACATCAGGATGTCGTGCCCGTAATCCATCGATGTAGTCCTGCGGGCAATTTACTGCAAAAATCAGTAACTTAGCGTCTCCGTTGGTGCAAGCATCGGATGCTTGGTTCTGACCAAAAGTCAGATCTCCAGTCTTAATTGCGGTTTTCAGTTGTCGGCTCAAGTCCATTCATATTCCTCCATTCTCCACTAATGCTTCTCATGGGTGAATATTACTCATTTTCGGGGATATAGAACAACTCGACGCTGCCCGTTCCAAGAGCAATCGGTTGGCCTACGATGATGTTCTCGGCAACACCAGTGAGGTTGTCTCGCTCACCGATGATTCCGGCCTTCAACAGATGGTTCACAGTAACTTCGAACGCAGCGCGGGCAAGGATACTGTGCTTGGTACCAGAAACACCATGTCGACCGATGGCGCGAACTTCGCCTTCACTGGTCATGACATCAGCGACCATAAGCAGATGTCGAACATCGACATCCAAACGTGCGCCTTCAAGGGTGAGAATCAACTCGTTAATGATGGCCTGACGTGCGGCCTCGATTCCGAGGTAATCGTGAATTGAGGTGATATTGTTGGTATAGGTGCGGCTGCGATCAACTCCGGCGAAGTCTGAGACCTTGGATAGATTGGAGCCGATTGTCGAAATGTAAAATTCGCCTTCTTTCGCCATCGGATTATTGGAACCAGCCTTCTGAACATTCGCACGATTGATGTCCTTGACACCTTTCAGTCGAAGTGACTTGATCTTCTCTTCTAGTTGCAGAAGTTCAGTGTATGTAGGAGGGTTGGTATCGAGATCTTTCAAATCATCTTCCTTAGCAACCCCCGGGATAATCTTCAGAATCTTTGGCTTCGATTCAGAACCATCTTCAATGGCAATAAACAATCGGAGAGCTCGAGACAACTTGTCGCGAACCTGTGCCCCAGTCATATTCTTCAATTTGAGGTGTGAGTTGTTGAGCTTCAGCATAATGTAACGCTGAGCAACTTCAACATCGATGTCTGCGATATCCTGAGTTGTGGTGGTTTCAAGAGATGCGGCTAATTTTTGTACAGCTTTCTCGTCTGCTGCCAATGGCTTGCCCTTAGCGTTCAATTCCTCAACATAGATATTCATCGTCGGAGTATTCGGTGTCTTGCGTGCGTCAACGATCTCGATGATTCGAGGCAGACCCTGAGTCACGTTGACTGTCGCAACACCAGCATAGTGGAATGTTCGCATGGTCATTTGAGTTCCTGGTTCTCCAATTGATTGGGCGGTGACAATGCCAACCGCTTCAAAGGGATCAACAGAGGCGCGTGCAGATTGGGTTGCCGCTTCGGTGACGATTTTCTTCGCCTGAGTTGGCGTCAATTTTGCCTTTCCACGTTCACGGATGCCTGCAGAGAGGTTCTCAAGCAAACGTTCGGTAAGTTGGAGACCTTCCTTTTCTGCTGCCTTGGCCAGAGCCTGATAGATTGGATCTTCTCGGTCGATATCACGACCAATGGTCTCAAACTTAGTTTCCACATCGTATCCCTGGAGAGAAAGTTCTCTTTGGGCTGTACGTCGAAGAGCCTTTTTGCGTCTGACTACCGTAGTCGTGGCTGAACTGGAATCGGAACCACCCGATTTGCCAAAGGCTTGCAGTGTGTTGTGGATGGCAGTGGCCTCCTCGGAAGAGAGGCCGCAAATCTGGGCAATTTCCCCCGGTGAGAGGATTTTCACATCGTCCCACTTGCGATCATCTGCAAGTTTGTGAGCGAATTCCTCTTGCACACCCATATCCATGAGTTTCTTCTTTGTTGCTGACTTAACTACCATCAGTTGCCACCCCCGAGGACGTCATCCAAAATTTGGTTGACATTGACCGGATCTCCCTTCAATGAGCGACAGGGGTCGATGCCATCTTCTCCGTACTGGAATTGGATGATTCGATTTGCCGTGTTTCGCACAGAATGCTGCCCATCGTTCCATACCTTGAGGTCATCCATTGCGTTGATGAGTCGGCGTTGCATGTAACCAGATTTACTCGTACGAACCGCTGTGTCGACAAGGGATTCGCGTCCCGATACAGAGAGCATAAAGAACTCAGTTGGTTCAAGGCCACGCTTGAAGGAAGATGCAACGAAGCCTTTCTCCTTCGCACCCTTGGCCCCACGACGGAGGTGTGACAACACACGATCATTGTAACCACGTTCCAAGCGCTTGCCACGGACCTTTGGTTGACCAATTGAACCTGCCATCATGGCCAAGTTATCCATGGAACCACGGGCGCCAGAGACAGCCATCATAACCGCAGGGTTGTCATCAGCGAGGTGATCTTTGGCCACCGTACCTGTTTCTGCTTTACATTGATCCAAAATCTGCAGGATATTCTCCTCAAGGGTCTCAAGTGGAGTTCGGCCGGGTCGAGTTTCGTATTTGCGGCCATCAGCACCGAACTTCTCGAGTTCGGCATCGACAGCATCACTGGCTTCTGCATTTCGCTGAGCAATGGCTTCAGTTGCTGCTGCCGGAAGATCTTCGTCATCGATTCCAGTGGTGAAGCCCATGGCGGTGCAGATTCCAATAGTGAGTTTCGTCATCTGATTGATGAACTTTGCACCCTCAGTTGTGCCATGTGTTTGTACAACTGCGTCAAGAAGTCGGCCGTCTTCAGCGCCGACGGCACGCTTGTCTAGAGTTCCACCGAGAACTTGGCCACCTTCAATCGTGACCTCGTCCATACTACGACTTGTGTAACGTAGATTGAATCCCCCTGGAATGATTAGACTGAACAGTTCAATGCCATAGAAACCAGAAACACCGTCCACCACACTCTCCTTGGGGAGTTCTCCGGACCAACCAATCTGTCCAAGAACATCGAGTGCGATGGCCTTGGAGACAAAGGGGTTGTTGTGACTCAACAGGTAGGCACCCGAGATGTGATCGTGGATACCACCAATGACTGAGCCACCATAACGTGGTGTGATGATGTGTTCCTGAACACGCATGAGAATCTTAGCCTCTGCTCGAGCTTCTTCGGACTGAATCACGTGAAGGTTCATCTCGTCACCGTCGAAGTCAGCGTTGTAAGGGGTGCAGACAGCGAGGTTGAATCGGAAGGTCTTGCCTTCCATTACGCGAACCTGGTGAACCATCATCGACATACGATGTAGGGATGGTTGTCTGTTGAAGATTGCAACATCGCCGTTAATCAGGTGGCGTTCTACAATCATACCCGGCTTTGGATTGCCATCAAGGTCCACAGTTGCAAGGCGATCTTCGACCTTGCTGCGTTCACCTTCTTCAGAAATTTCAGGACTACCACAATGGGGGCAAATAACCTCAAGTTCGGGCGGGAATTCTTGGCCGGGATTTTCACGTTCAAATGCCCATCGCTGGTAGATAATAGCGCGAGGATCTCCGTATTCCAGTTGTTTGCCATTGGTGTCCTCTCCGCGGAGGTTAGCAATGGTTGCCGCAAGATTCGGAATCCACTTTGACTGAGCATCTTCTTGCCCTTCAACTCGCTTGAATTCCTCCTGAATCTCCATGCCTGGCAGGAAGTTGGGTGCATGAAGCACCTCGTTGAGATCTGGACGGTGTCCTGGGTAGGGTTCGCCTCTGTCATCATCGCCACAATGACATTCGGGGTTGTGACAACGGAATCCGGACCACATGAACTTGGTTCGGTCAGTGATTCGTACACGATGAGTATCACCACGAACGATGTAATTGACACCGGGGTGAATATCAGGGCCACGCAAAATCATCTGTCGCAACTGTTCACGGTTTCGGCCAGTGACTCGAATCGGAACAGTCAGTTCTTTGGCAGATTGTACCGGAACACCAACATCATTGATGCCAAGATTTGGATCAGGACTGATGACAGTTCGGGCACAGAAGTTCACACGCTTTCCGGAAAGATTGCTTCGGAAACGGCCTTCCTTACCCTTGAGGCGCTGCGTTAGCGTCTTCAACGGGCGACCCGAACGGTGGCGAGCAGGAGGGATGCCGGCCGTTTGATTGTCGAAATAGGTAGTAATGTGATACTGTAGTAGTTCCCACAAATCCTCAACAATTAGTTGAGGGGCACCAGCGTCACGGTTCTCTCGCAAGCGCTGATTGATTCGTAGAACGTCCACAAGTTTGTGAGTAAGGTCATCCTCACTTCGATCGCCACTGTCCAAAGTAATGGATGGGCGAACTGTGATGGGAGGAACTGGCAATACGCGCATAATCGTCCATTCGGGACGGCTGGCATTGTGATCCATTCCGACGAAAATCAAATCCGCATCGGGAATTCTTTCCAACCATTCTCGGATGTCGCGAGCATTCAACTTTTTCTCGACCTTTGATGTGCCTGCTTTCGCCTGCATGATTTCCTTGAAAGTTGTGGGTTTGTCGAGTTGAATCTTGCCCTGTTCGGAACCACAGTGCATACATACTGCACGCTTTGCGCTCGAACATTCCTTGACGATATCTTTGATGACTTTGCTGAATTCAGTTGAACCAACACCGTGCTTCTGTATGACATCGTTCACGCGGAAACGATAGTAATCCTGTTCGGACTTCTCTGGATTGTTTGGATGGGTTCCTTCTCGCTCGTGAAGTAGGATGCGGCTACAAGTGTTACATGTTGACTTAATGGCCGTCTTCAATAGATTGGTGAATCCAATGTGGATAACGGGCAATTCGAGTTGAATGTGACCAAAGTGGCTCGGACAAACGTCGTGCTTGTTACCACAGGTTTCACAGCGTACACCTGGTTCAATAACGCCCATGCGATTATCCATCAAACCTTGTCTGTATGCGTGCCCATCGTCCTTGTAGGTGTCTGCAGTCTTCACTTCGACTGCAGACATCTTGCGGATTTCGTTTGGATCCATCAAACTGAACTTGATGGAAGCAATGCGCTTCGGAATGGTTGCAACGTCTCGGTTCATCTTCGGTCCTCCAGTTCAAGTCTCATGGCCACTCCAAGTGATTTCATCTCATCCAGAAGCAGCTTGAATGCATACGATGTTGATACAGGGAATACTTCCGCCTTGTCCCCGTGGATTGGACTGACATAACATCGTTTACGCCAATCCCAGAACGCTATGTGGCCACTCTCGGCACATACGTAGAGTTCCCAACCATCCGATTCATCCAGTAGTCTATCCTTGATAACCATTGAAGCACCATGTGCAATCAGACAGTCGCGCTCCATCTCACCGAATCTGAGGCCACCCTGGCGAGCACGGCCCTCTGTCGGTTGTCGAGTGAGAATCTGGACACGCCCGCGGCTTCGTGCGTGTATCTTACCACTTACCATGTGGTGCAACTTCTGGTAGTAGATGACGCCAACGAAAATCTGAGCAGGGAATTCTTCACCTGTCTCACCGTTGACCATGGATTCACGACCCGTGTGGGCAAATCCGTGGCGAAGCAATCCTTCACGAAGACTGCCTTCCTTTTCTCCGTCGAAGGCCGTTCCATCGATGAGTCGACCTTCCATGGCACCGACTTTTCCACCAATCATCTCCAAGATGTGTGCGACCGTCATGCGCGATGGGATGGCGTGAGGGTTGATGAGTAAATCAGGGACCACGCCATCTACAGTGAATGGCATATCTTCTGGATCCACTAATCGACCGA
>JASMFB010000026.1 GCA_030751995.1 Candidatus Thalassarchaeaceae archaeon
TGGCAGTCGTGGCGCTTCCTGCATGCCCGACTTCTTGGCCTGCTCACTGATTACCAGTGCGTGACCATATGCTTCGACCAGTTTGGCATGGTGCCCTTTGGCATCATTGAGCAACTGTTCGGTGAGATCGATGGGTGAGCGGTAATGGGCATTGAGTAGCGCATGACGGAGTACCAATGGCTCATAGTTCTCCAATGCATCCGTGATGGTCCAAAAATTTCCGAGCGACTTACTCATCTTCTCGCCATCGATGTTGACGAACCCATTGTGCATCCAATACTGAACCAACGGGGTCTTGCCGGTACAACATTCTGATTGGAAAATCTCTGCTTCGTGGTGTGGGAATCGTAGGTCATGGCCGCCCCCGTGGATGTCGAACTGCTCGCCAAAGTGCTTGAGCGACATTGCACTGCACTCAATATGCCAACCTGGTCTGCCATCTCCCCATGGTGATGGCCATGAAGGTTCACCGGGTTTGGCCACCTTCCACAATGCGAAGTCCTTGTGATCTCGTTTGCCGGACTCGTCGACACGACCCCCAGCCCCTGCCATCACCGCATCGATGGACTGACCGGTGAGCATCCCGTACTTCTCGGGTGCCGATTCGATGCTGAACCAGACCCCATCGTCGGCCACGTACGCATGTTCCTTTTCGATGAGCTTCTCCACCATATCGATGATTTCTGGCACCACTTCTGTGACCCGTGGATAGTGGTCTGCACGGAGAACATTCAGTTTGTCCATAGCATCGTAATAGTCGGCGATATTGCGATTGGCAACCTCAAGGAAATCAATACCTTCCTCACTGGCTGCATTGATTATTTTGTCATCGATGTCGGTGAAGTTCTGGACATAAATCACAGTCCACCCACTGGCTTCCAGCCAACGGTGAATGAGATCGAATGCAATGTAACATCGTGCGTGCCCCAAATGCGAGGGAGAATATGGCGTGATACCACAGACGTACATGTCGACCTCACCGGTTCGAGCGGTCTCAAACGGCCGCTTTTCCCGTGTTCTCGTATCGTAAACTTGCAGCGCCATCGCTACTCTCAACCCTGATTGTATGTTATTCCGAAGCCACCCCGGGGGTGATTCCAACTCACGGCCCCTTGATCGCACATGATGTAGCAAGTACCACATTCGACGCAGTCCTCATACTGAAATTTCATTTCATCAAGGCCTTGGTCGCGGAAGGTGTAGCATTGTGCGGGGCAACCCCAGACGCACATCATGTGCGAGCAGTCGTTGCACTTGCTGGTGTCAACTATGATGTGGGCATGTTCGTGCTCATCAACATTGTAGCCAATCAGGCCAAGGCCATTCTTGACATCGTAGGTGAATAGGCCGAGTTTGATTGATTCAGACACCACAACACCTCAGAGTTTTCTCCCAGTCAGCGCCAACTTCAGCAAACCGAAGAGCCCCATCCCCTTCTTGTTTGCTTTGTTCTTTGCGCGCATTTCCTTGCGAACTTTACGCAGAACCTTCTCTGCGGGCACCTTTTCTTCGCCGATTTCACGGAAGACACGGTTGGCGGTTTTGCCGACCAGTTCAGGAACCCAAGTGAAGTTAGCTGGATTGTTGAGAAACTTTGTTGCTGGCTCAAATCGCTTGAGATCGCGGAAAATGTAACTGGACTTCAGAGACTTCGTGTAGGTCGCATCCAGTGCCTTGGCGCTGACATCTCCGTCAACGATGCACTTGGCAATCGCTTTGCCAGCCAACTTGCCGGAATGAAGGGCGTTGTTCATGCCTTGAATCTGCATACCATTGGCAAACACTAGACCGGCTGCATCACCGACAACGACCGCTCCATCACGGGTAAATCGGTGTGGCATGCGGTGTAATCCGTATTCGGGACAGAGGTGGCCACCGTATTCGATGGCCTCGCCACCCTCGATGAGCGCTGCAATTGCTGGCTGTGCCTTGAAAGCCTGATACAAATCGTAGGTATGCAATCCCTCGGGTAGGGATTTGAGTTGGACAATGATTCCACACGATACAGTGTCTCTGTTGGTGTAGAAGAACCCACCACATCGTGGATACAGGCCCTTGGTGTTGGGATATTTATCCCACGCTTCGTGGCTCATGTCGCGGTACAGTGAGAGAGCCAATTCCATCGCCATGCCACTAGGTGGACGCTCATCATCCCCCGCGAAGCAGTTGAATCGCTCATCGATTTTCTCCTTGCCGAGATGAATCACTTCCTTGACACCGAGCAACATGTCATCCTTGGACTGCGCATGGAGCATGGAATCGAAGTGGTATCCGCGCGTGAGAACGGAGTTGCTTCCTTCAGCAATCACGACCACCTTGCTGGTCATGACATCGCCATCTTGGACGATACCGCTGATGGTGCCGTTGCGAATCTTATCGACCAGTTCCTTGGGTAAATTGTCGACCTTCCATTTCTGCGCACCTCCCTTGCCACTGTCTTCGGCAGGATCAGTCAAATCTCTAGCATCATAGGAACCGTGGTCAAGACCATCGATGTGTAACTGATCAATTTTCATGCCGCCCATGACAAAGATTCCAGCCTCTTCCATCTTCTCGGCCATCCACGCATCTGCCTTGGCTCGAAGGACAGACCACGAGGAACGTTGACTGGGTTCATCAGTGCCCCCTGTTCCATCCCATGAAGCAAACCGCCCCTCGATGAAGAGGGCATCCTCGTTGTTAAGAAATCCAACTTTCTTGTGATTGATACAGCGCTCGATTCCGGGACAATCCATCTCCCAGTTACCGAGATATTCCTCAAAATCATCGAGTTCCCTCCCCCACAGTATTCCGCCTGTGAGATTCTTGCTGCCGATGGGCTCTCCTCGGTCCATAATGAGGATCCGATCCCCTTCGATTCCCTCCTTTAGGAGTTGGAATGCAGTCGCAGCGCCAGCGAAACCGGCACCGACGATAATGACATCAAAATCGGTCTCATCGTCCATAGGTCCACCTCGGGCAACCTGCCCTACCTGTGACCCATCCTTGAACTTTGGTTCGTACACGCGCACGCGAGAGATATGGATATGAGGCACCGTCTCTACGCATCGACATGGTCCTCGCCAGCGCGCCGGGCAAGTGCATTCTCTTCGGAGAGCACGCTGTTGTCTATGGTCAGCCTGCGGTCGCTGTCGCCATCGATGCTAGAATTCAAATTACACTCGAGGAATCCAAGTCGGGTTGGCGCATCGATGACATGAAATTCGACAAGAATCGCCACCCTCATCTTGATGCGATGCTCAAGCGTATGTGGATTGGCGACGGGGGTGGCCCATTGTCCGTCCATATTGATAGCGATTTATTCGGGGCTGCCGGACTGGGCTCAAGTGCCGCCATCTGTTCAGGTGTTGCCGCCGCACTGTTGCATTTAGGTGGCACACCTGCAGATGAGTTACCTCTCCCTGGAATCGCAACCACCGCTCATCTCGCCGAAGCCGAAGCTCAAGGAGGTCGAGCCAGCCCAATCGACACTAGTACCTCCACGCTCGGAGGCGTAGTTATGGTTTCAGACAAGAAAGAGCCTCAGGCACATTGGCAATACACGCGTGATTTGCGAATCGATGGTATTCGAAGGACTTGGGAGGTTCACAGTGTCGACCTTCCAGAATCGATTTCCGAGGCCAGCCTAGTCATTGGATTCTCAGGTCGTCCTGGTCCCACTTCACAGATGGTGGCTAAAGTTGCGGCATTATTGTCTAATCAACCGGAACGAATGGAAGATATCGAGCGAATTGGGAATGTGACTCGAGCGGGTGCAACCGCTCTATCCTTGGGCAATTTACAGGCTGTGGGAATCGCCATGAATGAATGTCACCGATTGTTGCAAGGTTTGGGTGTATCGGATGATGATTTGGATCGAATGGTGGAAGCCGCCCTCCCGTCAAGTTTGGGTGCAAAACTCACTGGTGCTGGCGGAGGGGGGTGTATGATTGCCCTAACGACAGAACCACGCAGAACCGCACAGGCAATCGAACTGGTTGGTGGCCGAACAATGGTCTCTCGATTGGGTGCTCCCGGGGTACGAATAGAAAACGAATGACTGAGAGCCAAATATTGGAAATTTGATTATAAGCGACACCGGGTGTTCCTTTAAATAGGGGCTTAGATACGGCGCTTCCATGGCAACCAGTGATGAAGACCGTCTAACAGTAGTGAATGTAGTTGCCTCGACCCGTGTGGCCGAGGAATTGAACCTCCCCGATATCGCGATTCAGTTGAATTGCGAGTATGAGCCTGAACAATTCCCAGGTGTAGTTTACCGCGTGGTCGACCCCAAGTTGGCCATTCTGATGTTCCGCTCCGGCCGTGCTGTATGCACCGGTGGAAAGAACGAGGACAACATTCACACAGGCATCGAGCGAATGATTGGTGATCTCCGTGCTGCTGGAATCGAGACATGGGACCTCAAAGATGTCACCATCGAGGTGCAGAATATGGTGGCAACCTATGCTCTGCATTATCCTGAAGATTACGATGGCAGAGACAAGTGGACTGACGAGCCTCAAGCGGGCGAGCCACGAAAACTCAACCTCAACCATCTGACATTCCACCTACCTTTTGACAAGGTCGAATACGAACCTGAGCAATTCCCTGGGCTAATTTATCGCCTTGATTATCCAAAGGTTGTCTGCCTGATTTTCGGTAGTGGCAAGATGGTGATTACTGGTGCTCGACACAAGGACGAAATCCTTGAAGCTGTCGAAATCATTCAGGATGAACTAGCCGACCTCCTATGAGGTTACGAACATGACCGACAACGTCGGTCCAATTCGATTGGCGCTAGCCAAAGCGGTTTACTTTCTCCATGTCGGCGTGACATTCTTCGTCCCATGGGGTTGGCTGTTGCCTTGGTCCGAAGCATGGTGGTTTGGGATATTTTTCATCCCCATTATGCTCATCCACTGGAAGACTGCCGACGTCTGCATCCTTTCAACCGTTGAGATGAAATTGCGTGGACACCCCAAAGCAGGCACCATAGAACAAGGTGGATTCATTCAGAGAATGGGCGCTCTTGTGGGTTGGCACATGAGCGATGAGACCGCTTCGAATCTAGGTTGGGGGTTGTCCTACATGGGTTTGGCATTGTGTATTCTCCGTTTGTATCTAAGTGGGCAAATCCCCTGGTGAGTTCATGTGGCGTTGGTTGGCAGCAAAATTCGTTCGACTGTCCCATTTGTTTGTGATGTTGTTCCTCATGCTTGGCTGGGCCTTGCCTTGGCCAGTTGCATGGTGGATTCATGCTACCTTGACCCCCCTCACTAGGTTGCACTGGCGATTCAATGATCGAACCTGTATTTTCACAACCTGGGAGCATCAATTGCTTCAGAATGAACACATCGAGGAGCATGAAGAAGGCTGGTTCGTGAAAGAGGTTACCGAATCTCTAACTGGCTGGAGGCCCCCGACAGACCTGACTCGAAACATCATGTTGTTGTGGATGTGGGGTACCACGATTATCTCCATAACCCGCATTGCGCTCAATTGAATAAGGACTACTTTTCTGGTCACCCTATGGGTGACCATCAACGCTTGCTACCAACCGGCCTCGTTTTGCTAATGATTTTCTCGATATTAGTACCGCTTTCACAGCCACAAATAACCCCTGAATTGGAATCTGAATCTTCATTGAACCTCGTCTCAACAAAGAGTGGTACATTGATTGATGTCGCTAACTGGCGTGTCGGAGACGAATGGATATACGACGCTGAATTCGATGTAGAAGAGTTGATTCAAAACGGAGCAGCCGGCTCACAGGTAGACATTTTGACCGGCCAACTATCTCGCCAAGTGGTCGATATCCGCTTCGAGACCATTGACAACGTCTCCACTCTAGTCTACGAACTATTTTCATACGGCGACTTCAATGATTATGATGCAAGCATTTCTTCCACAATCAGTGTCCCTGGAGATCTTCGAGTTCAGGTCGAGATGGAAGAACTCGTCAGAGCATCCGATTTAGGCCAGATTACTTACAACATGAATTTGGATGTCGACTTCAACAACATCACAGGTTTGGCATCATGGGTCGTTGGCTCCGAAATTGCGCTCGCTGACATGAGCATCGATACGTATTATGCTCCCCCCAAGGAAATCTATGATTTTCCCATGAATGTCGGTGAGATATGGGATACAGAAACCACCACTACAACCAATTGGTCTGGGACTGTTTACGACAACCTGTTTGAATTACCAGAGGATTCATCAAACCCTTCCACTGAGCGTTACGAAGTTGTCGGTTCAGGCGACCCAGGGGTCAATTATGCCGGTTGTTCTACCTCTTACAATGTGACATCTTATGATGCAGGTACGGGCGATACCACTGGCTATCGATGGTGGTGTGAGGATGCTCGAAATGATGCATGGTGGCACCAGAGTATCGACGTAGGGGCTGATATCGATTTCAAATTAGATCAGTACATCCCCGTATCTCGTAATCAGGCGTTGGACGTAGGCCTCACCTTCCCCGCTTGGCCATTGGACACCGATCTTGGTGTTTTGGTCAGTGTCAGTGATGGCGCCGGTAATCCGGTCGCTAATCAGGACGTCGAATTCAGATATGAGATAGAAGAGGACGTTAGAACAGTCACCACAGCAGCCAATGGTAGTGCCTATCTGGAGTTTGACACAGGACATGGCCTAGACCCATCTCCTACTAACTTCGATTATGCAAGTCATGGTGTCATCGCTTGGATTCCATCAACCGAAGAGATCGGTGCATCGACAATTACACTCGATGAGAATCTTGTCGAAATCGATCTTGCGGCCGTGAGTTCAGGTGTATCTGTCGTACGACTGCGCGATGGTGTCTCGCAACAACTCAATTCGATTACAGGTTACTATTCAATTCCTGGCGATGAACTCACATTCAGCGTACCTGTGCAGAACCGCGGCATCCTCTCGGCTCCAGCCACCACTTTGGAGATTCAAGCTCCAGACGGCTCATCGAGTACAGTCAACGTTCCATCATTGTCTCCGTGGGGCGTGTTTACTGCAAACGTCGCGTGGACTGTACCTCCATCACAGGCAATTGGCGATGTCCAGGTTCTGTTCACAGTCGACCCCGAACAGACGGTGACTCAAGATGCGAACCGAACTAACAATGAGGGCACATTCACACTCTTTGTCGGCCGACTACCCACAGCAGAGATTGCAAATATTATTCCTCACTTGACCTTTGAGAACATCGTAGTCGATGCCTCTGACTCTATTGATCCAGATGGCGGCGAAGTCCTTTGCCTGTTTGAAATTGAGATGGAAAATGGCACGGTTGAATCTATTGTCTCTTCTGAGTGCATAGTTGAAGGGGAATATGAGGATAATGGTGAATTCGTTGTCAATCTCACAGTGATCGATGATGAAGGCGACGTCTCTCGCACTTCGGTCCTATTGATTGTAAACAATCGACCTGCAGTGGTCAATCTCGCATCGAGCGCACCCAGTGTTCGCGTGGGACAATCTGTGACATTCAATGCCTATGATCACAGTGATATCGACACCCAGACGCCCGAAGCACCCATCGATATGTTGTGGATGCCCCCCAATGGTGCCAATGGACAGCCCTACGAATGCTCACAGGGAATGATTACCCAAGCCTGCACCGTGATTCCTGAAATTGAAGGCCAATTTACGATGAATTTCCGGGCTATTGACGATGATTTCTCCGTGACCACGGTCAGCAAAACTGTGACTGTAACCAACATCGCACCCTACAATGGTACAATCCAATTGCAGGATGTTGAATCTGGAACCATCGCGAATCAGAACGCGCAAGGAATTTGGGTCGTTGATGAAGACCAGGCCATTGAGTTAGTCGGTTCCGTCGAAGATTCACCCAATGATTTGCCTACGATGCGCTGGGAATGGCAACCCGATTCACAGGAGAACCCCAGTTGGTTTGAGACGACCACAGGCTCAACTTCAGTGGTCCCAGTCAGTTGGTCCACCAAGGATGCTCACGTGATTGTGATGCAAGTCTTTGACGACGACGATGAGACTACTGGCACCATCACTGCTTACGTAATGGTTGAAAACGTGGCTCCGACCATTGCACCCTTTGAGGAACCACTCCCTCTTTGGGAAGACGCAAGTACCACATTCACTGCAGAGTACAGCGACACCTCAAGTGACATCGATAGTTTAGTTGCTTGCTGGGATCTTGACCCCTTCATCAATCTGGATCAAGATGGCAGTTCTGATGATGATTGCGACGTCGTTGGGCCCACTCTCGATTATATGTGGTCTGAAGCAGGCACCTATCCGACAATTTTCCACGTTACAGATGATGATGGTGCACGGACCTCTGAGACGGTCAACTTCACTGTCCGTAATCGCCAACCAGTTGCCGAAATCTGGGTGAGCACGATTGGACCTAAGGCAGGCGAGATGGTCGGCTTCTCCGGCAATCTTTCTACCGACACGGCATCTGACCAGCCAAACTTGGTCTATCGCTGGGACCTTGACACCTCTGTTGATTCTGATGGAGACACTGACCCGGCCAATGATATCGATGAGATTGGAATGGAGATATGGGTGAAATTCGACGAGCCCGGTGAACGCGGAATTCGCCTCATGGTCTCTGACGAAATCGATAGTTCGACCAAGGACTACACGATTGCTGTAATGGAAGGCGACGACGGTTTGTTCAGCTTCTTCGGTAGTGGCAGCATGGTCTCATCCATTGTCATCATGCTCGGTCTGGTTCTGGCCTCCCTACTCGGAATCCTTGCGTGGACCTCGATTCGTGGAGGCGACAAAGTCGATCCATGGGACCAAGTTGGAGAACCGATGGACATGGGGATGGAGCAGGAGGCACCAATGGCAGCCCCACCTTCAGATATGTTCGCCGCCCCTGCAGCAGCACCTGTAGCGGCTGCACCGGACCCTACTCCAGTTGAAAGCGGGACTCCACCGATTCCTGCTGAAGGCCTGCCTGCGGGTTGGACCGAGGAACAGTGGGGTTACTATGGCGCTCAATGGCTTGCGCAGCAAGCCCCAGCACAACCTGAACCGGCTCCAGAAACAACTCCAGAGAACCCATTTTCGAACCCTACTCCAGCCGAAGATGACTTGGACCTCGACTTCTGAGCCGGGCCCATGCGGCGCCGTCTGTACAACTTGTTCGGTCTACCGGAATTGCCCGATACCGAGTTGGTTGGAGACGATGAGATTGAACTTGAGCCTGTGATTGAGGAAGGCGACCCCATCAACATTCCAAAGCCTGTACGAAAAACTGTTCGAAAACCAGTCAAGGATCTCAAGTTCCATGATTTAGGTGCAAAGCGATGGTTGGAATGGTCGGCCGCTCAGCATGGCCTTCCTCAGCGCGGTCTTCGTTACATTCGTCCCGATGAGATGCATCGATTACCATTGGAACCGATATCCACTCGATTGCTTCAGGGCGACATCTGCATTGTTGATCTCAGCAGTTTGGCTCACATGGACAGTCAACGCAGTGCACTGGCACGCCAAGTCCAGGACATGGCCAACTATGGTGGGCTTCCCGTTTTCGCCCTCGATGATTCGAATCGACTCCTGCTCATCCCAGGCAGAGGGACTAGAATTGATACTGAAACACACGAACTCGGTGGCAACTCAATTCTTGATTAATCTAGATGACTTCTAACTTCAAATGACCAAGTGGCTCCATCGGGTCCACTCGTGAGCCGATTCATTCCGAATTGAGTCAACAAGGGACCCCATGTTTCCGCATCAGGAGGCATTTGCTGGTTTGTTCCAATATCTGGACGCAGAATGTTTTGGACGCGTAAGATAGCTAGAGTTGCCACTGAATCTGGCAACGGATGCAATTCCGCGACTTCGCACTCAAGAACTGCTGCTGATAGAGGGTGGTAAGGGGGAAACCCATTCGGAGATTCAATGGCATCATCAAGGGACCCCCATTCACTTTTTTCTGGCGGAAGGGGAACTGCGGTTTCGTTTACCAACAGGGCCGCATCCCATGTTCCGGGAAGCACCATGGCACTTATTTTCGAACCACTTCGGAGATTGACCAGTGTATCCCTGGGTCGCCCTGAACGATCCTGACTTAGTGAGACTCCAATCAAAGGTGGTGTATTCGCCAACAATGCGACGCTGGTGACTGGGCATAGATTTGCCACACCTTGTTCGCTGATTGTTGAGAGCAACAATACTGGGCGAGGAGCAATCAATGCAGACAACCACTCAGCCCGCTCTGGATGTTCAAGTGCATCCACGGACTCATTGCGAATGCCTTCTCCTATCGCCTGACCCAGCAACGTTTCTCTTTTCTGTTCGACTTCACCATCGCTATCGAACCAATCATTCAACTCGCCTCTCTCGACTTCAGATAGTGCATAGGCTGTGAAATCTCGATACGCAATCCAGCGTTCGATTTCTGCTATGTCTTCATCGCGTCCCTTTTTTCTGTCAATGCTCGAATCTGCGTACAGAACACATCTTCGTAGGAAATCACAGACCGCATCTTTACTCATCAACGGGCCTCCTCATATTCGCTACGCTGCATGTGATATTTCGCTGGATTTCCCGACCAAACTTCCCCCGCTGGGAGATCTTTGGTGAGTACGGCTCCAGCCGCGACTACACCATGTGAACCCACTCTTAATCCTGGCAGAATGGTTGCTCCTCCTCCAATGACCGCCCCTTCTTCGATTGTGACGTATTCCCACTTTTCCGAATCTCGCGAAGGAGGATAGCGATCATTGAGAATCGTTGCATTGGGGCCGATGAAAACCCCAGCTTCTACATGAGTTCCGTCTGCAACGTAGGCCCCTCCTTGGATTCTTGTTCCCTCTCCAACAATGACATTGCGACCCACGTGTGCCAAACAACCGATGCTGACATCAGCTCCGATTTGTGCACCATTTCCGATGTGGCAGGGGCCCCAGGCAACCGAACCTTGTGCGAGTTCGATTCTCTCCCCTTGGGTCATTGATTTCACTCCAGTTCTAGATGATTTAGAATTCTCTCAACGTGTCCTTTCGCCTTGACTCCGTACTTGGCGTAGGAGAGCGTTCCATCGACCTCGATTACAAACGTTGAACGCGAGATTCCTAAGTACGTGCGCCCATAATTCTTCTTCTCTCGCCACGCTCCATACTGTTCGAGAATCTCTCCTTCTGTATCCAGTAGCAGATGGAAATTAAGTTGCTGCTTGGTGATGAATTTCGTGTGCGATTTCTGACTATCCTTTGAGACGCCGAGGACTACGACATCATTGCCAGTCAGCACCCCCATATTGTCTCGGAAATCACATGCCTGCACTGTACAGCCCGGTGTAGAATCTCTTGGATAAAAATAGAGTACGACTCGTTTTTTCTCTGCAAGCAATTCTTCGAGAGAGACGGTTTCTCCATTCGTTTCCTCCGCTGTGAAAAGCGGCGCCTTGTCACCTTCTTCCAGCGTTACAGGGTTGCCCATGTGCGGTCCGAAGGACCGCTGGACTTCAACGCTTGGCTTCTTCAAGGATGCGTTTCTTTGAAGCGGCCCAAGCACAGATTGGACATTGTGCAAGGTCATGATTTCTAGCGGGACAATGTTCTCTGCCAAAGAAGATAATTTGCAAATGGCGATTAATCCAAGTCTCCTCTGGCCATAGCACCTTCAGATCCCGCTCGGTCTGTACAACATTCTTCGCTTCCGACAATCCCCATCGTGCAGCCAGACGATGGATGTGGGTATCCACGGGAAATGCGGGGATTCCATACCATTGGGCCATTACAACACTCGCCGTTTTGTGCCCAACCCCTGCCAAACTCTCGAGATATTCCCAGTCAGGGCGCATACCTCCGCCTTCGACGAGTTGTTCGGCCATGCGTCGCAGATTCTTGGCCTTGGTTGGTGCTAGGCCAATTTCCCGAATGAACGCCTGTATGACCTCAACCTCGAGGGCGGCCATTTCCTCTGGCGTACTCGCATTGGCAAAGAGTGTCGGTGTGACTTGGTTGACTTTCTTGTCCGTGGTTTGTGCAGATAGCATTACTGCGACAAGAAGTGTGTAGGCGCTGGAATGACTCAATGGAATCGGTGTTGTCGGGTACAATTCATCCAACAAGGCCCCAATCTTCAGAGCCTTGTCGGCTCTTTTCATGTCTCCAGCTCCACATCGTCCTCGCTTCTCATTCCCAACCAAATACCGATGGCGATGCAACCGAAGAAGGGACCATAACAGGGAATTGACATCCAACTGGACCAAGTTTCAGGTTGTCCGACAAGTACCCAAGCAATCAGTGAGAGAATCGACCCGGGAATCATGGCAAACAAGCCGAATACAATCGCTTTGCCCACGCCCATCATTCATCCCCCGTTGCGACTTTTAGTACACGTTGTATCTGTAATTCGGCCCACCACAATCCAGCCAATGCCGCTATGGTGATTCCAATCATCAACCCGACCGGGGAATGTTCAGTACCGGTTCCAAACCACAGAAAGAGGAAGAGAAGTCCAGCACCAACCACCAATCCGATGCGAAAAACAAGTGCAACAATCTGTGGGCGCATGTCATCACCAGAGGAGTTGTTCCAAGTCCGAGCCGCTACGGCAGTTGAGGATGTCGGTCTCTTCAAGCCAACCCTTTCTTGCGATCTGCGCGCCGAACCAGACATCTTTGAGACCCTGTCGACTATGTGCATCAGGATTGATTGAGATGGGAACGCCTTGCTCTTTGGCAAAGCGACAGTATCGCCAATCGAGATCTAATCGATAGGGGCTGGCATTGATTTCCACAACCTTGAGTTCACCCTCAGCGTTCAGTTCACCCATTCTTCGAATGACCGCATGTAAATCGACTGCAAATCCATCACGTCCACCTAGAATTCGCCCGGTGGGGTGACCAAGAATGGTTAGTGATGGGTTCTCTATGGCACGAATGAGTGCTTCCGTATTCACGTCTTCATCACGCTTCATCCATGTGGGCAATTGGTGGACACTGCCAACAACGTGGTCCAAGATTTTCCGTTCTTCGTCCGTATAATCTAGGCCTCCGTCAGGGAGGATGTCGCATTCATTGCCGTGGAACAATCGGAAATCAACCCCTTTGTCGGCCCAATTCTCATTCAATGCCCGAACTTCTGCAGCCTGTGAAACCAGTTCATCAGGGCTGAGTCCGCTGGCAATTTGCAAGATTTGACTGTGATCTGCAATCCCGAGGAATTCCCAGCCTAGTTCCTGTGCCGCCTCTGCCATCTGACCCAGAGTTGCTGTTCCATCTGATGCCGTGGTATGATTGTGAAATGCACCTTTCAACATCGATGGCTCCATCAAATCGGGAAGACTGCCAATCTCTGCCGCCTCAATCTCTCCCGAATCTTCTCGAAGTTCAGGTGGAACCCATTGGAGGCCTAGGTGCGTATAGATGTCGGATTCTTTCTCCGCAGGCAAGGAAAATTCAGCGGCCTCCATTCCCTTCAATTCCCCTACAGCATCCAGTGGGAATAAACCGAATTCATTCAGCCGTAATCCTTGATCGAGTGAGCGCTGTCTCATGCGAACGTTGTGCTCCTTTGAGCCGGTGAAATAGGCCAGAGTGTAGGCGAAAACATGTGGGGGGACTAGGCGAATCTGTGCATCAATTGTCGTGTGCGCGGCCATTTCTTCGTAAGCATCTCCGCCCAATGCCTCCAAAACCCCTCCATCGAGTCCAGATTCCATGACTTCTTCAGAGAAGAATTCCGTGCCCAATATGATGCTGACCTTGGATGAACCCGCGCCTTTCACATCTGCCACTCCGGGCAGAGTCAAGATTTGATCAGTCACAGATTCAACATCTTCTGGCAAGACGGCAGCGACGATATCCAAATCTCCAATCGTCTCCTTTCGCCGTCGTGTAGATCCTGCCAATTGCGCTCGTTCAACACCTTCCATCGTCGCAATTCTTGCTTCTAGTGCTTCACCATAGAGCAGGCCCACATCGAGGCGTCGCCGCCCGGAGAACCGTTTGAGCAATTCAATGCCATCGAGGACCTTCTGCTCCGATTTCTCCCCCATACGGGAGAGACCTCGGAGTTCTCCATTCTCCGCTGAAACCTTCAGTTGTTCGATGGATTCGATTCCCAATTCCTCGTGGAACTGTTTGATACGCTTTGGACCCAGACCAGGTATGGCCAACATCTGTATCAACCCTGGGGGGACACTGGTGTACAGCGCCCACATTTCACCCCATGTGCCTTCGGTTAGAGCTTCGGCAATCAATCCAGCAATCCCTTTTCCGATTCCCTTGACATCGGTCAATCGTCCTTCTGAGGTCACAACCCACAGATCTTCCTCCAGAGCCCCCAGTGTTCGTGATGCGTTTTGATAAGAACGAACGCGGAAGGGATTCGCCCCCTTCAATTCGAGGAGTACACCGACTTGCTCGAGTACCATGATGACGTTCGATTTGGAGTGAAAAGGTGGCCCATTTCGCCGTGGCCTAGGCAGACTCCAACTCGCTACCTTGACCATGATTTCCAAGGAACGTGGCCCTTCTTGACTCTTGGCACAGGCTGAAGTGCTGCCTCCCCATCGAAGAGTCATGGATTCGATTGAAACCCTCAGTCAAGTCCTGTGTGCTTCAACCCTTTTACTTTGGATTCTCATTGCCAATCTTTCTCGAAATGATGAGGCCGAAGATCGTGCCCAATGGGGTATGTTCATCCTGTCATTGTCTGCCGCGGTTTCACTCATTTATCTCGACAGTTCAGGGGGCAGTCTGTGGGGCTCCGCGTACTTACCGAAACCTCTAGCAGTACTATGTCTAGCATTTGCATTCATGGCCCGTCTGAACATAAAGGGCCGCAACATCTCACAGGGTATGAATCCACATCAGATTATGAAGCAGAATCGCGAAGCGGAAGATGAGTGAACGCTATTTATCCCGCCGAATGATGACTTCAGGACTACTCGGAATCGTCGGTTCAATGTGATGCTGATGGCCCCCACCTCTACGAATTGCATCAAAACGAGCTTCACTCTGTAGATCATCAGTGGCTTTCTTGTCCATATTTCTCCGCCACAAACTTCGTGCTTGAATCCGACGAATCGTTCCAATCAGTCCGATACTTCCTACCAGAACGACGATGCCCGCCTGCATCCGATCAAATTCCCACGGCGTCTTGTCTGAAAGCCAAATTGACAAATCGTCTAGCAGACTGTTGATGAACGAGATATCCGGGGGATTGGTTCCTTCGCTGTGACTGTTCATACCCGCCCATTCCTCTCCAGTTACTTCAATGGGCAAATCTACACTATGGCTGGACGAATTGTTCGCGCGTGCGAAGATGCGTAATCTGGCCATGGCAACCCCTTCCGAAAGGCCAGACAATGTGACCTGTAATTCGAGAATTTCTCCCGAGTTGATATCGTAATAGGCCGCATCGAATTGATTTCTGAGATGGATATCATCCTCAACATCAATCATGACGTGTAATGCGACTGGTCCTTCATTTCCAATTGTACATGTGAATGTGACTGGTTCCAACAAGTCAAGGGTTGCAACCGGGGGATCACATCCCGTCGAGAATACCGGTTCGTGAATGTCGGGATTGTCAGGATATGCATCTGCTCCATCCCAAACTGTGTAATCCGCGGTTGGATTATCATACCCATCTCCATCACTATCATCTGCGACAGATAGGGGCATGAGAAGAAATACGACGAAAACAGCGAACAAGAATCGCCGCAAGTGCGTCACTCCTCTGACTTGAGCTTGTCATCAATGAATGTGCGCATATATTCAGGCAACTCACCATTGACGAACACTACATCATTGACTTCCGCCAATTTCATCAGTGCGTAGTAGATTTGCATGGCTGTCATCGGAGTACTACTACATCCTGTGCACCCACCTTCCAATCCAATCATGATGATTCCATCTGTTGTATCGATGACATTGACCACCCCATCGTGGGCATCTAGAACCGCCTGAACAGGCCCGACATTCTCGAGAATGAGTTGTCGATCAACCTCAGACATGGTGAGACGGTGCAGGCGGAGGGCTTTCAACCCGTTCCCCTTTACGCAGCCCATGACGCGTGTCGTTCTCCTGGATCTTCTGGTCGAGAGGCCGGCGTTTGGTCAAGGTGGAAATGCAGAGATTATGGCTCCCTTCGCGCCCGCGGAATGTCTGCTAATTACTCCGCAATTGGACAATCGAGACTCATATCGAAACGAGTGGGAAGCAGATGGCATTTCCTATCGAAGAATCGATACACCTGATTCCATCGAAGACCTCAATCCTGATGCTGTCATCTGTAGTGGTTCACGTGCCAATGTCAGCATGTGGGAGGATTGGATGGATGAGGCCGCTCAAGTATTGCAACAGTCGGTAGAGGCAAACATTCCAGTTCTAGGAATCTGCTTTGGCCACCAATTATTGTGCAAAACACTCGGCGGGGAAGTCAAGCGTTCAAAGGACAGAAACGATTTCATCACACCACTCTTTTCAGTCGGAATGGACACGCTTTTGTCTCCTATTCGAAGGGGATTGTTTACCCACCAGGATCAGGTAACTCGCCTGCCACCTGGGGCCCGCCGCATCATTTCGACCAAGCACTGTGAAAATGCTGGAATGCGCGTGGCCGGCAAGCCTGTTTGGGGGGTTCAGTTCCATCCCGAAGCCAGTCGTTCTGTCATCAATCAGGCTCATGCAGATGGCGATATGGATGATGCCGAATATTCTGCTTTCGAGGAAGATCACGATGGAGGGGCCCTTCTCTCTGCATTCGCGCAACTCTGTATTCCCTGAAATGGCCCTATAGGGCCATATCCAGGCGCCTTCTAGTATTATATGGGGGCCGCGGGTCGGCCGGCCAACTAGAGGTGTAACCATGGAAGGAACAGATGTTGGTATGATTGGCATGGGCGCGGGTGTTTTCGGACTCCTAGTCGCCTTTTTGCTGTTCAAAAAAGTAGATTCAATCGAAATAAAAAATGAAACAGTGGCGAAGATAACACAGCGAATTCAAGATGGTGCAATGGCATTCTTGTATGCAGAATACAAAATGCTCGCATTCTTCATCGCTGCAGTTGCCGTTCTATTGTATGTGGGTGGAGATTCCAACGGTCTCGGGGGGGAGACCATGATTGCATTCATCATTGGTGCATTGTGTAGTGTTGCTGCTGGATTCTCAGGTATGCGTTCAGCAACCAGTGCTAACGGACGAACTGCCCAGGCAGCCGCAGATGGTTTGGCACAACTTTCCGAAGGTTCCGTGCCCAAGGGTGAGCACAACAAGCGAGGGCAAGCAGCTGCTCTCGAGACTTCATACAACGGTGGAGCGGTGATGGGACTCGCCGTCGGCGGTCTTGGACTTGCTGGCATTTCCCTGATGTATTACTTCACACAAACAGAATTTTTGACTGTTGATAACGTTGCTGGATTCGGCATGGGTGCCTCATCCATTGCTCTCTTCGCGCGTGTAGGCGGAGGAATTTACACTAAGGCCGCTGATGTAGGTGCAGACCTTGTTGGCAAGGTCGAGGCAGGAATCCCTGAGGACGATCCTCGAAACCCTGGCGTCATCGCAGACAATGTCGGAGACAACGTCGGTGATGTTGCAGGCA
>JASMFB010000027.1 GCA_030751995.1 Candidatus Thalassarchaeaceae archaeon
TGTCTCGACCGCTCTATCTTGAGCACGATGGAAAGGTCCTGCTCGTCGATCTAGATGGGAATGGCCCTCGGAAAGCGACCATGGGGCGTGTCGGAGACATAGCACTTAGATTGCCTACAGAATCTGAGGTACGTTCGATGGGAATCGAGTGGATCGAGCGCCGTGTTAATCGAATCAAATTTGGTACTGATTATCACGAAGTAATCTACGGGTTTCCAGAGATTGAATGGCCCAAGAGTTGGGCGTGGAAGGACAAACTAATCTCCGATGGTTGTGTAGATCCTCTCGCGCGCGAAAGTGTCTACCGAAGCATGCACCGTGTAGTGTCGAAAGTCATCATCCAGAATCAACGGAACGAAGTGGTGATGGCAAAAGTGAAGCGTGGATTTTTCACTGGACAATGGACATTGCCGGGTGGATTTGTGGATTATGCTGAACATCCCCTCGAAGGAGCGATGCGAGAGGTGCTTGAGGAGTTAGGAATCTCTGTTGAGATTACCCCTGATGACCTCGTTCAGATTGATGAGAGAATATTCACCAGTGAAGGGATTCAATTTCTGTCGTTCACCTACACATGTACGCTACAGAACGAACCCACATTCAATCCAAAGCAGGATGAGATTGAAGAGGTGCGATGGTTTACTGTCGATGAGGGACTGGCACGCGCGGCCAGTCTGTTCGATGTTGAGGCGTTGAGGTCTTTGCAATGAATCAAATGTTCAACGATTCGCAACTTCGCCAAGCCATTAAACTCGGTGTAATCCTAATTGTCGGAAGTTGCCTGATTAGCCAGGTGATGATGCAACTGGGTGGCGGTGCGCGGGATGAACGCGTGGATTTGACCGACCAAGCGCCTGATGGATTAGAGGACGATGGATTCATCTTCGAAGATGGGTTTCCTCCCTTCATTTCGTCTGCGGGCGCATTCATGCCAGAACGAATGGTCTTCAATTTCGGTTTGTTCACTGGGGGTGTGCTGATGATTCTACTCTCATTCGAGACATTTCACCGTACGAAACCCGAGGGGACAAAACGGAAAGTTGCCAATATCACGGCACTCATTACGGGCATCGTCATCGGTTTTTCGATGGTGCAAATAGTGGGGCATCCATTCAACACGAGTCTCATCATGCATATCTTCTGGGCGATGAACATATTTTGGGGGGCGCAGCTTTGGATTGCCACACTCACCTATGCCAGAGGTGAACTTGATGCTGACATTCTTTGGCAAGACTGGTCAATCAATCGCATTCGATGGTGCTTGTTTGCAGTCGCCATCATTTCATTCCAAGCCATGACTGCGTTCGTAGCGACCGGGCATCTGGTTGAGTCGGCTATTTTTGAATGGACATTGACATTCTCAGCAGAGGCGATGATTCTGACGTTGATTCCAGCACTCACGCCTTCTGCATAAGCGTAGCCACAAACAGAGCGGAGGCTCCCCCGAACATCATCATCCCGGCCAACATCAATCCTTTCTGGAAATCGGTCTGACTGGAACGCTTCAATTCGGGTTCGACTTCTTCATCTTCGCAATCACCCAGACATTCGCCGATGACTGGCGCAGGTCCAGTGTGATCATCGGCAGAGATGTTCAGTCGTACTTCGATTTCATTGCCATCGGAATGCAAGTCGGAGAGGATGTAATTTCCGACAAGAGCAGTATCATTGATGACAAAAATCCAGGCAACTCGGCAGTCACTGTCATTGTCCCAGTCACACTCATTATTCAGGACGCCAGACGAGAATTCGCCATCATCGTCAAAATCGCCATCGCCATTGAGATCAAGTCCGATGTTGTGAGTGATATTCTCACGACTGTCGGCATTGTAATATTGAACAGTGTCGTTGATGACGAGATTGACACCCATGGGGTCATGTGTGTCCTCGCGAACGATGACGGTGAAGGTGTCAGGCTCATGCGCAGCCGCAAGACCCGATAGAAGAGGAATCACGAGGAGTAGGGCCAGAATTCCACCGCGCATGGGCAGTGGTGGCCGACTGAGATAAATAAAAACCGACCCATAGGGTCGGTGCGCCATGGAGACGGCGAAGGGACTCATCATCGCCGGCCTCCTATTCCTTGCGAGTGCCTCATTGGGCATCGTCGCAATGATGGACATGACCAATGAAGTAGATACTGAAAATGAAAAATCATGGACGGATGACCCACTTTTACAAGGTGAAGAACATGATCACAGGGATCCAACTCATCACAACATGAGTAGTGATAACATCGAATTCGCAGATTTCAACGAACTCACAAGCCCGGGTAATGCCGAGGTTCAGGTGATGACGGCCCCTGACGGACGGGTCTATGCCTATCAGGCGGGTTGGAACGATGTACACATCACGGATGTCACGGACCCAACCAATACCACAGTGATGGGTGTTTACAACGACCCGAATACACAGGTTCTCGATGTCAAGTACATCGAATACAACGGAAATGAGTTCTTGATTCTACAGAATCAACTCGTTGATTCGGGCTATGCCGACCCCAATGTAGGCAATTGGGATGATCCAATTCAAGTCAGTGTGACATTGATTGATGTCACAGACAAAACCAATCCACATTACGTGGATTCATGGTATGATGCTGATCACCCAAGTGGCCCCCACAATCTGTACACTCAGATGATTGATGGTGAATGGTACATTCTTGTGGCCAATCCGGATTACACTGCATGTGACATCGGACAGGGGGATGCCTGCGGTGGCATCACCATTGCACATCTAAACTTCGACCTACAGAACAGTCTACCGAGAATCGTCAAAATTGGAGAGGCGGAAGTGGCTTGGGAAACCACCCGGGGTGGCTGGATTTACATTCACGACATGACCAGTCAGAAATGGCCTGGTGATGATGTAAATGATCCGCGGCATGGACGAACCTACATCTACGGAGCCTATTGGGAGGCCGGGCTACGAATCTTCGATATTTCTGATGTACCCCACCCTACAAATTCACCAGAAGAATATCTCTTCTTTGGCTCTGCTTGTAAGTTAGCAGGAGGGACACAAGCAGGATGCACATGGCGAGCACCAGAGGTGGGACATTGGGATGACTTTGCAGACCTCGATGAGGATGGTGAGATTGACAGTGGTCCCACTGGTAATGAGAATGGTGGACGGGCGTCCTACATCCACTATGCCGAACCGTTTCCCGAAATGGTCGATACAAGTCATCTGGGGGGGCCGGATGACAAACGACATCTGACAGTGCTAGCAGTAGAAGTTCTCTCAACCACCGAAGGAACGGGGCTAGTATATCTCCTAGATACGACGAATTATACAACAAACAACGGAAATGTCCACTTTGAGCCGAGTCTGTATTCGACATGGGAGATTCCAACCGCATGGTCTCATTGCTTTGGTAGCTCGTGTGATGATCATGCCAATGGAGACGAGTGGTTGCTGTTCAGCCCACACAATTTGGACAGTGTTTACTTCCCAACCAATGATGATGATTTGCCAGACAATAGCCATGGAGGGACATGGGATGGTCGCCTGTATGTCAGCCACTACCACGGTGGTATGTGGATTGTTGATGTGGAAACACTGATTCATGCTGGATATTCAGGTCAAGACCGAAACGATACCAACATGGAGTCAACACTCGCATTCTACCTTCCACACGGCAGCGAATATGGTGAACCATTGGATAGTCAATACTACGACTTCGGGTGGATTCCCTTCCTGTGGGCCGTTGAATACCACGATGGGTATGCCTACATGTCCTGTATCACCAGTGGGCTCTATGTGGTTCAACTAGACATTGATGAACCATATCGTGGCGTTTTGATGAATAATGGATAATCGGCCCATAGGGCCGATTGATTCAGATATGCCTGCTCATTCGCAGAGCCATGACGTCACGCGTCCCGACTGTTTTTCTGATGGTATTCCTACTCTTGGGTACTGCTTTTTCAGGTTGTTTCGGGTCTGAAGATTCTGGGCCACCGACGGCAAAGCACCTTACCATCAATGGCCCACTCATTGCTGGTGATTGGTCGGGGGTGACGTTGGTTGCTAATGCCGATTTAAGCGTCTACATACCATATTTCGTACTTGATCCAGGAAGCCAGCGAGCCCAGAATGGGACAGTTCTGAACCTCAAATCTGGTACCAGTGAGGATGTTGAATGGCTGCTCCCACCTCGAAATTTGGAAGCAATCTTACTGATTGGAAATTATGGACGGACTGATTGGCCAGTTCGTGCAGCAAATGAATCGTGGCAGGATTGGATGGCAGATTCATCCAACGGTGGAGCTGTTACCACTGCACTCAATGAGGATAACGGCACATGGGATTGGTTGATTCCACATGACTCTGATGGAGGTTCGGTTGCCACCAAGACGTTTGAGACTGTTAGACCTCAACGTTCTGATCTGACAATGGACGATGGTGTTGATGCATCTGATGGATGGGTCGATGGACGCTCCGTTTACGAATGGGTGGATTTCATCACCGATGAAACTCCTTGCGATGATGTGATTACTTGTGGGCCAGACGGTGCAGTAGGATATCTAGACCGACATATCGGTAATCAAAATCCATCATATGAAGATGCAATCGATTACTTTGAAGGAGTCTTGACAGGATTTGGGCTCCGAACTGAAGTACACAGGTATTGGACCGGTACGGTATGGGCAGTCAACGTTTGTGGATACAAGGATGGATCTATGTTCGCTGATGAATGGTTGGTCTTTGGTGGCCACTTCGATATTGCACCTTATGCTACACCAACTTCGTTGTTACCGGGTTTAGAACAAACAGGATATGGGACCCGGACTGGTGCATATGACAACACTGCGGGTTCAGCAATGGTACTGACAACGGCTGGAGCATTGGCAGATTTTGATGCGCGGAGAACCATGGTTTTCTGTCTATGGTCAAGTGAGGAAGAAGGATTGTGGGGCTCATCTGCTTTCGCTGACTCTGTTCCCTCCGGCGTGACAATAAGCAATTATCTCAATCTTGACATGGCTGGCATTAACTATCCAGGTAACTATGCACTTTCCGTTTACCTAGGGCCTGACGGTAGTGGAGATGTAATCGACCAACCCGGTATGTTTCATCTAGCAGAGTGGATTGGTTCTGACGCCCTAGATCTCGCTTATCAGATGGAAAGAGGGGCCGCAGAATGGGCTGCTGTTGGTGAAGATCCACTTTGGCAACAACAATACGAAGATACGGTGGCAATTTACGAATCCCCAACCGCTAGAAGTGACCATGATCCATTCCAACAAATTGGAGTTGCAACACTGGGGTGGAATGGAGTCGTCGATGGTTATCCATGCTACCACAAAACGTGCGATCGCTTGAGTGAGGTGGAGGAATACATGGTTACAGACAATGCCACCGGAGTGGCCAACCTTGCACATTCTTGGGACATTGTAACTTGGTGGGCGGTATTCGCCTTCCTACACATGGATCAAACGCCTGTGCCCAATGAACTGTGAGGTGGATGAATGAGGCGATGGATGGCAATCATGGTTGCAATTTGCATCTTCTTACCCGGTTGCTTATCCTCAGTTGAAGATATTGATGTATTTCATGGAGAGGATCTCCCTGGTGATGACCCGGAGTACGAAATCAATGAATTTAGTCTCATTAAACCGGATGGGAATATGACCAACCTATCAGATTACGAAGGTCAGGTCCTCGTTGTATCATTCATCTATTCTCGTTGCCCGGATGTATGTCCTGTGGTGAGTTCCAATCTTCGCTGGATTACTCAACAACTGGCTGACGACTATGGGGCGAACTTCAGCATAGTATCCATCACCGTTGACCCGTGGTGGGATTCTCAAAACGTCCTAGGTCAATACGCGACGGAAAGGAATCTTTCATGGCCGCACCTCACTGGAGATGTCGCTACTCTAGAACCAGTGTGGGAATCTTTCCATGTTGGGCTACAGACATACGTGAATACGACCTATGAGAATGATTCGAACAATACATCTGGCCGCCATCACCCCGATTATCTGGTCGATCATTCAACTGCGACGATTATTCTTGACAAGGAACACAACCAACGCGTGCGCTGGAATGATACCGATTGGGAACCCACGCTGTTCGCAGAAGATGTTCAGCAGTTGATAGATGAATAATCACAGGCCAAGGGTCCCTCTAGCGGCATCCAATGCAGCATCAAGACCGTTAGCGTTTGAGCCACCACCTTGAGCGAAGGTTGGTCTGCCACCACCACCACCACCGATGTGTCCGGAAATGGCGTTTAGAATCTCCACGGCGTTGTGATTTTCTGCAGCTACAGTGCCTTCAGTGATTGCAACGATGATTTTCCCGCCGCCTTCACGACTTCCGACCACGGCTACCGTAGGTTTGGATGCGTCTCGAGTGAGTTCACCGACCATATTCTGCATCTGCTTGAGTTCACCGGTAGCCTCCATGACAACATAGCGAATACCATCCTTTTCTACGGCCTCATCGCCACCACCACTGGTCCGCAGGCGGACGATTTCAGCCTCGAGTAATTCGATTTGCTTCTGTTGTGCCTTCCACTCATCAAAGAAACGATTTACAGTCTTCGGGAGATCCTCAACCGATACACCGAGCGCTTCGGCGGATTCAGCCAGGAGGCGCTCCTGTCGGCGGGCGTGTTCGCGTGCTGTCTCTCCGGCCACAATCTGCAACCTCTCCACCCCGTCTTGGACTTGACTACTGCGGATGATGCGAACCTCCCCAATTTCGCCGACTTGGTCGTGGTGCGTACCACCACAGGCCTGAACATCGTGATCGCCGATTCTAATGACCCTGATTTGGCTGTGTTTTGGCGCCCCACCCTGATATAGTTCGAATCCGAACTGGGCATCAGCGTCAGCACGTTCCAAGACCAATTTCTCTACCGCAGGATTGCTGGCGATAATTTCGTTTGCGTGGTCCTCGATAGCGTCAAGGTCATCCCGTGTCAAGCGCTGATAGTGTGTGACATCAAGGCGAGCATATCTCTCACCCTTGGAAGAACCAGCTTGCCAGATGTGTGGACCTAGCAGAGCTCTTGCACTGCCACCAATGATGTGAACAGAGGTGTGATGATCCATCAACTGTTTACGTCGCTCCCACGAAACTGTTCCCTGAACGGTGCCCGAAAGGGGTCGATCAGTGAGGTGCATAATTACAGAGTTCTCGATTCTAGTGTCGAGGACTGTTGCACCTCCAAGAGTGCCGGAATCTCCCAACTGCCCTCCACCTTCTGGATAGAACAGTGTGTGGTCTAGGATGATCGCGTGTGTAGGAGTCCCCTGAACCTCGCTGGATAGATTGAGCGAAGATGCGTCAATCTCTGAACAATGCAGAACTTTGGCCTCGAATTCTGTCATCGAGGTGTCATCGTAGTAACGCATCTCAGTGTCTGGCCAGTCACCTGTCAGCAAGCCACCCTTGCCCTTGTCCTTGGCTGCCGCCTTGGTTTGCAGGGCATTTCGGGCGGCCATATCAGCCGAGAAACCCACGCGAATCCTGAGTTGATTCCAACCGAGACGATTAGCGATTCCTGCGACCATCTCTGGTTGCAGGCCCCGTTCCTCAGCAAGTCGGAAGAGGATTTCATCGGGAGCATCACTTGCTTCCTTGGGTAATTTTGCCAAGGCAGTATTGACAGCAGCTTCTCCCTTGCGGAGCATCTCGTGATATCGAGCCTCCTCCAATTCAAGAATAATCAGAATTCCATCCCTAGATTGGCTGAATCCAGATATGTCGAGATTCACATCCATATGATGAGCGCCCAATTCTGAAAGACTCATGCTCAGGCCAAGATCATCCTTCATTCGACAGACACGACGAGCCAACATTCGTGCAAGGTAGCCGGCTTTGGCATTGGAGGGTACTAGGGCATCCCCAAGCATATTGCATAGGGCATGCATGTGATCAGGAATCGCATAAATGGAAGACAGAGGCTCTGTTACGGATTTCAACTGGTCGACTGAAAGTGATATTCCCCGGTCTTCCAATCGCTCGCATAGACGGGTGTAAAGAGATTCGACATCGGTCCCCACGTCAATATTGAGAATCCCTGCTAATCTTGACAATTCGGAAAGGAGGGCGTCTATATCCACGTCTCCCAATTGTGTCAAGCGTGACTGGAAATCAGATTCATTTTGCAGCCACTCAACACTCTCGGGGTAAATGGCCTCGTAGATAGTGGGCGTTCCTGCGGCAGCCCAGCAGAAGCGCTCCAAGCCATATCCTGTATCGATAATCTGCAATGGCATCTCGCCATATCGGATACCCTTGATTTCAACGTCCCCATCTTCACATTCTTCCAAGTTCATGAATACGAGAGTGGCCAATTCAAGGCCACCCACGATTACTTCGACAGCGGGTCCAGCGTTACCGCCACCAGACCACGGGTTCTCAACATAGGTGATTTCTTTGGGCTCTATTCCCAATCGATTGACGAAAAGGTCGTCGCAGTATCGTATGCATTCCTCCATCCAGTACTTTACATCACCATCATCTGGGCGATTGAAGCAATGATGAGCCATCATCTCAAATGTGGTCAAATGGCGTCCTGATCTGCCTACAGCTGCAACGTCCGTCAAGCGGATACAGGGCTGGGATATTGTGAGTGGATTTGCAGGAGGAGGTGCAATTCCACTTGTTACATGGGGCTGGAAATCGGCGATGGATGCAATGGTTAGGTGAATATCATCACGCCAACGGGCAATGATTGGATATGGGGCGACCCGAGCATGATTATTTTCCTCGAAATAAGTTAGGAAGGTTTCACGCATGGCATCTTTCAGTGCTTTTCCGCGCTGGGGAAAGCCATCGATGATTGGGGCGCCGATGAAGGTGTATTCATCCTCAGTTGTATCTCCAGAGGTTTCACGAGTGTCGTCGCGGGTCCAAAACCACAGATTTGTGACCTTGCAAACCTTGCGCACAAAGCCCTGTTCGTGAAAATAGGGTATGTCGATGTCGCCGAAGGCCATGGGCATCCTCAATAGACCCGAATTCAAGGCCGTTCATGAATGAGTCGGCCGGCACCCATAGGGTGCCGTCGCCGAAAGCGACTTCAAACACGGGTCACAGCGCGAGGTGTGACTGGTACGTGGCGAGAACACATTGAACCGGCGGGAGCTGGTTTGCATCGAATCAAGAAACACGGTGCAATGAAGGTCGATGCGATGCTGGTCGCTGATGATGGGCATCTGTCAAATCAATCCGACCAATCTCCAGGTCAGTTGGCGAACACCGCTTCCCTTCCGGGAATTGTCGGCAATGCATGGGCCATGGCCGATTTTCACTTTGGATATGGATTTCCTATCGGAGGCGTTGTGGCGACGGACATCAATCAAGGCGGTGTAATTTCCCCCGGTGGTGTTGGATTCGACATCAATTGTGGAGTTCGATTGTGTGCCTTAGATTTGGAGCAAAAAGATCTACACGATATGAAAAAACTCGGTCGGAGGCTCAAAGGAAGAATTCCGGCGGGGCCCTCAGCCAAAGGTGGCGTCGATTTGACTGAATCCGGGATGGAATCAATCCTTTCAGAAGGAGCGAAGGCTGCGGTCGAACTCGGGCTTGGGCATCATGAAGACTTGGTCGCCATGGAATCCCACGGATTGTTGGAAGGTGATGAGCGTGGTCTTTCCGAACGGGCATTGAAGCGAGGGTCGCTTTCGCTTGGGACATTGGGTTCAGGCAATCATTTCCTTGAATTGCAAGTTGTAGACGCCATTCTCGATGAAGAGGCGGCACGTGCATTTGGTCTACGTGAAGGTCAGGTGACTGCAATGATTCACACTGGATCAAGGGGTTTGGGGCACCAAGTCTGTACAGATCACGTCGATGCGTTGGAACAGCGATACAAGAAAACCAAGCACGGATGGTATGCTGAGGAATGGGATATTACATTGCCAGACAGACAATTGGCGTCAGCACCATTCCATTCCAAAGAAGGACAGGCTTACTTTGAGGCCATGCAGGCTGCGGGAAATTACGCCTTCGCCAATCGAAGTGCTTTGACACAGCGTCTGCGTGATACACTGAGAGCGCATCTGGGTACCGACGGTGAATTGGAGGTCGTTTACGATGTATGCCATAACATCGCCAAAATCGAGGAACATGTCGTTCACGGCTCTTCCTGTACCTGCTGTGTACATCGAAAGGGCGCGACCAGAGCATTGGGGGGAGATCATGGTGAATTGGCATCGAAATTCAATGGAATAGGTCAACCCGTTCTCGTGCCGGGCGATATGGGGACCGCATCCTATGTCCTTGCAGGGCCAATCACTGGTTCAAATCAGGCGTTTTCATCTTCATGCCATGGGGCGGGACGTCAATTGTCAAGAACGCAGGCTCGAAATTCGATTGATGGACTGGCACTTCAGGAGGAATTGCGAGAGAAGGGAATCGCTGTCTATGCGAACACACCGAATGTTCTCTCAGAAGAAGCACCAGACGCGTACAAGGATGTGGATGAAGTCATTCGTTTGACAACTGAGGCGGGTTTGGCGCGACCTGTGGCTCGATTGCGACCATTTTGTGTCATCAAAGGCTGATTAGGACAAAGTGAGAACCAGTTCCTGGCCATCACTTAGAATGTGATTTCGTGGATTGTCGACTAATTCCCCATTCACCGTTAGTGAAATTGTTTCCTCGCCCCCCACTGTCACATCAAGCAATTGTGTAGAAGTGAGTGGTTGTTCCCATATCTGGAAGAAATGTTCGAGTCGTGCTTCCATCACTTCTGGGGTCTCTATGTGCAATTTCCCAGTATCATCATGCGTGTGAATCCCCCTCATACATCCTGGCATGACGCCCGTATCTGTAGGAATAACCCTATTCTCTCCGCGAATCACGATTGATAGAGTGGCATGATAATGCAACATGTCCTGAGTATGGTCTTGTAAACAGACTTCGAGAATCCGATCATCTTCTTCAATCGGTTGAGAAGAATTCCAAAGATTGGCACCCACCAAGATTAGTGCCATGCCCAATGACAAAGATACGAAGATGAGAGTTCCTCGTTCCATGGTCGCCGGAATGGTCACCCCATCATAATTCATCCGCGTTTACATCGCGTCGTTGTTGGCGGATCTTGATGAATAAGCCGATGCCGACCCACCAGACCACTTCAAGGGAAATGAAGACAATGGCCAAACCGAAACTAATGTCGGCGCCGACTTGGTCAACGCCTGTCGTTTCTGCTGCTTGATTCCAAGCTTCTCCAAATCTCATGTGCTGTTCATCCCATGTGTCACATGGAAATGCCCGCGCGAGGTGTGCCCGCGTGGACTGGTGCCGCTCCAGACTGGACTCCGTCTGCTTCCTCCATAATGATGGTCAGCAACGTGTTGACAAGTTTGCGGAGGTCCTCCACCTCCCCTTGTAGACTGGCCATATCTTTTGCAATCGAAATTCTTCGCTCTTCGCCAGTAGTCATGTCGCATCCCATCATGAGGGATTTCTCCCTCAATCGGCCCATCTAATCGGACCGGTCTATAAAGGAAACGATTTTGTTCGGTTTCGGAAACCGTTTCGAAACATTATCGAGAAAAGCCAGATTCGGTTTCAACTCAATAAGCGTGCAACGATATCAGCTTTGGTTCCGCTGCTGTCGATGCCTTGCAAATTCGCCAACTCAACCAATTCGGTCTTCTTCAAACGCATGAGTGACTTAGAGGTCGAAGAGTCAGGCTCTGATTCAATCTCTTCAACTACGGGCTCGGTTGGTTCCCCAACAACAGGTTCGGTTGGTTCCTCAACAACAGGTTCAACCACTGGTTCGATATAATCATCGCCGAATCCTGCTGGTGCGGGTGGTTGAACGGGCTCTGCGTGGTCTGAGATAATCTGTTGAGTCGTCCAGCCTTTATCCATCCAAGAATTAATCTTCGATTCCGACCAATCGGGTAGGGCACTGCGAACTTCGGCTACTGCCAGCAGGCGTGGATCGGGGGTCGTTTGCACGGATGGGGCGACATTGTGTTCCGAAGCGGCGAAATCCTCAGCCGCTCGACTCAATTCACTGTGCTTGAGGTAGCCGTTCTGATCTTCGTCATAATCGTGTGCAAATTTTAGGAATGCTGCCTTGTCCTGAATCTCATGTGATTCAATCACGTGGGCTACAGTCTCGTCATTGAAATCGAATGGGTACTCGACTTCTGTTGAAGGAGTCGGCTTCGTCATCATGGATGTGAAATCTGCAGCCGCTCTATCTAGTTCTGTAGCATCAAGGAAACCATCGCCATCTCGATCATATCGTAGGGCGTGTGCAAGGAACGCGTCTTTGTCGTAGATTCCATGTCTGGAAACTGTGTTCCAAAGTGTGTCATCTTCGTAATCGAGACGGATGTTCCCCGCGGTACCGTATGTATTCTCTTCTTCATCGTCCCAAATATCATCGTGATAATCATCCATCGATACGCTGGGCTTTCGTAATACGATGACTCCGAGTAAGCCGACCACAAGAATCGCGAGAATACCGACAACGGCGATGAGGAGGATGGTTGATGCCTCGCCCGCACTCGAACTCTCTTCTCCTTTGACAGTGAATTCATCTACGGGCAGGGGATTCTCGGAATCTCCATCGATGTAGATGTAGAGTTCGGCGGGTCCTGCTTTCCAGGCCTCCCACTCAAAGACAATCGTTGCATCTGTATCAAGTGATGTGAGATTGAGAGTTGTGGATGAATGGGTGTGCCAATCATCGTCAATATTCTCAACCAGTGTGACATTGATGCTACCAGCGCGCAGGCCATCGTTGGCAAAGATGGCATGAATCTGGACCATATCTCCATAATCTGGAGATGCCGGGGAAATCATCCAAGAGGATAAGAGGGGAACGAACTCAATGATTTCAAGAAGTGGGACGCGTGGTGAATCCTCAGTACCATCCCCTTCAAGCGAATTGCCTGCTAAGTCAACGCCCTCAAACCAGATTACGATTTGATCACCCTCCAACAACTTCAATCCGTCGGTGGGACGCATATCTAGCTGATTTTGAAAGTGAGTCTGCTCTCCCTCCACGGCCACGAAGGTTAGTGCACCTGAATTACCAACGCCAAGACGCGGCAATCCGTTGCGATAGAATTCCCAATTCACAGTGAGGTTGTCCGTGGGCATGCCACCGGAATCCTCGACAAGGATATCGATTTGTACGTCGCCTAATTGGTCGCTCTCCAAGAGCAACAGAGACGAATAAGGGAATCGGTTTTGATTGAAGACGACTAGGGGGGAATTGCTGTCGATGATTACACTAGAATCCGTATTTGACAATGAGGAACCGGATCCAGGGACGTTGAGAACAACCAATTCAATGGGTAACTGTTGGGCGGGAGGGGTTCTTTGAGGCAAGACTAGAGGGGCGTTGAACAGACCACCCATCTGTACATCTACGACCTTTTCGACTACAACACTGCCAACAAGAATCTGTGCTCGCACAGCCAATCCTTCACTTGGAACCGGGATTGGGATAGAAGTGGCACTGTACTGCACTACACCTTCAACAATCAGTTCGTCCCCTTCCTGTACATTGATTGTTGTTGAATCACCACCAGAAATAGGGGGTGTTAAATCGACCAAATCCGTGGTGACGGCAGTCAAAACATTGTCTAGTTTCCAACGCATAGCGTTGAGGTTGTTCAAATTCGCGACTGTAGCAGTATCATCAGTTACTGTAACACCGGGGACATACCAGTTATTCGATGTAGGAGTATCCCAATCCATGCTGAAAGTAATGTCCAATCGAGATGTGTCTTCAGACATTGGAGTAACCGTTGCTGAAATGGGTTCTACGTGACTATTTGGGGGCGTTGTCAGTTCATCTTGGCGTGGATCATAGTTGAATTGGCCCAAGGGAACGTACGACTGACCGGCAAGATATACGGTGATATCGTCCAATGTTTGTACGCCGTTTGCATCCTGTACAATCATAGAGAATGTGTGAGTCTGTCCAGCGAGAAGGTGTTCGTTCCACGTATCGAGGGAGAAGCCTGTGTTGAGGAGGGTCGTTTCAGTGTTCTGAGCAGTTTGCAAGGTGGCCCAATCTGAGGCGAGGCCTGGGCCTCCTCCGGTCCCTCCTTCCTGGTAGCTGTTACCAGCCCAGTCAGTACCCTCAACCCATAGACTGACTTTGGCGTTGAAGCCGTTTGTTGCAATCTGGATGTTTGAGAAAGATACCTGTTGGGAACCACTGCGCAATGGATAGAGACTCTCAGTCATAGTGAGGTACTCATTGCTCTGGGCAAAGCCATCACCATTCGTGTCATCAATACCCTCGCGCCAGTAATGGAGGATTAGTTCCTCACCACGATCTTGTTCATCGGAGACCGTAATATGGACCGTTAATGGATTGATGGGGTCCCACACGTAACCGTTGGCGTCGAGTTGCCCTACCGAGGTGGATACTAGGAAGGGGTTAGCGATGGGGGCTTCATCATCCATCATCACGGTGACAACGGGTGGGCTCACTGTCGAATCATTCGCCCCTGTTGAGCCAGTGACAGGTCCGGCACGTCCTATGCTCGGAGATAGGGTATGTGAATCCGCGGCAGTAAGAGGGATGGTGCTCGAGAAACTTCCATCGCCATCCGAGGTCATGGGCATCTCATTTCCAGACACGTTGACAATCATAGCAAAGTCACTCTGAAGCGGTCGTAAATCGACAGTGTTCTGGAATCGAACAGTTCCACTGATTGAGACGTTGTGTCCGCTGCGCGAGTGGAATGGATAGTCCGGAGAGAATTGATTCGATAAATGACGTCCTTGATCGTCGTAAACCTCGAATCCGCTGACCTCGAGGTCGTTCTCAACTGCTTGACTCCCAGAGCCACCCGATTGGGCTACTGCAGGCGCAATCGCTTCTCCAGTGACGTTGTAACTCAGTGCAGACCAATCAATCTGTGTTACATCGTCCCATGTCCAAGAGACACGGAATCGCCAATCGATCTCAAGGATGCCTGCATTCTCAGTTACTGTGCAATTTGTCTCCATTGGCAACTGATTGCTCCCCGACACCTGCGAGAAAGTGGCGTTGGTCGAAGGAGCGTCGACCTCGAACACGATGCTAGTACCATCGCTGGCCGAACCAGTGAGGGATATCTTAGCGATTGCATCGTTGTCGTACAGGTGATTGTGCCGAGTAGTAATCTCGACGACGTTGCCATCAGGATACATTGTAATTGGAACGGTGAATGGATGATTTGTAATCATCAATTCATGATGGATTCCTCCATCAAAGATGACGGCGCCCGCATCTGCTGAGTAGGTAACAGGGATGTCCACACTCCCACCAGCACCCTGTGCAATGGTCACACGATGGTAATCGACCATCTGTTGAGTCAACCCAGTGATGTTTTCTGAAATCGAATATCCAATGGTAATCGCATTGATGTCGACGTTTGCCTGCCCACTGGTTGACAAATCAAATTCTACAACACGCCAATCTCTCCCTGTCTGTGGTTGAGTATGTGATGGTTGAACCATGTTGATGTAAGCAATCATCGTAGATGGAAGGCTTGTCGTTGTGTAGCCATCTGTGAATGTAATAGATGAGGATGAACCAATTGAAAAGAAAACAGGAACTCCAGGAGTGGGGCCTGTTAGTGAAGAGACGTGTGCTGAAACGGTTGTAGTGTGAACCGTAGCATCTTCGGGTATCAAGACAGATACAGTAGAGCCAGACGAATCCACATTGAAATTTGTCGAGGCGGTGTCCCGTATATGGGTCAAAGTCCCGGGTGATGATGTGGTCTGGAAGAGCAACTGTTGCCAACCATGATTGCCATAGACGGTTCCAGTTGGGAAACTCCAATCGATGGTGCCATCGCTTGTGACATCGGCCTCAGGATTTACCGCAGGTTGGCCAAACACTCCTTCAGCCCAAAGGGATGAGATGTGGCCACCAGGATTGATTTCGATTTGGATACCGAAGCCGGGCTGTGGTTCAGGGAAATTTATGGTGCCAGAAAGGCCCGATTGACCTACAGTTGCACCCGACGCATCGATGGCTCGGATGGTGACCTGCGAACCTACACCGGTGAAATCAATCGAGGTGATTGGGCGACTAGAGTGTGTGAATTCGCTGTTAATTTGGAGTACAGCAGAACCGTTGTTGGTCAGATTGCCGTCCCAGAGATCCAACGTGGGTGCAACATCCCAACCATTTCCAGTTCCACGGGCATCCATCGTTCGGATGGAGCCGACGTGGACTGCATCGATAAGAGGGGTCAGGAAGGGATTGTTCGTACCCATTTTTACCTGGACCCTAATGCTTGAATGTGTGTCTTTATCGATTCCATGTAGTGAGATTGGGAATGATTGATTTGAAAATCCATCGATGAGCGTTCCTGATGCATCCATAATTGACGCTGTAGCCCAAGTATCGTCTGGAACCACGCCATCCATATCGATGAATCCGCCACCCAAACCGTCGATTTGGAGGAGGTCAGAAACCCAATTGCCCTCATCGTAGAAGTAATCCACGTCGAGGCCTATATCATCAAGATACCACCCATCATAATTGACAATTGAGTCGCTCTCAAAGGAAAACCGGAACCAAACGTTTTGTCCAGAATATGCAGTCAAATCTCCAGTTTTTGTATTCCAAAGGCTGTGTTGACCCTGACAGTTGAAACCATTAGGTGGAATTGCATTTCTACCGTCAAACACCCCTAGATTAGCTAAATTCGCATTGGCATTGAATGGCAATCCAACAACATCATACCAATTATTCCCAGGATCGAAATGTGTCCATGTTTGATTATCAGTCGAAATGAATACGGCACCACCATCATAACTTGATTCTGCACAAATCCAGTGACTAAATGTTAGGCGTGCGCTCGCTCCAGAGGGAATCGTATACTGTGGAGAGTAAAGGTGATCCCAGTTGCTACCAGAATAGGAACCACCAAGATTGACACCGAATCCAAATGGAGCAGTTGGGAATAATGTTGGGCCATTCGATGCAGTCGACGAAATGGGGCCAAAGTCCCAGTCACCAGTAGCACCCCATCCAGCGGGAAATCCGCCGGGGGCTCCAGCAGCACTGTTCTCAAATCCATCTGAATTTGAAAGTGCACCGGCTCCAATCGAAATGAATTGCCAGTCATTGGCACCAGCTAGGATTGAATAATGGGTCATTGTCGATTGTGTATTTAGATTATCAGAAACAATGAGGTTGCCACTACCATCAAGCACTGATATACTGTCAAGAGTGAGGCCTTCCTGATTATCCGGTGTTCCCCCGTACTGTATCGAAGAATCTGTTTTAACACGATACCTTACATCCACTTGATTTTGACCTTGGAAGGTTGCAGGGATACTGAGATCTAAGGTGATGAAGCCACTGGTTTCATCTCCATATTGGGTGCCTCCAACAGAATA
>JASMFB010000028.1 GCA_030751995.1 Candidatus Thalassarchaeaceae archaeon
CAGCACCCGCACCACCTGCTTCTCAACCACTAGCAGCACCCGCTCCACCTGCTTCTCAACCACTAGCAGCACCCTCGCCTGAACAATTTGGGCAACCCACCGGGCCACCCACCGGGCCACCTCCTTCTAGCCCACCACCGGGGCCCTCAGCACGACCACCGGGGCCACCGCCGTCAGGTTCACCACCGGGGCCACCCCCCAAATCTGCAAAACCACCAGGACCCCCGCCAAGCTGAGGTGGCTGAATGATACCAGACGAACTCAGGAGACGAGAACAGCGTTACAATGCGGAATGGCGCGCCTATTCAATCATCAAGCGTATGCGTTGGGTTACTCTTGTTCTCGGACCGGTGCCTATCCTATGGGACCATGTAATTGCTCCTTTGCTAATTCAATTCGGTGCCCCAGAAATTGTCACGATGGAAGACTTCGCCCAAGCACTTCTCTTTCAGGTTCTGCCACTTGATCAATGGATTTCAATTGAAACATTTGAGCAATATTGGCCACATCTAAACAATGTCTGTACTGCCTTATTCCTAGTCTTCATATTCTGGGCGATGCGGAAAAAACGAGCAGCCAAGGCAGCCGCGATAGATGTTGTGGAACTAGAAGGAAGAATGGCGATGGGGGGATTTGACAGTGTCCCGTGATGAATATCTACTCGAAATGTGCAGTGGGCGTGCGGCTTGGACGGTTGTTCCAGAACAAATCGAAACTATCGATTTGGATATCGTTTCCGCTAGAATAGAATCCGAAGGATGGAACTGTACACTGAGAAATCGATTGTGTTGCACGTTTTCTGGAGAATTGGCGGATATCACACTCTATCCAAGTGGAAAACTGTTGGTGAAATCCGGAGATAGGGGCGTGGCTGCAACCATTGCTGAACAGCATATGCACGTATGGCTCGCGGAGTTCTGAAGTGGAGGACGCCCTTCGGCGACGCATGGAGAAGGCGAAAGGGTTGCCAATCGGTATTGTTGAACGTGTTCAACAGGGGTTGCCAATCATCTACCCCACCTCCACGTTGCCTGCATTGGGATGTTTACCTCAAACCGAGGCCCTGGATTCCCTCTTTGAGTTGAAAAGACGTTCAGAATCCAAAATCGTCAGTCTCGGTGTTTGTAGTTTGGAGCAAGCAGAAGAAATTGTCGAAGTTCCAGATATTGCTAGTGATATTCTGGGTGCATTTCCTATGGGTGCTCTGACATTGATTCTGCCCGCCCGTGAAACACTAGACGCGCGATTGGGTGGAAATGCTGTTGCAGTGCGCGTGCTCGCGGACGCACGCGCGAGGGAATTGATTGCTGTGACGGGGCCTCTCACGGCAACCAGTGCAAACCCTAGTGGAGCGGATCCCGTGACGGATTGCGAAATTGCAGCGAAGATTCTTGAACTCCCAAAAAGCGCGGCTTTGCCTGGAAAGTGTGTGGGTGGGGCACCGAGTACCTTGATTAGATGGAACGTCTCCGGGGACGCGTTACAAGACTCGGATTGGTCCATTATCAGAGTAGGAAAGGTAAGCGCAGAGGAGATTCAAGCATGGTCGATGCAGAGGACATGAAGCACTGGCGAGATGCTGGTCACGTTGCTCGTAGAACTCTTGAAGCCATCAAAGACGAAATCCAAGTTGGTGCGAAATGGCACGACGTCATTGAATCTGCAGAACGATACATACACAGACATGGTGGAAAACCTGCATTTCCATGTACTATTTCAGTCAATGATATCGCTGCACATTACACAACCGATCATCTACTGACGCCACCAGAAGGATGGGATGATGAACTGATTTTCAATAAAGGAGACTTAGTTAAACTCGATATTGGCGTTCACATTCACGGTGCCATCGCAGACAATGCCATGACCATTGAAGTGGGCAATGGTGGTGAACATACTGATCAGATTCGAGCTGCGAAGGAAGCAAGAGATGCATCAATCGAACAAATGCACCCAGGTACACCTTGGCACAAAGTCGGGGCCGCTGCAGAACAAGTTGCAATCGACGCTGGCTTTGAACCGATTAAGAATCTCTGTGGTCATCAATTGGAAGTGTACAATCTGCATGCCGGTACATCGGTGCCATCCTATGCATGTGGTCCGGACAATCCTGGATTCAAAGGAACTGTTCCGCTTGGGGGGATTTTTGCAATTGAACCATTCAACACGACTGGTGAGTCAGGCCTAGTCGAAAATATTCCACCCCGGCATTCATCGAATATTTACCGAGTTACAGGTGATGTTGCGATTCGAAAGGCGGTTGCGAAAAAGAAACTGAAACCACTTGGTGCACGCTTAGCTCACTATCTAGAGGAGCGATATGTGACTCTGCCCTTTGCTGAGCGTTGGGCGTTTCCATTGATGGAAAAGCCATTTCCACAAGAAGATGAAGAAAGTCGAATTCGCAAATGGAATGCCCTAGTCAAGAAATTGATCAGCATTAGATTCTTGGAAACATACCATGCACTCCGATGTTCAGACGGGGGTCTAATCGGCCAATATGAACATACAGTTTGGATTACCGATGGCGGGGCAGAAGTTCTGACAATCGAATAAATGGCGGATAATCCTTCGTATTGGCTCTAAAGGGCGATTTGGTAATGATTATACGATTGCGAGTGTACCATTGGCATGAACAGGGTCGATTGATTATCGTCGAGTGCATCCCATCCCCTCTACGCTGCGTCTCTCGCCCCTGTTCACCTAACGAACTCTGGCCGATAGGTTGAGTCAAGATTAGCAAGATTATGCGAATTTTGAAAATTTTGATTTTTGCTCTTTCGAAGATGTTAGAAAATCTATTCACAAATCGTTTGTACTAGTTATACATACCCCGCAGTACATCGATTAAATCGGCAATTAGACGATTCTACACGGTGGGAACCTTAATACCGATGAGGACTGTGGCAGAGCCATCCCCGCTGGGGAAATGGAGGACATTGAAATGAAGAATGATATGAAGAACGAGCAGGCAGTCAGCCCTGTTATCGCAACCATCCTAATGGTCGCAATCACAGTGGTTCTGGCTGGTGTTCTGTACGTGTGGGCAAACAGCCTCGCTGCAGATCAGCCCGAGAGCGGTACACGCAACAGCTACACAGCTGATGACGCAGCCGCAATGACAGACAGTGGCGACGACAATGCTTTGATTAGCATGCGTTGGCAGCACGCTGAGGACGACCTTAACTGGGCGTTCATTGTCATGAAGTTGAGTGTGGGTGACAGCACCTACGATTGCTCGACAGACGGCAGCGAAGAGTGCAGCATCGGCCAAGATGGTTCAGATGACGCAGTATGGGAGACAGGCGAATTCCTGATCCTCTCAGAGAGCGGTACTGACATCGCAGACGGTGCAACGACCATCGACTTGTATGTCACATACCGTGGCACTGCAGTTGCTGGATCTGACTCTGTCACAGTCAGCTGAGATTACTCAGTAGACCTGACTAGTTCGTGAAACCACAAACCAGGATAACACACATGTCCTTCGGGGGCGCTTCGGCGCCCTCGGGGGGCATTTTTTTTTGTTTCAGCGTCGACGTCGATTCGATTTACTCGCATCCCATTGATGCAAACTGCTGCCGAACTGAAGAAGAAGCATACCTTGTACGAGACGAAGATTCTGTGTCAAGAACGCAACTGCGGATGCACATAGCGGGATTCGTAGACCTGTGAGTCCCAATCCAAGGCTTGCCAAAACCAATGCGTCGACCAACAACATGGCCCGATCCAAGAGCATGGGTTCACCACCGAACCATCCAATCAGAAACACTGTACTGGCATGTGCGAATCCAGCAAGTATGCCAATCAAAACAAACCAAGGCGATACCGAGTGTTGGATGCCATTCAATCCCAATATAGTGCCCCAACGTCCATTTCTAAACCAATGAGAACGCTGTCGCCAAAAGTGACGAGATAGTCCTTGGCCCCTTCTTACAGAACGGTCATGATATTCTCTGGCGTCGGTGATGGGTGCCTCTGAGAAACGGATTGATTCATCGGATATTGCACGCAATCCTTCATTTCGAACCAAGACCGCGAGTTGGGAATCGTCTGCATTGGCTCCCGGCTTCACAGGATTTAGGGCGCTGGCCCGGTATGCTGCGATTGAACCTTCAAAAATGGGTGTTGAATCTGCTCTAGATTCCCCTGAACGAAACCAGCGATACCAACCCCGGTAAGTGGTGTCCTCGGTTGTGTCAGTCAATGTTCCACAAACAGCCCCAATGGAAGGATCCTTCATCCACCGGCCAATTCGACGCAATGCACCATCTTCGAGTGTGGCTTCTGCATCTGTCATGACAAAGACATCGTCGGATTCAGTTACTTCCTGCATAGCCCGATTGATGGCGGCTGATTTACCCAGTCGCGCAGACATCTGCACGATTTCCAAGCCATGCCCATGGGTTTCATTCCATTTGGTGGCTATGGATACGGTTTGGTCTGTAGAAGCTGAATCAATCAGCATGAGGCGACGTTTAGATTCGGGATACCGTTGGGCCACAAGGTCATCTAATTTCGATTCGATGACATTGGCCTCATTCCATGTTGGTATTACAATGCATAGTTGGGGTAGATCCTCATCCTTGCAAGCCTCGGGCGAGGGGGGTTGTTGGCGCATCCATCCACGATTCAACAGCCAATGAATTCCCAAAGGCAGGACGACTGCAATCGTTGCACCGACCTGCACAGTAAGGAACGCTAACCGCTCAATCATTGACCTCTCCAATTGGTCGCTTGACAGGGTCAACGATAAGCACACCGTCGAGAACTGCGACGGCGAGCCCTTCATTCGATAGATACGTCGTGAGCCGACCGAGGGGAAAGCGATGCGTACGGTGCTTCACGTCGGGCCCTCGCGGACCAAAGGTGGAATGGGGGCTGTAATCCAACTCCTTGCTGCCAATCCACCTGAAGGGTGGAAAGCAGAAACCATGCCAAGTCATTCCGATGGAGGGGTAATCCCCGTCATGAAGGCATGGTGGCGGGTCCGCAACGAATTGAGTCAACGATTGAGGAGAGGAGATGTTGACATCGTGCACATCCACACTGCGACTCGGTGGTCGTGGAAGAGAAAGAAGGGTCTTATCAAAATTGTACAAAGAGCCAACGTACCCATAATCCTCTCTCTTCATTCAGGTGATTTTGATCGCCATTGCAAAGAACGAGGCCCCGAGGTTCATCGAGTGTGTTCAACTCTCCACACAGTGGTTCTGACTGATGCCTGGCAAGAGTGTCTTTCTCCTTGGCTGGGCAAATCAAGTGTTATTCCAAATCCCGTACCAAGTGTGTCAAAGTCATCGGAAAGAGATCGTAATCAGTTCCTCTTGATGGGTCGTTCAAATCCAATGAAAGGACAAGCGATTGCGATGGAAGCAACAAGAATGCTGAGGGCAACTGGTCTAGATGTAACTCTGCATATTACTGGAATTGAGCACAATGAGCTTGGAATCATCGGTCATGGTTGGGTAGACGGTGAGGAAAAAGAACGGCTCATGAATACTTGTGGAACACTTTTGTCACCGTCAAAATGGGAGGGTCTCTCGATGTCAGTCATCGAAGCTATGGCTAGAGGGATGCCTGTATTGGCATCACAGACCAGTAAAGGAGTCTTTGAGAAATCTGGGATGGTTGTCGAATTGACAGCATCAGCATTTACCGAAGCAATGCAGCAAATGATAGATGGTGCGCAGTGGGGAAAAATGTCTACTGCTGGACCCAAAGAAGCGAAGAAATACAGTTTGAAAAATGTGGTTCCATTGTGGGGCGAATTATATGATGAGGTGGCACAATGAAACTACTGTGGATTACTCATCGTCGACAGTCTGAGATGTCGGCTACAACGCAGAGGGGAATTGCTTCGGCTCTGAATAAACGAGGTTGGAAAATAGAATTTATGAGTCCTGATGGGCAACATCGGGTGGAACGATCAACTAGATTGGGTCGTGGACACCAGACGTTTAACCGGAGTATTGCTGAGAAATTGCGCTCGATGGAATTGGACAATTACTGTGTGGCAATCGTTGAATGGACGGGTGTTCAAGGCGCTTCAGGCGAATTGCTCAGTGCACAATTGCCATGGGTCATCATGGATAGGAGTCCCCCAATTACCTCTGGAATCATTGGTTGGGTACAAAGAAGACAATACGACAAAGCGTGGAGATTGGCACGAAATCTGAGTAAAGGAAGGGCGGTGAAAAGCGCCTACATGGCGGCCTCACAAGATTGGCAAAAACCCTCAGCGATTGTCCCTGCTGGTGTCGATATCACTGCATTTGTCAGCGCCACGATGAATGACAGCCCACTGGTTGTTTGCCATGGTTCACTAGATCGTTCACGGGAACTCAACCGATTAACGAAAATGGGAGTCAACCTCCTGCTCTTTGGTGAAGGTAATGATTCTCAGCGATTGTCCACTATGGCCAGAGTGGAAGGGTCGGGGGATGTTTCTTCTCAGTTGTCGGGTGCTGATGTCGGTGTGCTACATCTACCAAATCGTGATGTTTGGAGGCATGCATCTCCTCTCAAAGTTGCTGAGTATGCGGCTGCAGGCTTGCCGGTGGTCGCTTCAGAGGTCAGTGGATTGGAGCGTTACCGTGATGCTGAATGGCTGAAATTGATTCCACTGGGTGATGATGAAGCCTGTAGAACAGCGTTGCATACATTGTGTGAACTTTCCCTTGAAGAGCGGCGTCGGTTAGGGACGTTGGCTCGACAGGAGGCGGGACGTAGCATGACTTGGGAAAATTGCACCGAGGCATTGCACGAGATGCTGCTCGAGGTGAAAAGGTGACGCGTAGAGTTCGACTTGAGCGGGATACGCTCTGGCTTTCTGCTGCAGATTTAGCGGCACTTCTGGTTGGAATCGCAGTCCATGTCGTTCTCACTCGAACCTTCGCCGATGGTGATTATGGACGCTGGGTTCTTCTCCTCGATTTGTTCTATGTGACGGCGACCATAATCGATCTCGGATTGCCGACACTAATCGGCCGAGATGGGGAACGATTGGGGGGTGCCGCACATGATTTGGTACACCGCTGCTTGCGAATTCAAATTCGGTTTGCCCTTCCAATCATAGTCATCGGTGGTTTACTGGGGTGGATGTGGGTTGGTGAATCAAAATCTTGGTTGATAGCGTCCTTCATTCTCGCATTGTCGGCATGCGTTCAGATTCTGACCTATGCACACCGTGCCGCCCTGCGCGCACTGGGGGAATCTCGACAGGAAGCATTGGTTCGGTTCGTCGATCGTGGGGCAACCGCAGTTGGAATAGTGCTTGCTGCATCACAATTTGGAGCCCATCCAATCGCGCTTGCTCTGGCTACCTTCGTTGGACCATGTGGGGCAGTACTAATCGCCATCCGATTGGGTGAACGTCGACTTGCTTCGACTACAGGGGGCATGGAACTCAAGACCACGGTTGCTGATGGAAGAGAACTCATTGGATTGGGTGTGCCGTTCTTGTTGGCCGCAATCGCATTAGTGGCCAATGTTCGAATCGAGAAATTGATGCTTGGCTTAATTTCGACACCGATGCAGGTTGAAATTTTCCAAATCGCGTGGCTTGCTTTCATCGCTGGTTATGCACCCATCCTGTCGATTCGCGCAGTGATGTTGTCATGGCTTGGTGAGGTCAGAAACGACACAGAAAAAATGTGGTATCGGGCAAAGCGTGCAGCCATTATCATTGGTGTTGCTTCCATCCCTGGATTCTTTATCGGTGGCCTGATTGGTGTGGAAGCATTGGTGGCCGTGTTCCCCGATTATGCAGATAATGCAACCGTCGTATTCTCATGGATGTTATTCGCTTGGCTTCTAGCTCTGTTCGCCAGCGTGCCATTGACCTTGGTTCAAGTGAGCGAGCGACCGCTACGATATGCAGCATTGTTGTGGTCTGGGATTATCGCAGATCTCATCGCATGTTGGGTTCTCATTCCTGAATCGCACAACCCGGCAGAACAGGCTGCTTTTGCCGCCATCATCGGCGCGTCGGTGGTTCTGATTGCATCCACAATTGAGGCGTGGAGGCTTCATTCAATGGCATCGCCTTCGTTTGTAGCAGAACCGTAAATCGTCACAGAAGTGATGGCGGCCAAAACAAGGAAGATTCCAATCGCTTGATTCTGAGAATATCCATCCTGATGGAGGATGATATAACCCCATATGAGGGTCAGCACGGGTTGCAGAAGAATTGCGAAAGAGGTGTGCGCTGCTGGCAGACGGGGTAGAGCATGGGCAATTGCCAGCCATCCAGCGACCTGGCAGAGCATCGCCAGCAGCATGAGCCAGCCGTGACCCGGCCATGTCGGTTGGATAACGAGGGGTTCGATTGCTGCACTACTGAGGGGGAGTAACCCAAGAATCAACAGGCCTAGAGCGGCTCCTGCTGTGGCGTCGAATTGCACGGAGGAAACAGGAGCGAGTTCCTTGTTTGCATGACGAAATACTATGAGGAAAAAGGAATAGAAAAAAGCGCCCATGATTCCAAAGATTACGCCCTTCACAGGATCCTCGCCGTATGGATCTGAATCTGCAATACCAGATATGAGGGCTAGTCCAATCATCACTATTGGTAGAGAAATGAGGATGGCGGGATTCGGTTTCTCACCGAACAGTTTCCACGATGCCAGAGTTACTATGATGACTTGAGAATTGCCGATGAGTGTTGCGATTCCGATACCAATGAAAATCATCGCACTGTGGTATACCAGCATATCGGGAGCGAGAAGAAGACCTGCACAGAACGCCAGCAATCGCGTACGTGATGATCGGGTATCAGCATTGCGCACGAGGTAGGCTAGCAGAGCCAGAGCGGGCAGAGCGTAGAGCATTCGAAAGAATGCACCAGTCGATGGGTTCGTGTCCGAAAATACGTAGAGAACTGGTGAAAATGAGATGGCTGCAGCACCTGCTAGAGCAATCAGCATTGGTCGACGGTCCAAATCGACCGTCATCGATTTCACCTACTCGGAATCGCCTTCGGCAAGCATTTCCTGCAGTTCACCTGATTCGTACATCTCAAGTGCAATATCGGAGCCGCCAATCAGTTCACCATGGACGTAGACTTGAGGCATCGTTGGAAAATCGGCCCATTCGCAGACGCCCGGAATAGCCCGGGGATCCATGAGTACATTGACGCTGACGAAAGGTTGCTCTAGTGCTTTGAGAACTTGAGCAGCACGATTAGAAAATCCACACTGCGGCATTTCGGGTGTACCTTTCATGAAAAGTACGAGTCGTTCGTTGTTCACAAGTTCTGTTAGTTCGTCGGGTGTCCAATTGAATTCACTCATTCTCTTTCCTCCTTGGGTCGAATATTAATCCCTACAAATTCCCCACCAGTGCGCCGATTCGGATGTGGATGGAAAACTTCACCATCATCTTTCTCCGCTTGCTCAGGTGTCAAGCATTTGAGATCTAGTGCATGTACTTCTGATGGAATGAATGGCTTGAAATGTCCAAGTAATATTCGTTGACGGGGTAGAGGGCGCATGCCCTCGAAAGTGGGGCTGACGACACGAACGTGGAAGTGGTCCTGTCCACCTGTAAGGTCAACGACGGTAATTTCGATGGCGTCGGGGACCGCTTTTCGAGCCTCATCCTCCATCCATTCTACAGTAGGCATGTTCACCCCTTCTCTCCGTTCTTCTTGAATCCTTTTCAGGCACCGAGAGCCTGTTGAATCTCAGCAAGGTTCTCCGCAATGGTCCCTTTGTCATTGATTAGACCTGAACCAACGACTGCGACTTCGATACCCCAATCTGCCACCTGCGCCGCATTGTGAGCCTTGATTCCACCATCAATCATCAGTTTAGTAACGCGCCCACCCGATGCAATTTGAGTGTCGATGGCTGCACGGAATTCTCTCGTCTTGCCTTCCATTTCAGCCATGAATGATTGGCCACCTTTTCCAGGTACAACACTCATGACGAGAACGAGATCCAAATTCTCCAGATATGGAAGAACCGCCGATGCGGGAGTGGCTGGGTTGAGTACGGCACCCGCTTGACATCCTCGCGCGTGTAGATTGTCGATGAGCGCAGGTATGTCTGCTACAGCTTCAACGTGGAAGATGACTAGGTCAACCCCTGCATCCACATACTGTTCCCAGTTCTCTTCAGCATTGGTCACCATGAGGTGGCAGTCGACGAAGATGTCGGGGCCCACTCTTTGACGGATGTCTCTGATGAGTGCGGGGCCGAATGTGATAGTTCGATTGACCACCCAATTGCCATCCATTACATCGAGGTGTATCCAGTCGATACCGGCCGCAATGGCCTCATCCATGGTCGTTCCGAGTTCGCAGAAATTCGCAGTGAGAATGCTTGGAGTGATAATCACGAGAGGCGCCCCTGATTCAACCGAAGGGGAGTCGGTTCTCAAGCCTTGACCTTTTGAATTGACGGACATCAGGTTGATAGGACGCCAATAGAACGGGCAGGATGGTGACTATATGACAGGCAATCTCATTGAAGCAACGGATGCTGATTTTGAAGCGGTGACAACAGGAAATGAGTGGGTTCTCGTTGATTTCTGGGCCCCTTGGTGTGGTCCTTGCAAGATGATTGCCCCAGTATTGGACCAGATTGCATCTGAGCGGGAGAATCTCACAGTCGCAAAGGTCAACACCGATGTGAATCCATTGACACCTGGGCGATTCGGTGTTCGGGGAATTCCATATCTGGTACTCTTCCACAACGGTCAACCTGTAGATACGAAATCCGGGGCAATGCCCAAGGCTGGTTTTGATCAGTGGCTCAATACCCACATGGGATAACTGTGGCTCGGAGAGGGTCGCTGAAAACTCCCCTGAAAAGTATCGAACATTACATGTTCGGGAACTTTACATGTTCGGGATGAAACTATTCCCTTCAATGCCTTGCCCGATTAATCGGGGAAAGGCCCCTGAGATGAGAATATGAAAGGAAGAATGCTAGCATTAATGTTGACTGGATTGATGATTTGTGCACCGCTATTGAGTGGATGCATTGGATCTGATGATACGCTGAGTTGTGGTGAAGGTACTACTCTCTTAGGTGACGAGTGCATTGGTTACAACGATGTCTCGTACACACTACGAGCTGAGAATATGGCTTTCATCGGAGTTGGTGGTTCCATAGATGGAATCACCAATCCTGATTTGCCAATCGCGGTTGGTGACAGAGTTACCCTCACTCTGATTATGAGTGAGTCGAATCTACATGACGTTACTATCGAGTACTACAATGTGGCCACTTCTCAATTGACTGAAGAAGGCTCTGAAGATTCCCTGACATTCATTGCCTCTGCTGAAGGGACATACGCCTACTACTGCAGTATACCAGGACACCGAGCCGGAGGAATGGAGGGGAATTTTATCATTGGAACTGGTCAAGGTCCCAGCAATTTCGTTGAAGCTCAGATTGGAGCCGCATTGGATGTTGATACCGACAATATTGCCCGTGATCCTCTAGACATCCCGCCACCTACTGGGCGAAATGAGACTGCTGATGTTCACATCTACATGGAAGCCGTCGAGCTTGTTGCTGAGATTCAATCTGGAACAACCTTCACCTATTGGACATACAACGGTACTGTTCCAGGACCCATGTTCCGTGCAAGGGTGGGTGACACGGTCTTTGTTCACTTCTCGAACTTGGAAGAAAATACCATGCACCACAACGTGGATTTTCATTCGGTCACAGGGCAGGGTGGAGGTGCTGCGGCCACTGAAACTGCACCTGGCACAACCTCGGTTTTCTCGTTCAAAGCGATGCACCCGGGGTTGTTTGTCTATCACTGCGCTACCCCCGATATCCCCACTCACATCAGTAAGGGAATGTATGGAATGATGTTGATTGAACCTGAGATTCCCCTACCTCCTGTTGACAAGGAAGTGTACATCATGCAAGGTGACATCTACACTAAGTGGAGGCCCGGTACTGAGGGGCATCAAGAGTTTGATGACAATGCTTTGTTTGAGGAGAGTCCGACATATGTCGTCTTCAACGGTAAGTTTGCTACCTTCACCGGCGAAGATACCATCCAGGCTGAAGTGGGCGAAACGATGCGGATATACTTCGGAGTCGGTGGGCCGAACACCATCTCTTCATTCCATCTAATTGGAGAGATATTCGACAGGGTGTACAACATGGGAGATTTGGTGAGTGAACCCATGCAAAGTGTCCAGACGATCGCTGTTGTCCCAGGGGGGGCTGTCGTGGTTGATGTGACATTTGACGTGCCTGCGAACTACATCCTCGTCGACCACGCATTGACCAGAGCATTCCACAAAGGTGCAGTCGGAATCATTGCCGTGACGGGAGACGAAGATCCAAGTGTCATCAATGAAGATGCGTGAACAGGAGTAACGGACATGAGATTTGCAGTTTGGCTACTGGTGGGGGTATTCGTACTACCATCAGTAGCTGGCTGCCTCTACAATACCGAAATTGACTCCTGTGTCGATGGGCGTGTGCGCCTGAATGATGAATGTGTAGTTGGTGAATGGGTTGTCATCCCAATTGATTTCAAGTCATATGATCAATACAACGTAAGTGAGGGTGATCTAGTTCGATTGACCTTCGATCCTGTATCTTTTGGTCACTATGTTCCTGACACTTTTCATCTTGAGGATTATGGAATTTCTGAACAATTGAGTGACGAGGGAATTGTTCAAATTGACTTTCTGGCCAATCGGGTGGGGGAATTCTCGTATTCAAGTAAGGGGTTGTGTAGAGTTGACATTCCCGGAGCAGGTGAAGTTGTGGTCGACTGTTCGATATATTGTGGCGAAACAGAAAATGGTCGATCGGGGGTATTTTCTGTAAATCCATTTGAAACCTAAGCTGAATAATTCAATCGCAATGATACTCATGCGTAATCAGACAGAGTTGAGAGTGCAAGCAAAGGAATTCCGGCTGCTTCAAAGGCATCTTTTCCACCTTCTTCACGATCTACAATGCAGATGCAGGCGACCACATCACATCCAATAGCACGTAGGCGTCCTGCAGCTTTCAGAGCCGAGCCGCCCGTTGTTGTTACATCTTCGAGAATGACAACGCGATCTCCATTTTGAATCGTGCTCCCTTCAATACCAGGTGGATTACCCGTTTTGCGACCCCCCCTGCCCTTCGGTTCTTTGCGCATGATGAATCCACGGAGTGTACTGCCCACTCCTGCCTTGGCGATGGCAATTCCAGTGAGAGGGACGGCCCCCAACTCAAGTCCGCCGACTACATCGACCCCTCCCTCGATTCCACTGATTGTATCATGGATGAGGACGCCCAACAGATGTGCTGATTCGGGGTCACACATCACCGGCTTGGTATCAAAGAAATGGCGACTGGTTCGTCCGGATGCGAGTGTGAATTCTTCGGTATCGGCCCGAAGATATGCAAGGGCACGAACTTTCTCAATTAGTCTATCTCGAGCATCGTCGATTCCAGTGCTCTCCCCCATCGTTCTCCCCGCTGTGCGTCATTGCCGACCTTCCATGAACCTTCGCCGAGTATGAATACACTTCCTATGGAAGTGGTTCGTGCTTCACCCAATGCTTTAGGGCATTCGACAACCCTCAACCGATGTTCGCACGGAGGGATGAGATGTCTGAGGGGGGAGTGAGCCGACCAATTGCCCCAATGGACACCGAGCGTCTAGAGAAAGAGATGGAATCGTATCAGAGCAATTTGGATACAGAATGCGAAGCCATCTACCAACTTGCAGGGGAGGCGCGGGCCAAGGGTTTGGATTTGAAGGACGAAGTCGAAATTCCGCGGGTCATTGATTTAGCAGACCGTGCTGAGAAGTTACTGGTCGAACATCTTCTTGTTGATGGGGAATCTCTTCCAATTGCTGAAAATATTCGTAAAGCTCTGGCTGACAAAGAGCGTGAGGACGCCGCCATTGACATGGCTGTCCACGTTGCTTTGCAGATGGCCGACGCTGGTGAACCCGTGCATCGATGCGTAGACACAGGTCTTCGAGTTGGCCTAGCGATACTTACTGAAGCAGTTCTCGTCGCTCCTCTCGCTGGTATTGGATCGGTTCGTGTACTCAACAATCTAGATGGTACCCAATTTGTTTCCATCGACTTCTGTGGCCCCATTCGTGCTGCGGGAGGTACCGCTCAGGCACTCGCCGTCCTCATCGCAGATATGATTCGTCGAGCGCTCAAACTCGACAAGTATGAGCCAACTGAGCCTGAGGTCGAACGGGTCAAGGAAGAGTTTGGCCTCTATCGAAGTGGAATGCAATACAAACCCTCACCTGAAGAAATCGAGATGATTGTCAAAGCCTGTCCAATCATGATCAACGGAGAAGAAACCGAGGACATTGAATGCGCAGGATATCCCGAGATTCGCAATATCGTGGAACCGCCACCCAGAAACACATATCGAAAACGGGTTCGCGGTGGCGTAATGTTGGTCATCGGCGAAGGTCTTTGTTTGAAGGCGGCAAAACTTCAGAAACACACACGACGCTTGGAAATTACAGGTTGGGACTTCATCTCTACTTTTGCCTCCCGGGGTGATGGTGACAAGGACAAGAGTACCTCCAAGCGTCGGAAAATCAAGACGGATGATCGATACATGCGCGATATTATCGCTGGTCGCCCTGTCTTTGGAGAGCCAAACACCCCGGGTGGATTCCGACTTCGATATGGGCGACCACGCACCTCTGGATTGGGTGCTGCAGGGGTGCATCCAGCATCGATGCATGCGATGGGCGACTTCCTTGCTGTGGGCACACAGATGAAGATTGAACGACCCGGAAAAGCCTGTGCTGTGGTTCCGTGTGATGAGCTTGAAGGGCCGACGGTATTGCTGAACAACGGCCGTTATGGGAGAGTTCAATCAGCAGAAACTTGGTCACGACTAGAGAATGATGTGCATTCGATTTGGGACAATGGAGAATTGATGATTGGCTATGGAGAATTTGCTGAGAACAACAAGCCACTGGTCCCTTCTGGTTACGTATCTGACTGGTTTGCAAGCGATTTATTAGAGGCCCTAGATTCAGAAGAGAAAGTTGAAGAATTCGCTGAAATGCTAGGCGTTTCCCGTCGAAGATTACCTGATGGCTTGCCTGTTAACGGATCTGTTGATGATTCATCAGATGCACTTGAGAATCACCACCGGCAACGCCTGTGGCACCGCCGTCTTAGGGCGATGACTCTCGATTGGGATGTTGTTGTCAAAATTTCTCAAAACTTCCTGACAGCCATTCCACCTCCGTGGAATCTATGGTGGAATGATTTGCCTCTTGAATTCGTTTCGCCCGTCATCGACACACTACTGACTGCTGTGATTGAGCCCGCCACACATCCCGAAGATGGCCTCACGATGGAGCCTCATCCCGATCGGAATTGGATGCGATTGAGGGGGGCTGTGGAAAATTGGGAACCAATCGACCACACTCCTACCGAACTGTCTAACACCAATCAGACTCAAGCCATAAAATCCAGTATTCGTAACACAATTCCTGAGAAGATGCCTGGGCAGATTGATTCGATTCCAGACTCCGTGTTGGGCCCATGGCCCAATGGAATACATCACGAAGAACACGGTTTGATTAAATCCGCCTTGATGATACTCGGGGTTCCACATATGCATGATGGTTCTGATATTCTAATCATGCATGGTTGGCAATCTCTCATTGAAGGAGTTGGTCTACAAATTGCAACTGATGAATCATCGAAAGTTGAGATTCGGGTTGATGCCAAGGCACATCTTAAATCACGCTTGGATAAACTTGTGAAGGCACTGGAAACTTGCCGTTCTGAGACCGTTCGTCAAGAAACGCTTGAACAAGAACGCGCCATTCTGCGAATAAGCGCTGAAACAGCGGCACGTCAGCGTGGTGCATCTATTGCAGTGACCGAGAGTGAGGGTCGGAAAGCCGCTGAGGCAATCATCGACGATGGTCCAGAAGATTCTCTGGCACTTGAAACCGCTGAGGTATTGCTTGATGAACACGGAGTGGATGGGTCTCTGTGGTTGGTAAGAAAGTGCAGCAGCCTACGCTGGGTACCTGCGGCTCCGTGCAGAATCGGTTGTCGAATGGGTCGTCCTGAAAAGGCCGCTCCGAGAGAGATGAAGGGTAAACCACACTGCATTTTCCCCATTGGGAATGAAGGCGGTCCTCAACGATTGATTACAGAAGCTGCGAACAAGGGCACGATTATTGTCACCATGGGAACTAGAGAATGTACGAAATGCGGCCAACGCTCACCCTACACAATTTGTCATCATCGATCGATTCCTGAGGATCCCGCAGAATGTGGTGGTCGCACGCGGCCGATTGAAGGTGGCAAACCGTCCAATGGACATCGCAAAGGGATCAACCAATCAGTAAACATCCCCAATCTCCTTGAAACAAAGCGGATAAATATGGGGTTGGATCGAATACCAAAGAAATTCAAAGGCGTAAAAGGACTGACTTCACATGAACGATTCCCCGAACCGTTGGAAAAAGGTATTCTCCGGGCCAAACATCAACTTCCTACATTCAAGGCAGGCACAATTCGATTCGACATGATTGATGTCCCCGTCACCCATTTCAGACCCAGAGACATTGGTACTGATGTCACCCGATTGACTGAATTGGGATACGCCCACGATATTGACGGCCTCCCCCTCTCTAGGGATGATCAGATTCTCGAATTGTACCCCCAGGATTTCATCCCCAGTCGAAAGGCGGAAGATTATCTGCTTCGGGCCTCGGCCTTCGTCGATGAATTGCTGGAACGATTCTATGGCATGGATTCATTCTACAACGTCGAGTGCGCTGAAGATTTAGTTGGCCATCTTTGTGTCGGCCTCGCTCCGCACACATCAGGCGGTGTGTTGAATCGAATCATCGGTTGGTCGAATGCTAGTGCTGGCTACGGCCATACATTGTATCATGCTGCCAAGCGCCGCAATTGTGATGGCGATGAAGATGCGTTGATTCTACTGCTCGACTGTTTACTCAATTTCAGCCAAGTGCTTCTTCCTAGCAATCGC
>JASMFB010000029.1 GCA_030751995.1 Candidatus Thalassarchaeaceae archaeon
TCTGAAAGAGCGGATTCGGGTGCAACTCATCGAAGAATGTCGAGCGAGGATGGAACTAATGGATGAGGCATTCGCAGGGAGGATGGCTGAGGAAGTGGGTCGAATCGTGGGTCTCCTTCAGCACCAAGCTAGTACTGAGGTTTCCTTCACATCCGCAGATGAAGGGGATTGGCCACCGTGCATGCGTGAAGTTACAACGCAACTTGCACAGTCAGTCAATATCAATCACGTTGGACGAGTATTTTTGGCTAGCATGTCAAGGGTCATCGGCCTCTCAGTTGATGAAGCCCAGGCATTTTTCGTTAATGCCCCTGATTATTCAGCCGACATGACTCGATACCAATTGAGTCACGTCTATGAGCACGAATACACACCTGCCGGTTGCCCCAAATTGCAGATTAATGCCTGTTGTCCGGTTACACGTGGTGATGTGAAGTCGGATCTATGCAGTAGAGAATGGATGGATCATCCATTGAAATATCTCCGTGTTCGACAGCGTGCGAAACACCGAGAAGAGCAGTCATCTCCGCCAAAGGAAGAATCTCAGACGCCCCAGTAACGCCCAGTATCCTGTTTTGATTCCCATGAACGTACAGCGGTACGAACGGCCCAGAAGACAAACAATGCAAGCAGAGTTTGTCCCCAGTCATTCATGATAGTGGTCACGTCATACTCGTACCCGCCGCCATCTGTGATTCGAATTGCAACGCGCAGTGCCGCCGTGGACATGGTCCAAAGTACAGCACCGAATGCTATAATCAGAATTGATCGGCTACTGAAGTTGCCTTTCTTCCACCGCAATACCATCAATGACAATGCGAAGGCGAGTGCCCCCAGTACAATCCATGTGAGGGATTTCTGTAGCACGGTCAGGCCCATCAGAATATTACTACCCCCTCCAGCAGATTCGAATTCGCCAAACGTATCGTATCCTTCCACCACGGCAAGCAAGATTGCTACACCGGTGATGGCCCACAACAGCGAGGACAGGATTGCAGCATCGGCCGATTCCCTCATGTCTCGCATCAATCGCTCTAGGCGATCTTCTGCACCCAGTCCCTTGAACAATAGATATACTCCGACAAGCAATGGCATTGCACCCAAAATCACAATGCCATTTGGAAGAATCATGCCCAGTCCCAAAATCATCATGAAGACGGCAATTGGTACCAGAAGCCTTGCTCGCCATCGTGGGTCTTCAATCGCCTTGGCAATGTAGTAGTATGTTCCCTCGATGCCTTTTGATTGTCGAACAATGATTTTCTCGACATGATCGATGGACAGCCGGCTTGATAGAATCGGCAGGACTGATTCGTCTTCCATCCCATCAGTGACTAGAACCCCTCGGTCGGGTTGGAATTCACTGATGACATCTTCCAATTGTTGAGCGATATTTCGATCTGATTTGATGCCAACTCGCTCATCGCCCGTGAGAATTGCTATTTCTACCGCATCATTAGGTTCTGCACCTTCGGCCAAGAGGTCGTGTTGGTGTAGTGCACCCAGGATTGCATTCGTATCGCTTTCCTCGGGATCGGCGATGCCCAAACGGAGTGCTGCGGTGAGAACTTGGCGGCGTCCAACGACACTTCCGCGAATGCCCGCCTTCACCCCCAAATCGTTGTCACGATCAACGGTGATAACCAAAGTTCGGACCATGTCGAGTGCCTCCCGCACCCCTAAGGGGGGTGCGAGTGTGTTTTCAATTGTTGGATTATTTGCCGCAATTAAGCAGTAAAAGTAGATTCAGCCATACAATTTGGGCATGTGACCTTGATTGGACGGGTTGAGGGGATGCCCAATGCAGAGTTGCATAATGGGCACATGACCGCCTGTTCAATCTGCGATTGACGGGCCCGCCCTTCTCTGCTAGGATCGTATGAAGGGCGATATCGAGAAGCATCTTGGATATAATTCGCAGTCTGTCCCGATGGCACACTGGGCCCCGTTTCTGTATGTGTGAACGCCGAAGGCACTGAACCCCCGCTCTTCCAAGCATTGTAGTGTGATTCAACTTCCGCTGCACTCATTCGGTGGTCCTTTCCGATTCGGTCGAATGCCAACATTCGATCGTAGTCATCCATGGCGTCGAGTTTAGTCAATACGTCCCCCGGCAGCATGTCACTCAGGCCTCTTCGGACATCTATTCGTATTAGCGATTTTCATTCCATGCATTCAGAAAACTGTCCATTGACATCATGGCGAGAGGTGGGGCTTCAGTGCATCTTCCAATTGAGACATCAATTCGTCCCCATCAGCCTTGATTCCTCGAGCGAACCGAATTGAAATCGACGTCTTCGCTTCCGTCCCTGAATTTCGTACAGCAATAGAGATGGGGAGGCCGTTCAGTGCCCCTTCTAGCAGCTGTAATGCCGCCTCTCCCTCGACTTCAGTTTGAACAAGTTTGGCGCCACACCACTGTTCTGCAGTCGTTCGAACCAATTCTGAGAGTTCATTCGCGCCCGTCCATCTTTCTCTGACACTCGGTTGAATTGAAATTCGTTTCTTCCAGCCACCCCTAAATGCGGAAGTTGCGAAATCTTTGCTCAATACGGCTCTAGCGAGAAGGGAAGCAAGCAGTGTGGCTGCCCCATCACCAACCAACCCCCATGAATCATCCTGATTTGGGCAAGGTGCAGGCATGACTAGATGCCCGGAATCTTCGGTCCCAATCACTCGGGGAAATTCTAGAGATCTCAGGAATTTTTCACCTGATTCCGAACATAGTGCAGCCGATAGCCAGCGATCTCCGACCGCGGTCGTGATGGCAACGTGCTCCCCGAGACGCGGGAGGTCCGCCGTCAGCCCAAGGTCGCTTTCGATACTGGCCGCCATTTTCCACGATCCTGGTCGTGTAGAAATTGCAGCGCGCATGATGTCATCGCACATTCGATCTCCATCGACGATCTGCAGTCCATCAGATGTCCCTTCAATGAGTAGACACCTGTCCCCGTCCCCATCAAGAGCGGCTCCAACAATCTGTCCCGGTTCCCAAAATGTCGCCCCATCATTTTCCTGCAAAGCAAGAACAATTTGAAAAATCAGCTGGTGTGTGGGTTCTTCGTCGGCCGACATTAGAAGTTCTTGGGTCGTCCATTTCGCCGTCGGTGAGAAATCGCCGGCTCCACAATTGTGATTGATTGGTGAGAATCGGCTGCTGACCTCAATTGTTTTCAATCCCCGTCGACACAATCCAAGTGCTAACCAATCCGTTGCAGCTCCACCTGAACAATCGAGAATCAAACCCTGTTGAGCCACAATATCCCTCCAATCCACAGATTCAAAATCCACATCAAATAGAGATTCAAACACTTGTAATCGCATCTTTAGAGCGTCACGATATAGGCTAAGTCCATCGATTCCCTCCAGTGATTCAGATTTCTCTTGTGGTGCAGCCAAACCACCGTCCGCCAGTTCCCAAGCGAGTGTAGAAATTCGGTCTTCGGCCTCAGGCATTGATTTGTATCCTTCTGAATCGAAGAATTTCACGCCCGAATCGGTGGCAGGGTTGTGGCTTGCAGTCACCATCATTCCAGCATCTGCTGCACTTGCAAGGACAGCATGGTGTAAGCCAGGGGTTGGTACTTCTCCAATCCTAAGGGTGCGGCAGCCTGCAGATTCCAATCCGGATTCCAGTGCATCGACGAGTTCAGCGTTTCCATCTCGGCGATCCCAACCAATCATGACCAATGGCAAATCCCCTACATCTTCCACGAGATATAGTCCGGTGGCTTCTCCAATGATGCGCATCGAACGGTTGCTGAGAATTCGTTGTTCAATCAATGCGTTGAGTGCGCCCACATCGTCTCCATCGAATAGTTCGATTCTCCCGCGGATGCCGTCTGTGCCGTGCAGTCGTGGCCGCTTCATTCCAATCACTCTCGCAGTACACTGCCAGACGGGTGTCCGCCACTGACCGTCACATTTGGCCAGACATTGCATCCTTGGCCCAGCACAGTACCTGGATTGCAGACAGCATTGCATCCAATCTGAACCCCTTCGCCCAAAATCGCACCGAACTTGCGAAGTCCAGTGTCAATGCCAAGATTGTGGATTCGGATTTCGCGTCCATCGTTACGTAAATTCGAAAGTTTGCACCCTGCTCCCAGATTAACATCGCGTCCAAGGATTGAGTCTCCAACGTAGTTGAAGTGGGGTGCTTTTGCTCCAGGAAGTAGGAGGCTGTGCTTGACCTCTGTTGCATGGCCGACTACAGCACCACGGCAAATCCATGAATGACTGCGAACATAGGCACCATGTCTCACTTCACCAGCGATATAGGATGGTCCTTCGATATGCACACTCGGTCCAATTAACGAACCATCGACGATGTGTACGAGTCCATTCGATTCATCGATTGTCACCGAAGGATCTAGTCCTCTTCGATTGGATCCAATACCTTGCAGAAGAAATTCAAGTTGCTTCGCAAGCCCACTCATATTCGATTTATCCAGCAAAACCCATGCCGGATCATCTTTGGGCATCCTCAATCCAGTCACTCTTCCTCCAGATTCCGAAAGAGACGGAAATAGAGCGGCTGCGGTGACTTCCATCAGAGGTCCCACTAGGGACCTCTCCTTAGGTTTTCTAGCCAATGATGGTTCAAGACAGCGGCTTGGGGGCGGCATCGAGGACATCCTGACTAGTTCCTTCCTCAAATTGGAGGAAGTTCTCATCGAACATATTGGCCAGATGATCTGCTGCTCTGTCGTAATCTGCACCATCGCCCCAAGTGTCACGCGGATTGAGGATTTCATCGGGAACCCCTTCGCAGGTTTGGGGAATCTCAAATCCAAATCGGGTGTCGATTACGAATTCTGCATTGTTGAGGCTGCCATCTAGGGCTGCATTGAGTAAAGCTCTGGTCCACTTGATGCGGATGCGCTTGCTCTTTCCATAGCCCCCACTCACCCAACCCGTATTGAGTAACCAGCATCGCGCTCCATGTTCAGCCATTTTTGATGAGAGGAGATCGGCGTAAACACTTGGATGACGCGGCATGAAAGGGGCCCCAAAGCAAGCAGAAAAGGTCGCTTGAGGTTCGACAATTCCGACTTCGGTCCCAGCCACCTTAGCTGTATATCCTGAAATGAAATGGTAGGCCGCCTGAGAGGGATTTAATCGACTGATAGGTGGCAATACACCGAATGCATCGCAGGTCAGAAAGACCACGTTTTGAGGGTGGCCTGCCATTGAATCCATCGTTCGATTCTCGATGTACTCAATCGGATACGATCCTCGCGTGTTCTCTGTCAACGACTTATCAGTGAAATCAGGAACTCCTTCGCTATCGGTGACGATGTTCTCCAAGATGGAACCAGGCATTCTTGTCGTGGCGAAGATTGCTGGCTCATCCTCTTCAGATAAATCGATTAATTTCGCATAGCAACCGCCTTCAAAATTGAATACGCCCTTCGCTGACCATCCATGTTCATCGTCTCCGACAAGCGCTCTATTGGGATCTGCAGACAGGGTTGTTTTCCCAGTTCCAGATAGTCCGAAAAATACTGCAGTATTGTCCCCCGTTGTGTTTGACGAACAATGCATGGGAAGATGTCCGCGGCCCGGCAAGAGATGGTTCATAATCGAGAAAATTGATTTCTTGATTTCGCCTGCATATTCAGTTCCGCCGATAATGACTGTTCGCTCTTCAAAGGATATGATGACGAACACGTGTGAATTGGTTCCATCTACATCAGGGTTCGCATGAAAATTAGGAGCATGGAGGATAGTGAATTCAGGAACGTGCGCCTCGATTTCTGCAATAGACGGTCTCACGAACATGTTGCGAGAAAAAGAAGAATGCCATGCATTCTCGGTGACGACTCGGATCGCCAATCGTTCATCTGAGTCTGCCCCTGCGAACAAATCTTGAACGAAAATTTCATCTCGATTAGAGAGGTAATTGCGAACCTTAGCACTCAAATTATCAAACACTTCAGATGTAGTTGGGACATTGATATCCCCCCACCAAATATCTCCAGTAAGTGGGTTGGTTTCATCTCCTATTTTGACCACGAATTTGTCGTTTGGAGAGCGTCCAGTTCGTTCACCTGTTTCCGCCATTAATACACCGTGCGCCGTGAGTTTTCCCTCGTCTCTTCGCAAGGCTGCATCATACAGTGCTTCCCATTCTAGATTCCAATGAACTTGACCATTCGGAGTGAGTCCGTGGTTGTCTAGGCCATAGCCCCCTACGCGACCTGCGCAACCGATGACCGGGGGGGCCATATCGGGCGCGCCCCGCTGGACCCTTATAGTGCATTTCGGAAGGTTCGACTAAGGGGTTCGGCAGAACTACGTTGAATCCCGACTCGCTGTATCGCATTCCGAAGGGGGGCGACTCTTATGCGACGCATCCACTGCTTGGTAACATGGCGGAGGATGAGGACGAAGATGACCAGTCGTCCTCCGAGGACCAAATTATCGATTCCCGCGCATTCCAGATGGGTGGGGGAGTCGACCTTGGTGCTTTCATGTCGGCTGAAGATTTGGCGGATGCGAAACGGCCTGCCCTTCCGGGCGGTTCACCGACTGATGCCACTGCAGGTGTTTCAGTAGAACGACCCGATGAAACCGATGACGATGTGGCAATCGGAGAAATATTCGATCCATTCGAAAGAGATTCGGGACCCAAACCTGGTGATATCCTGTCCGATGGAACCGTCTTTGAAACACCTGAATTGGACACGATAACAGAAGTGGCCGTTCAAGGAGAACGTCGCCTCCATTGGGCTCTCATGGTGACCATGATTGTGGTCTACAGCCTAATTGGCTGGCTTGTAGCCACTGCTCTGGATCCAATGCTTGCAACCGCCGGACTGATTGGGCTGGCAACATTGGGATTCATCCTTGGGGAGCGCTGGATTCCGGACAAGGGCATGCACATTCTCGGAGTCACATGGGTCATCATTTCAATGAAATTACTCTATGGACTCGCCATTGATGCACATCATTGGGGTTGGATTGACACACCGCAGCTCGGCGGATCGTTGATTGCACTCGTCGGTGTCAACATCTTGGTCGGATATCGTCACAAGCATGATGCAATTATGGCTCAAGCCACTCTGGTCTCCTTGGCTCTTGCTTCAGCCGCTGGTTCCGTCGGCGGAGAGATGGGTGTAGCGGCCATGATTATGCTTGCAACCATGCTTTTGCATGGATTGGCATTCCACCGTCAAAGCGGGAATTTGGCCTCTCTTGGAATTGCAGCGAGTCATCTGTGGATTGGTCTTCATGCTATCCAATCAGATTCACTTGAGATTGGAGCCCTTGAGATTCTACCGCTGACCGATCCGATGCCGTTGTTCCTGCTCGCATTGGCAGTCACCTGCATCAATGGGTCAATGGCTGCACGCTTCTCGCGCGCGGACAACTGGTTCAGCAAAGGCATCTCGATTAGTGGTCTTGGAAAACCCGGACTGTGGGGCGTTTCAGTCGGCATGGGCATGGTTGGTGCCTTGCTATTGCTTGCCAGTGGCCGTGACGAAACGGGGTATTCTCTGGGAATTCTGGTTTCCCTTCTTGCCGTTTATGGTGGCTCATATCTGGTGGTTAGAGGTGTTGATGCGATGGAGGTTCTCAAACCACTCCTCGCCTCTCTGCCAGTGCTACTGATTGTTCTCGTGAGTCTTGAAACAGACCTCATCAGTACCACAGTGGTTTCCGGATACGAGGCTTTCACAGTTCTTGCTGCAATTGTCACTATTGGAATGTTGATTCAACATCAATCCAATGTCACGGATCGCGTGCTATGGCTCGGTAGTTTGGTCCTAATTCTACTCTTGACTATTCTCATCCCAGCTGAAGCGGTGTCTGAAGGTGGAGATGAGGGGCTGTATTTGCTCATCGGACTTACTACTGTTCATCTGGCCACAGGTGCGTTGGCACTGAAACGTGTATCCCCCAGCATCGCCGGAGCAACAGTCCTTGCCCCCTGGTTGTGGATGTTTGTTCACGCGTTGTGGACTTCTTCACTGGAATCATTCTCAGAAGCCAGAGACATTCCAATCGACGTATTGATTGTCCTTGAACCGAAATATGTGGCACTGTATCTCACCATCGCCGCATTAATCCAATATCCAATCAATCTCAAGTTGGGTGATACCGGTGTCAATCTTGCGGGCAAATTGATTGGCGCGACCGAATTGAGTTCTCGTCTTCGAGATTCTGGATTGATGCGATTGTGGAATCTCGGACTTCTTTCGGGTTTGGCGGTCTGGCTCATGTTCATTGATGGTCGTGATGATATCGGGTGGTACACCTTGTTGGGAATCGCCGCCCTTGCGAGCGTTCACATTGTTGCTGAAGCGCAAGGTCGGCATCAGGGAAACCCCCGAATCATCTTGTTCAGTCTGGCCCTAACATTCGCTGTACTGCAATGGAATTACGGGGCTGATGCCTTCTGGATTATTTTGCTCACCGCCTCGTCTGTGGCAATTCTACTCACCAGAGGTTCGGAAGGGGCACCTTCGCAATTGCTCAGTTTGGCAATGGGTTTGTTGACTCTGCAAATTGTGTTATTCGGACTAGATCACAGCCGACCTATCCCCCTACTCGACCCAGAGCCATTGGATCGAATGCAAACTGGATTTGTGATGTTGTTAGCCACTGGAGGTTTACTCGGAATCTATCTCCCAAGGGCTAGGAAACTGGAGAAGTTGCTACCTCCTGCAATCGCGGTGGTATGTATGTTGAGTGTGCAAATCTGGGCTGCTTATGCCGATGACATGCATATTTCGCAATCCGCACTGGCGATTGGAGCGTTTGTGGGTTCTGCAATCTATCTGGCGGCAACTGGAGAATTGCGAATGGAACTTCGACAGGTTGGCAAACGCGAAGCAAGACTGGCGGAATTGCAAAGACGGCAAGCGTTGGCTTCTGCTCTAGAGAAGGGCAGTCTGGTTGAAATCTCTGATGCGGCGCCTAAATTGCTTGCAGAGACAGGTGCTGTCTCTTCTGCCATGACTGTCACCGGTCAGGCTACTGATAAGCCACTGGACATCTCTCAAGGTGGAAATCTGTATCATTTCGCGGACGAGGAGTTGGCTGCAAAGGCAACAGAAGACCCTTCGGGAGTACTCGCGAAATCCATCTCTCAAGCCATCTCTCGTGGGGGGATGAAGATGGCCGATGCCGAACTTTACACATTGATTGACAAACAAAGAAAGCGTCGTCGTAAATCGGGATCTCAATACAATTCTGAAGGTCTGGATCTCTTGGTCGGAGATATTCATCACCGCCCCATCATCGTACTTTCATTCATTGCCGTGACTACCTTTGCAGCATGTTGGGTGGCTTGGCTGAATGGAGAATTGAATTCGGGATTGATGTTGATGGTCAGCCTGTTTGCATTGGCACTCACATGGGTATCGCGTCAGCGAGCCAAGGTCCACCAACTTCGATTGCCTGACATCAATGGAGTTGAGATGCCGTTTTTCGTGACGATGGGTTCGTTAGCACTCATCTACTTGGTCGGGCATTTCGGCCCCGCTGGAAGCAAATTCCATCAGCTCGATTTGATGGTTCTGACCTTTGGTCTCCTTGGCCTATCTCTCATCTCATTGTATGGACGAGAGGATTTGCCTTGGCGAATACCCAGTGCGGTTGAAGGCATAGTCACGATGCTTGTGATTTCACGACTTGCTGGGGCTCTCCTCTTCAATGCCGTTCCATTCCCCTTCACAATAAATCTGCTCGATGATTCGCACGGCCTAATCGATTGGCAATTGCCCTGGATATTCCACGAAGTTACGTTATTGGCGTTGGTTTTGGTATGGGAATGGATTGAAGGTTTCCGTCGGACCAACAGCATGCCAGATCACAGAGGAGCCGCAGGGCGTGGCAGTTTCGCCCTCATGGTCGTCATGATTTCAGCAGGTCCGGCCGGGGTTCTAGCAGGGATTCTTTGTATGAAGCGCTCCTTCAATTGGAAGCAACCGGCAGGCGTTGCCCTGTCTGTGTACGCCATCTTGGGTGGTCTATTCGCCTTCTTGGCTTGGACCGAGGGCGATGACTATCGAGTGGGCCTTCAATGGGCAATTTTCACCGTTGGAATTGTGATGCTCGGCGCCCATGTTTACACAGTATTTGCTGAGATGCCCAAGTGGACAACAGCATGGTTGTGGAATGCACACATCATCCTCCCGGTCGGCGTCTTTGCGGTTGCCGGTTGGTCGCCATGGCTGGTTGTCTGTGTCTTGGCTCTTTCATTGGCCACCTGGGTGGGCGGCATTCTCCAACTACGCCGGGGAATGCGTGTCATGGGTGCGTTGGATCTCGTCTTAGCCCTGAGCCTTGCATTGCTCATCTTGCAGGGCGGAATACTCGAACCAAATATGCTCCTGCTCATGCTGGTTGCACTTGGAATCGAACTGGGTATTGTGGCTTGGCTTGGGACCCGTCACGATATGCAATTAGCTCAAGATTGAGGTTCCGTCCCTCTTAGAGGGACGGGCGAACGTTCAAACAGGTCGACAGTATAGAGGATGCCGTGAGCGGCTCTTGGATCTCGGACCGACCCGCGTCGGAAGAACACCCAGTTGTACCACTGGGCCTCAACGAGATGACCGTGCCACGCCTTTCCATCCTTGCTAGTTTTGGCACCATTGCGATGTTGTTAATGTCGGCAATTTGGGTCGGATTTGCGGCCAGTTCATTCCTTGACCAATTCGAAGATGCTTTTGCAGCAGTCGCTGAAGAAGACATCCAAGTGAACGGTCGATGGACTTGGGAGGCCACTCTTCTTTTCGATGGTTGCGAGGCCCGCAATAACGATTGGGCATGGCCTTCAAATCTAGCGGAACAGGACGATATTTTCTGGTTTCCCGGTGAATTGTTGTGTATTTGGGAACACCAGGGCGAAGGTGATTATGCCCATTTGGCCATCCACAATGTCGACGGGGAACGAGAACTTCCACTGTCTATTGAGGTGAATCATGCCGCAATTTCACTCGATGGTGATGGTCAGAGCATCGTCACATCCATCGCTGCCGGAGACGCCGTGGTGATTCCTCTTAGACTCGAGACTATGGTTGAAGAAGCAGAGTTCACCATTGAGGTGGTCCATGTCTCATTGCCGTCTGCCAAAGTCAGTTTGGATGTGGATATGTTTTCGGATGGCTCCCAGAAAGATCGGCATGCTCGAAGCGAACACCTAGACGTGGATTATGTTGTATGGGATGCAGATTCAGGGGATCAAATAGACAGTGGAACACTCGGTGCCTATGCCGGTGAGGATCCACGCTGTGATTCGCCAATTCCGTGGGTCTGTTACATCGAAGGTTTTGGGTGGGGCCTAGTCGGCTTGGATGTGAACAACATCGATCCTTCATTTACAAGCGGTACAACACATACTGTTCTCTTGCCTCCTGATTTGGCCTATGGCAATAACGACGGGCACCAATATCAGGATACTTGGATGAGATTCGAATTGACCCTCAATAGGCTCCTTCCGGCCTAATTTCCATTGCGAAAGGGAAAAGCCACGAACGCGTTGCTCACCTCATGGCGGGAATCAGACCGGTGGTGATGGTGCCGGATGAAAATGCGCGGGCTTATGCTGAATCTAGCGCGCCCGCGCGCGAGGAACCCGACGGGCCAACCATTCATGCAACGGATGAAATGCGCCGCTTGGCGACACCATGGCCGGTCGCAATTGCTCGCGCGAAATTGCTTGCATCTACCCCTCTGCCCGCGGGACTAATTATTGATCCCGCATGTGGTAGTGCGACCCAACTAGCAGCTCTTTGTACCCTTCTGAATCGGCCAGGAGTGGGGGTTGAATTATCGGGAGCTGTAGCACCACTCGCAGCAATAAATCTAGAACGCATCGCAACTTGGGCAAGTGGAGATTGGGCTGAAACCAGTAGAATTCTATGGGGAGACGGGGCAGCGGCAGAATCAATCTTGCAAACATATCACCAAAGCATAGGTGCAACCACACCCATCGCACTGTTGCATGTTGACCCGGCTCGCCCTCAAAACGCGCAACAACATACGCTTGAGGAAATGCAACCCCGCCTTGATCTCCTTCTCGCTTCGTGGGCCCCTTTTATGGCGAAAAATCCGGCATTGATTCTGGATTTGTCTCCGCGAATATCTGATGCTCAACGCATGGAGGTGGATGATATCGTTTCATCAATTTGGAATGATGTTCCAAGAACATGGCAATGGATGACTCAAGGTCGAGGGCGTATTGATCGTCTTTCGCTTTGGGTGGGTGCCGCAGCGGATTCGAAACCACACCGATTAGTCCGATTATCGCCCAATGGTGAGTTGGGTCTGTTGGCCGGCACACCTGGGAATTCTGTGGTCGGGGAACCTAATATTGAAGTGGGAAATCACCTTACAATCGTCGACCCTAGTCTGGTCGCTAGTGGATTGACCGAATCATGGCGAAATCTTGCTGTGAAGGGTGGTTCCTCTGATTGGATAAAACTCACCGGCCGTCGTCCTACCTTCATCAGCAGTGAAGCGCTCTCTAATATCAATGAAGTCGGAGATTTTATTCAGATATCGGGTGAAATCGTAGAAACGGCTCCTGAAGTCTCTTTTGAAACGTTGAGTATCCTAGCGGCAATTGCACACGCGGCCGATCTTTCAAATCTCAAATTACGTTGTCGAATCGATCCGGATTTGCAACCTAAATTGCAGTCAGCCCTTGATCGGGAATTGAAGCAATTCGAATCTACATCAGCAGCGACTCAAGGATTCATCACCGAAGTTGGCGAGGGATATGTCATCTGTCGACAGGCGTAATTATTGCCCCGTAGGGGCATTCGATGGTCTGCGTGCTGTTCATATAGGGGAGGCGAGTCGCGAGGATGCTTCACATGAGGCCACTGGGCGACCGGTGAACAGGGGAGGACCCAAAAATGGCAAAAATTGACGAGTCGGAACTCGGAGCAGATTTCAACTACATTCTCCGACTTGCTGACAGTGACGTAGATGGCCTGACCCGAATTGGGATGGGTTTGACTAGTGTGAAGGGAGTTGGCGTACGTACCGCTCTCGCCATTTGTGGGATTGCGGGTGTTGACAAAAATAAGTTGGGCGGTCATCTGACCGATGCCGAACAAGATCAGATTCGCGAAGCCATTGTATCCTACCCTACTGAAGTTCCACTATGGATGCTCAATCGACAGCGAGACATCGAGACCGGTGACGAATTGCATCTCTTTTCCATGGATGTCAGTATGACTCAGGACGATGATATTGCACGTCTTCGAGCCACCAAAGCATACCGTGGTCTGCGTCACGCGGCACGCAAGCGTGTACGCGGTCAACGAACCCGTTCAAATGGACGGACCGGCCTCACACTCGGTGTGCAGCGCAAGAAGGTATGATAGGAGGTGGAATGTATGGGACATCCAAAATTTGCAAGACCCAAGTATGACACCCCGACCCACCCTTGGAAAAAGGCTCGAATCGAGGAAGAACACGCCTTGAAAGAACAGTTCGGCCTCAAGAAGATTGGTGGAATGAAAGAGATTTGGAAGGCAAAATCCAAATTGCGCCGATGGAGACAGAACGCAATGAAACTTATTGGTCGAGTAGACACATCTGAAGGTCACTTTTCTCGTGAGAAAGATGATCTCATTGAATCTCTTTATCGACGTGGTCTACTAGGGGATGGTGCGACACTAGATGATATCCTACTTTTGACAGTTGAACACGTACTAAGTCGGCGATTACAGAGTCAGGTGTACTACTGTGGATTGGCATCATCCATGCGGCAAGCGCGACAATTGGTCATTCACGGCCATATCGGAATAGGTGATCAGAAAATGACCGTCCCTAGTTACATCATCACACGTGATGATGAGAATCTGCTGACCTACCATCACACTTCACCACTTACGGATTCCGACCACCCAATTCGCAAAGAGATTGAGCAAACCCGGGCTGCTGCCGAATATAGTGAAGAAGACGATGAAGTACCTTCCGAAACACCTTCCGAGGATTTTGTTGCTGGCGTCGTTGAGGCGGCTGAAGCAGCTCCATCAGCAGAGGATACTGAAGTTGAAGGAGGTAAATCTTGATGTCACACAAAGCCGTTCTTCACATCTACAGTTCTTACAACAATGTGTTACTCACAGCCACCGATTTGACAGGTGCTGAAACCGTTGCCAAAGTCAGCGGTGGTCAGGTAACCAAGAAAGGAAGCGATGCTGGCGGTCAATTCGCCGCAACTCGTGCCGCTGAGCGCATTGCTGACATGCTGCGTGAGAAGGAATTTACACAGGTCATTGTCAAGTATCGTGGTGTCGGTGGGAACAAATCACCTAACACCGGCCCAGGTGCACAAGCTGCAATTCGTGCTTTGACACGTGCAGGTATGACGATTACACGAATCGAGGATGTAACGCCGATTCCGCACGATGGTACCAAGAAAAAGGGTGGCCGTCGTGGTCGACGTGTTTGATTGAGGAGGATGAAAATATGGTAAAAATCGAAATTGTTGAAGAGCGTGATAACCACGTGACAGTTCTTCTGAAGGACACTGATCGCGCCTTCGCCAATGCGCTACGTCGCACATTGATGAGCAACGTTCCCAAGATGGCGATTCATCGGGTTCGTTTTGAACTCGGCACAATCGAAGACAGCGGAACTGGGGAAACTTACGAATCCGTTGGTGCACTTCCTGATGAAGTGATTGCACATCGCTTGGCAATGATTCCCATTCCAACATTTCATGATGAATTCTGCTTCCTAGAAGATGATCCTGGAAATGAGGGTTTGCCTCGAGAAGAATGGGGCACACCTGCGAGTCAAATCATCTACCATTGCAGTGCAAGAGGCACAGTAGATGGCCATCTTGTTACCGCGGGTGACCTCAACGTTCTCGGCGAAGAGAAGTTGCAAATTCCCGAATTGTATCGTAGCATTCCAATCACGAAACTATTCTTAGGTCAATATCTGGAATTCTATGCATACGCAGTAATGGGTGTTGGTTCAGACCATTCCAAGTGGAATCCGGTCTCCGGTGTATCATTCAGTTCACGAAAGATTGCAACAATTGCAAGACCGGGGAAGGCCAAGGCACTTTGGGATTTGGAATTGTCAATCGGCAAATCTGATTTCAAGAACAAGAAACTTGAGGATGTGCAAAAGGTCGAAACCCTCGTACGTGAAATGCACCATGTGGGAGATGGTACGGCGAGAATCGAGGACTTTGCAGATGCAATCGCCCTAGAAAATGTTCCTGGTGAATATCTCTTCAGCTTCGACACTGATGGTTCGATGACTGCTCGCAAAGCATTTGAAATGGGATGCAAGTCGCTTTCCGCTAGATTTTCGACCCTCTCCGGGCAATTGGCAGAGGACCTTTGAGTCATACACTCAAGTGCAACATCCCCTTCGGGGGTTCGTGATGCAAGGTCAGGCCCATGTGGGTGGGCATGTAACGCTGATTTTCAGTATCCAAGATGATGCCGATAGTCTGCTTGAGCAGGGCAGTCGGGGAGCGGGCATTTCCCTGAATCGTGGTGTAATTATCAAGGCTACAGGTGAACCAGGGAGTGGTGCCCTCACAATCAATGGTGATGCACCGGGAGAAGAATTACATCATTTGGTTCTTGAGGAGTTGAACACCTTTGACTCCTCGTTCGGTGGATATGATTGGATCTTGTCTCACGTAGGGGAGCTCCCGGCATCCCAAGGCTTCGGCCTCTCTGCCGCCGGTGCAATCGCTTGTGGTCTTGCCCTTCAACGAGCGCTAGGTGTCGATGAGGACCTTGCTCGCTCACGTGCAGTCCACATTGCACACCGAGTAGAACGCCGGTTATCTGGTGGGCTTGGTGATGTTGCTGCCTTACATTCAGGTGGAATAGAATTGCGTTTGGAACCTGGTTGCCCACAATTATCCGATGGATTGGGTGGCCCTGGCGCTGTTCTGTCGTGGTATGAAGAAATCCCCTTAGTTGTTGTTTGGAGAACTACTTCGAGTCAACACACCTCGAATTACATTGACGATGGGGAATGGAAACTCGCGATTCGTGCCGCAGGTGAGCATTGTCTGTTTGGACTTCGTGAAGGTCAGTGGGATGCAAAACGATGGTCGGAGTTGCTATCGAAGAGTGCAGAATTCGCTGAACGTTCAGGATTGTTGGCTGATTCTGGACGTATCGATCTATTGCATATGATTGGTAGCGCACTCGCCGGTGCCGGTTTCGCCGATGGTTCTCTGGTTGCTCGTCTTTGCATGTTAGGTGAAAGCGCAATTATCGTTCCAAGCGAATTTTCGATGTCAGATGATTGGCAAGGTGAAGTCGTCAAGCATTTGCAGATGCGGGGGCTTGGATCTACTTCAGCCTCAGTAGCTGCGGATGCACTCAATCTTGATTGAGCCTTTCGTCGTTCAATCGTTGATTGTGCTCAATGAGTCCGCTCAACCAAGGTGGATGGTAGAGTAGCTGTGGCCTCCATAATGGGTTTCGTGTAATCGACGATTTATCAATTAATTCATTGTAAATCCGTGTATTTTCAATTAATTGTAAAATATTGTGAGTATGATATCAATAATGGTTTTGTCCATTCACAAGGGATGGAT